>CAZKAX010000078.1:0-15924 GCA_964550775.1 uncultured Novosphingobium sp. | reverse complement strand
ATCACCGGCTGGGCGCAGATCAACTATCCCTATGGCGCCTCGATCGAGGATTCGCGCCACAAGCTCGAATACGATCTCTACTACGCCAAGAATTACACCCCGTTCCTGGACCTGCTGATCCTGCTGCAAACCCTGCGCGTGGTACTGTGGCACGAGGGCGCGCGCTGAAATGAGCGCGGCTCCCGCCTTGCTGATTGGCATCGGGGCTGCGGTCTGGGGGACCGGGGCCTTCGCTTGCGCGATCGCGGCGGGCTGGATTGCCACGCGGCGCGATTGCTATGGCAAGGTGCGCGGCGGAGTTGTGATGGCCCTGGCCGCGACTTGCGGCTGGGCTTTGGCCGGTACGCTGGCCGGGCCCGATGGCATGGCGACGACGCTGCTCGAAGCGCTGCGCAACCTGTGCTGGCTGGTCGCGCTTTACGGACTGTTCGCGCTCGACGGGCGGCACCGCAATGTCCATCCGGTGCGGCCGGTGTTGGCGGCGCTGGCCTTTGTTTCACTGGTCCAGGGGATTTCGCAGCTGCTGCTGATCAAGCTGCGGCTGACGCCCGATTTCCATAATGCCTATGTCCATACGCTGATCCTGCTGCGGCTGTTGATCGCGACTGGCGGGCTGGTGCTGGTCCACAACCTGCACGTGGGTGCATCGCGCCAGGCGCGGTTGCTGGTGCGTTGGCCGGTAGCGGCGCTGCTGGTGCAGTGGGGCTTTGACCTCAACTTCTTCACGATCGCCTATCTGGCGGGGAGCAGTCCGGAGGGCCTTTCGGCGCTGCGCGGCGCACCGGCGCTGGTCATGGCGCTGCTGCTGGCGATGGGCGCGCGGCGCGGGAGCGAGGAATTGCACCTGCGCCCGTCGCGCGCAGTAACCTTCCAGTCGATCTCGCTGATGCTGATCGGGGCCTACCTGCTGGCGATGGTCGCGATTGCACAGTGGCTGTCGATCCAGGGCGGAGACTTTGCCGCTTCGATGCAGCTGCTGTTCGTGGTCACCGCATCGCTGATCGCGCTGATCGTGATGCCATCACCGCGGCTGCGCGGCTGGCTGCGGGTGACGATGGCGAAGCACCTGTTCCAGCACCGGTATGACTACCGCGTCGAATGGCTGCGCTTTACCCGCACGATTGCGCAAGGACGGGCGAACCCGGCGTCGCTGCAGGAACGCGTGATCCGCGCGGTGGCGGACATTACCGACAGCCCGGCCGGCATGTTGTTGACCGAGGGTGAGGATGGGCGGTTCGAACTGGCCGCGCGCTGGCAGTGGCCAACCGCCGATGTGCCGGCCGAGCCGCTTCCCGCCGAGGCGGTCAAGCTGTTTGAAACGCGCAGTTATATCGCCGATCTGGACGAATTGCGGCTGAGCGGCGCGGACGAGCGCGCGCAGGCCCCGGTGCCGGACTGGATCCTGGCCGAACCGCGCGCCTGGGCCGTTGTGCCTTTGCTCCATTTCGAACACCTCGTCGGGGTGGTGGTGCTGGCGCGCCCGGCGCATGTCCGGCGGCTGGATTGGGAAGACTTTGACCTGCTGCGCGTCGCCGGACAGCAGTTGGCCAGCTATCTGGCCGAACAGAGCGGGCAGGCCGCACTGGCCGAAGCCGGGCGGTTTGATGATTTCAACCGCCGCATCGCCTTTGTCATGCACGACATCAAGAACCTGGCCAGCCAGCTCAGCCTACTATCCCGCAATGCCGAACTGCATGCCGAAAACCCCGAATTCCGGGCCGACATGCTGATTACGCTGCGCAATTCGACCGAGAAGCTGAATGCGCTGATCGCCCGCCTGTCGCGTTATGGCCGAACCCAGATGGAAGCGCTGGTTCCGGTCGATGCGGAAGCGGTCGCGGCAGCGGTGGTGGCGCAGTTCAGGGGGCGGCACCAGGTGGAACTGGTCGAAGCCCAGCCGTGCCGGATCGCCGCGCAGCCGGATTCGCTGGAACAGGTGCTAAGCCACCTGATCCAGAACGCGATCGATGCCAGCGCGCCCGAATCCCCGGTGTTCGTCCGCGTCGCCAATGATGGCGTGCTGGGCGACATCGAAGTGCTCGACAGCGGCAGCGGGATGAGCGCCGAATTCGTCCGTACGCGCCTGTTCAAGCCGTTCGACAGCTCCAAGCCGGGCGGCTTCGGGATCGGCGCCTATGAAGCGCGCGAACTGGTCAAGGCAATGGGCGGGCGGCTGGATGTCGAAAGCCGCGAAGGGCTGGGCTCACGCTTCACCATTCGCCTGCCGTTGTCCGCCACTGCCGAACTGATCGAAAATCTCAATGCCGCTGGCAAGAAAGTAGCATGATGTCCGATTCCAAGCCCAAACTGCTGATTGTCGAGGACGACGCGGGGCTGCAGGCGCAGCTCAAATGGGCCTATCCCGATTTTGACGTAGTGATCGCGGGTGACCGGGCCAGCGCCATGGCCGCGCTGCGGGCCGAGGAACCGGCGGTGGTCACGCTTGACCTTGGCCTGCCGCCCGATCCCGATGGCACCAGCGAGGGCTTTGCCGTGCTGGACGAGATCATGGCGCTCAAGCCCGATACCAAGGTGATCGTCGCATCCGGCCACGGCGCACGCGAAAGTGCGCTCTCGGCGATCGCCAAGGGAGCCTACGATTTCTATCAGAAGCCGGTCGATATCGAGGCGCTGGGGCTGATCGTGCGCCGCGCCTTCCAGCTCCACGCGATCGAGGCGGAGAACCGCAACCTGGCGAGCCGCTCGGGCGAAGACAACCGCGTGCTCGGCCGGATGATCACCGGCGCGCCGGAAATGGTCAAAGTGGCGCGCACGATCGAACGCGTGGCCAACACCAATGTCTCGGTCATGCTGCTGGGGGCCAGCGGCACCGGCAAGGAATTGCTGGCGCGCGGGCTGCACGAGGCGAGTGACCGCTCCAAGGGTGCCTTTGTTGCGATCAATTGCGCTGCGATCCCTGAAAACCTGCTGGAAAGCGAGCTGTTCGGGCACGAAAAGGGCGCTTTCACCGGCGCGGTCAAGACCACCGAGGGCAAGATCGAAATGGCCAACGGCGGCACGCTGTTCCTGGACGAAGTGGGCGACATTCCGCTGCCCTTGCAGGTCAAGCTGCTGCGCTTTCTGCAGGAACGGGTGATCGAACGGATTGGTTCGCGCAAATCGATCGAGGTCGATACCCGGATCGTCTGCGCAACCCACCAGAACCTGGAAGCGATGATTGCAGAGGGGCGTTTCCGCGAAGACCTGTTCTATCGCCTGGCCGAAATCGTCGTGCGGATCCCCAGTCTGGCCGAACGCCCCGGCGATGCCGCACTGCTCGCCAAGGCATTCCTGGCGCGGTTCGCCAAGGAAATGAACCCGGCGGTCAAGGGCTTTGCCCCCGATGCGTTGGCCGCAATCGACAGCTGGGGCTGGCCGGGCAACGTGCGCGAGCTGGAAAACCGCGTGAAACGCGCGGTGATCATGACCGAGGGCAAGCTCGTCGGCGCGCTCGATCTCGATCTTAGCGAACCGGGTGAAGAGGGCGACCAGTTGCTCAACCTGAAAAGCGCGCGCGAGGCGACCGACCGGCGGGTCATCCGCCATGCGCTGGCCCGCAGCGAGGGCAACATTTCCAGCACCGCCAAGATCCTGGGGATCAGCCGCCCGACGCTGTATGACCTGCTCAAGCAGTATGACCTCCATGCCTGAACCACGCCGCCGCCGCCTCATTGCCGCATGGCTGGTCGGGCTGGGCCTGGCCGGGGCGGCGCCGCTGCTCGCTGCGGTGGAGCCCGGGGCGATGGACCCGGCCAAGGCTGCGCTGCTGCGCGGCGACGGGATTGCGGGCGAGGTTGCGCTGAACAAGGTGCTGGGGGCCGGTGCCACCCGCCCGGATGTAGCCGCGCGGATGGGCGAAGCGCTGATTCTCCAGGGAGATCTTGTCAAGGCGCGTGAATGGCTGGGGCCGGGGCAGTTTGTCAAAGGTGAGGAAGCCCACGGCTGGCGGATGCTGGGCATGCTGGAACGCCTGTCGGGCAATCTGCCCGCCGCCGGGCAGGCCTATGACAAGGCGCTGGCGCTTTCGCCCAAGGATCCGATGCTGTGGGTCGATATTGGCCGCTTGCGGTATGTCGGCGGGGAACAGCTGCAGGCGCTGGAGGCATCGGAACGGGCGCTGGCAGCCGGGCCGGACAATCCGCGCGCGCTGGAATTCCGCGCGCAGTTGCTGCGCGATCAATCGGGCTGGGGTGCCGCGCTGCCGCTTTATGAACAGGCGCTGGAACAGCTGCCGAGCGACCTTTCGCTGCTGGGCGGCTATGCTGCGACTCTGGGCGAGGCCGGGCGGGCAAAGGACATGCTGGCGGTGACCCGCAAGATGATCGGGATCGCGCCCAAGCATCCCTATGCCTGGTATTTGCAAGCTGTGCTGGCCGCCCGCGCGGGCAAGGTGGACCTGGCGCGGCGCTTGCTGGAGCGCACTGGCACCCGGCTGAAGGACATGCCCGCCGCGATCGAGCTGACCGGCCTGCTGGAACTGGAAGCGGGCAACGCCAATCTGGCGGCAGGCACGCTGGAACGGCTTGCGGATCGCCAACCGGTCAACCAGCGGCTGCAGCTGCTTTATGCGCGGGCCTTGTACGAATCGAATGATTTCAACAAGCTGCATGAACGCTTTGATGTGCTGGCGTTGCGCCCCGATGCTCCGGCCTATCTGCTGGAACTGATCGGGCGGGCCTATGAGGAACAAGGTGACCGGCTGGCCGCTGCGCCGTTCCTTGATCGGGCGGCGGCGGCCACGGTGCCGGCGATCATGCCGATCCCCGAACGCGATCCGATCGGCGTGCTGGCCGTACGCTGGAGCGACATGCCCGGCGTGCCCAGCAGGGCCGTATCCTATGTCCGCAGCCTGCTTGCGGCGAACAACCTGGCGGGCGCACAGAATGTGGCCAACCAGTTCCGCCAGGCCCATCCCGGTTCGTCCGAAGCGCTGGCGCTGTGGGGCGATGTGGCGATGGCCGGGGGGCAGGTCGGGCAGGCGCTGGACGCCTACAAGCTGTCCGCGCGGGTGCGCTTTCCGGAAACGCTGCTGCTGCGGATGGGCGAAAGCTTTGACAAGGCGGGCAAGGGCGCGGAAGCGGTGCCGGTGGTGGCGAGCTATCTCGCGGCCTATCCGGGCAGCCGCCTGGCCGCGCGCATGGCCGCCAGCCACCGCGCCTTTGCGGGCGATTGGGAGGCTGCGCGCGCACTGCTGGAAAACCTGCGCCGCCGCGGGGACGGGCGCGATGTGCGCTTGCTGGCGGACCTGTCGCTGGCGCAGCTGCGCACCGGCGATACGGCCGCTGCCCTGGCCAGCGCCGAGCAGGCCTATCAGCTGCAACCCGCCAGTAGCGTTACGGCACAGGCGCTGGGCATGGCGCTGGCCTTTGCCGGGCAAGACGCGAACCGCGCCAGGGTGCTGCTGGACAAGGCGCAGGCGATCGGCGGGGCCAACAAGCTGCTTGACGAGGCGCGCCACAAGCTGGGTTGATGGCTTCGCTCTTGCCACCACTGCCAAGGCGATTTAATCGAATGATTAAATCTGGTCTGGAAGAGGTGTGACATGGCGGGTGTGCTGCAAGGCGTGACGGTGATCGAACTGGCGGGGATCGGACCCGGCCCGTTCTGCGGAATGATGCTGGCCGATCACGGCGCGCGGGTGATCCGGGTCGAACGCCCCGGCCACAGCGGGCGGTTCGGCGATGCCGGCAACCGCGACATCCTCAACCGCAACCGCGAGGTGATCGAGCTCGATCTCAAGGATCCGGCGGCGATCGCCACCCTCAAGGACATGGCGAAAGATGCCGATGCGCTGATCGAAGGCTATCGCCCGGGCGTGCTGGAGCGGCTGGGGCTGGGGCCGGACGTGCTGCTGGGGGTCAATCCCAAGCTGGTGATCGGGCGGATGACCGGCTGGGGCCAGGACGGACCGATGGCCCCGCTGGCCGGGCATGACATCAACTATATCGCGCTCTCGGGCGCGCTCCATTCCTATGGCCGCAAGGGCGAAAAGCCCAGCTTCCCGGTCAATGCCGTGGGCGATTTCGGCGGCGGCGGGATGATGCTGGCCTTCGGTGTGGTCGCGGCGATCCTGCATGCGCGCAGCGGCGGCGTGGGCCAGGTGGTCGACTGCGCGATGGTCGATGGCGCGGCGATCCTTTCGGCGATGACTTACACCTTTCTTGGCAACGGGCAGTGGCGCGATGAGCGCGGGGTCAACCTGCTCGACAGCGGCACGCACTTCTATGACACCTACGAAACCAGTGACGGCAAGTGGATCTCGCTCGGCTCGATCGAGCCGCAGTTTTATGCGCTGCTGCTGGAAAAGACCGGGCTGACCGGCGATCCCGATTTCGCCCAGCAGATGAACCCGGCCAAGTGGGGCGAGCTGAAGGAGCGGATGACCGCGCTGATCCTGACCAAGACCCGCGACGAATGGTGCGCGATCATGGACGGCACCGACATCTGTTTCGCCCCGGTGCTGAGCCTGAAGGAAGCGCCCAAGCACCCGCACAACGTGGCGCGCGGCACTTTCGTAGAGGACGGCGGCATGGTCCAGCCGGCCCCCGCGCCGCGCTTCTCGGCCACTCCGGCGCCTGCGCCGAAGCTGGCCGGGCGTTGACAGAACCGCCCCTATCGTCATTGCGAGCGTAGCGAAGCAATCCAGTGCGGTCTAAATCGCTCTTGGATTGCCGCACGGCCTGATGCCGCTCGCAATGACGAAGGGTAGTGTGTGAATTTGCTCAATCGCATCGATCCAATGGTCCGCCTGCTTGCTCTGGCGATTGCGCTGGCGCTGTTGCTGCCGGTGCATGGCAGCGCGCGCGATGCAGCGCAGTTCGTGTCGAACGCGGCGGTGTTCGTGCTGTTCTTCCTCAACGGCCTGCGCCTGCCCCGGCATGAGGTGGTGGTGGGAATGGGCAACCACCGGTTGCTCTGGCCGCTGACCGCCTGGGTGTTTGGCGGGATGGCCATGGCGGGTTGGGGTATGTGGCAGCTGGGGCAGGGCTGGATGCCGCCCCTGGTAGCGCTGGGCTTCCTCTATCTGGGCTGCCTGCCTTCAACGGTGCAATCGGCTACGGCCTACAGTTCGCTCGCGGGCGGAAACGTGGCTTCATCGGTGGTGGCGGCGGCTTTGCTCAACATCCTGGGCGTGTTCATCACCGCGCCGCTGTTTTCCTTCCTGGCGGGGGGCAAGGAAGCGGCATTCCATGCCGACGGGCTGGTCAAGGTGGTGACGATCCTGCTGCTGCCCTTCGTGATCGGCCAGATTCTGCAAGGGCGGCTGGGCGGTTGGGTGAAGGAACACCGCCCGCTGGTGACCTGGATGGACCGCAGTTCGATTGCGATTGCGGTCTATGTCGCCTTTTCAGGCGCGGTAGAGCAGCATTTCTGGACCCGGATCGATGCGGCCGGCTGGCTCTGGTTGGCGGGGGGAACGACAGTGCTGCTGGCGATCGGGCACCTGGGTGCCTGGCTGGTCGGCGGTCTGGCGGGCGTGGACCGGGCCAACCGCGTATCGATGCTGTTCGCCGGGGCGCAAAAGAGCATTGCGATGGGCGCGCCGCTGGCCACGGTGCTGTTCGCGCCGGATATTGCGGGAATCGTGCTGTTGCCGATCCTGCTCTATCACTTGTGCCAGCTGGTGCTGGCCGCCCCGCTGGCGGCGCGGCTCAATCAGCCCTGACCGCGCTTTCCAGCTCGCCATCGGGGAAGCGGCGCTTGTGCCGGATCGACCAGGCCAGCGACACGCCGATCAGCACCGCGCCAATCAGCCCGGTAACGGTTTCGGGGATATGGAACCTGGCTGAAAACAGCATGATCCCGCCCAGCGCGATAATGGCCCAGAACGCGCCATGTTCAAGATAGCGATATTCCGCCAGCGTGCCCTTCTGCACCAGATGGATCGTCATCGACCGCACGAACATCGCCCCGATCGACAGGCCCAGCGCGATGATGATCATGTTGTTGGACAGGGCGAAGGCCCCGATCACGCCATCAAACGAGAACGAGGCATCGAGTATGTTGAGGTAGAGGAACCCGCCGAGGCCCGAACGCACCACCGCGCCCTGCGCCGCCAGCGCTTCCTCGCGCATTTCCAGGATCGTGCCCAGTGCTTCCACCGCGATGAATGTGACGATCCCCAGCGTGCCCGAAACCATGAATGTCAGCGCGTCCGACGCCGGCAGCAGCCGCGAAATCAGATAAATCGCCACCAGCAGCAGTGCGATTTCCGCCGCCTTGATGTTTGAAAAGCGCGCCAGTCTGGTTTCAAGCCATTCGATCCAGTGCACGTCCTTATCGCCATCGAAGAAGAACGACAGCCCGACCATGGCCAGGAATGCGCCGCCGAACCCGGCAATCCCGACATGGGCGCTGGACACGATCTCTTCATAGCGGCGGGGATCGTTGAGTGAGAGGTCCAGCGCCTCCATCGGTCCCAGCCCGGCAGCAATCGCCACGATCGCCAGCGGAAAGACGATCCGCATCCCGAAAACCGCGATCACCATGCCCCAGGTCAGGAAGCGGCGCTGCCACACCGCGTCCATGTCCTCCAGCACCGATGCGTTGACCACGGCGTTGTCGAACGAAAGCGATACTTCCAGGATCGACAGCACCACCACGATCCACAGCAGGCCCAGCATGCCGCTGATCGTGCCGGTCTGGTGCCAGCCATACCATGCGGCCAGGGCCAGGCAGACCAGCGTGAACAGGATCGATCCCTTGTAGTAGCGTAGCAAAGTGGTGTTTCCCTGATAACTGGGTGATGCAGCCGGCGCTCTTACCGGGGCTGATAGGTTTGTTCCACCCCCGGAAAGGAGCGTGCGCGCACTTCGGCGGCATACCGTTCGGCCGCGCCGGAAATCGTCTCGGCAATCGCTTCATAGCGTTTCACGAAGCGGGGGACGCGTTCGAACATACCCAGCATGTCTTCGGTGACCAGCACCTGCCCGTCGCACTCGGCCGAAGCGCCGATGCCGATGGTCGGGCATTTGACCGCCCGGGTTACCGCGATGGCGATAGGTTCGACCACGCCTTCGACCACGATGGCAAAGGCCCCGGCATCGTCGAGCGCCCTGGCATCGGCAACGATCTTGTCTGCTTCGGCCTGGCTGCGGCCGCGGGCGTTATAGCCGCCCAGCACGTTGACCGCTTGAGGGGTCAGCCCGACATGGCCCATCACCGGAATGCCGCGCGCGGTCAGGAAAGCCACGGTTTCGGCCATCGCCGCGCCGCCTTCCAGCTTTACGCCTGCGCAGCCGGTTTCCTTGAGTAGCCGCGCGGCGCTGTCAAAGGCTTGCTGCGGCGATGCTTCATAGGTGCCGAACGGCATGTCGACCAGCACGGCCGAATGATAGGACCCGCGCACCACTGCCGCGCCGTGGGCGGCCATCATGTCCAGCGTCACCGGCACGGAACTGGGCAGGCCATAGATCACCTGGCCCAGCGAATCCCCGACCAGCAGCAGATCGCAATGCGCATCAAGCAGTTGCGCCTGCCGCGCTGTATAGGCGGTGAGCATCACGATCGGTTCGGCGGTAACCCCGTCCACCTTGCGCTGGCGGATCGCGGGAATGGTCAGCCGCTTCATCGGCGCGGGCGTGGGATTGGCGCGGCTGGTGGCGGTGTCGAGCTGGAAGGTGGTGGACATGAACGCCTCTTAGCCTGTGCGACATGTCTGGGGAAGGGCGCGCACTTAACCCTTGCCATCGCGCGCTTCGCCGCTAGCTTCCGCGCCAGGGAAAAATCGCGTCTGCCCACCGGGCTGGCCGACAAGAATTTTAGGGGAACTGCATGTTCGGTCGCGTGAAATCACTCGACGCCATTTTGGCAACCGCCGAAAAGAAATCGCTCCACCGCTCGCTTGGTGCCTTCCAGCTGACCATGTTGGGCGTGGGCGCGATCATCGGTACCGGCATTTTCGTGCTGACTGCCGAAGCCGCGCAAAAGGCCGGGCCGGGGATGATGATCAGCTTCATCATCGCCGGGTTCGTCTGCGCCGTGGCGGCGCTGTGCTATGCCGAAATGGCCTCGATGGTCCCGGTTTCGGGATCGGCCTACACTTATAGCTATGCCGTGATGGGCGAACTGCTGGCCTGGATGGTCGGTTGGGCGCTGGTGCTGGAATATGCCGTGGCAGCGGGTGCCGTCGCGGTCGGCTGGTCCGGCTATTTCGTCGGGCTTTTGCGCGAATATCTGGGTATTGCGCTGCCCACTTCGATCGTCAATGCCGATGCGCTGATCGCTTCGATCAAGCTCGCCTTCGGCGCGGCGAACAGCGAAGCGATCCAGACCGCGATTGCCACCGGCGGCTATATCAATCTGCCGGCTTTCATCATTTCGCTGCTGGTCACCTGGCTGCTGGTGATCGGAACCAAGGAAAGCGCTTACGTCAACGCGATCCTGGTGATGGTCAAGATCACCGCGCTGACGCTGTTCGTTGTGCTGGCCCTGCCAGTGATGAAGAGCGAGAATTTCGAACCCTTCGCTCCGTTGGGCTTTGGCGGAATTTCGGCCGCGGCGGCCTCGATCTTCTTTGCTTATGTCGGGTTTGACGCGGTTTCGACCGCGGCGGAGGAAACCAAGAACCCGCAGCGCAACATGCCGATCGGCCTGATCGGCAGCCTGGCGATCTGCACCGTGTTCTACCTGCTGGTTGCATCGGGCGTGATCGGCAGCGTGGGCGCGCAGCCGCTGTTTGATTCGGCCGGCAACGGCCTTGCCCCAGGCAGCACCGAACTGGCCGCGGCTTGCGCCACCAAGGGCGGGCAGGCAGTGGTCTGTTCCAAGGAAGCCCTGGCCTGGAC
This sequence comes from uncultured Novosphingobium sp., assembly GCA_964550775.1. Lineage (GTDB taxonomy): Bacteria > Pseudomonadota > Alphaproteobacteria > Sphingomonadales > Sphingomonadaceae > Novosphingobium. Next base: position 5,137 of record CAZKAX010000078.1, on the reverse strand, counting down.
GCTGCGTGAAATCGGCGGTCAGCAGGGTTCGTCGTGGATCCAGCAGGCCGGTAACCTGGTCGGTCTTGCCGCCGGTCTGGCGCTGCCTTCGGTGATCCTGATGATGATGTTCGGCCAGACCCGCATCTTCTTCGTGATGAGCCGCGATGGCCTGTTGCCGGAAAAGCTCAGCAAGGTGCACCCCGTGTACCACACCCCGCACGTGGTGACCGTGATCACCGGGATCTTCGTGGCAAGCTTTGCCGCACTGTTCCCGGTGGGGGCGCTGGCCGACATTTCGAATTCGGGCACGCTGTTCGCTTTTGCCATGGTGGCGATTGCGGTGCTGATCCTGCGCCGGCGCGATCCTTCGCGGGTGCGTCCGTTCCGGACCCCGGCGGTGTGGCTGGTTTCGCCGCTGGCCGCACTGGGCTGCATCTATCTGTTCTGGAGCCTGTCGGGCTATACCAAGCTGCTGTTCGTCGGCTGGGCGGTGGTCGGCCTGCTGGTCTACTTCGGTTACAGCCGTAGCCGCAGCCACGTGGGCCGCGGGCTGGTGGAAGTGCACGAGGAAGATGCCGACATCCCGCCACAGCCGGTACCGCCGCTGCCCGGCGGGATCGACATCAACGACTGATCCGGCCTGCCGGTCTGGTCAGATCGGTGGTTCAAACAGGGGCCGCTCCTTCGGGGGCGGCCTTTTGTTTTTTGGGGAATTGCGAATCGGGAAGAATAGGAACATAAGTGGAACAAAGGTTGTTCCATCATGAATGCTCCTACCCCTTTAAGCGCCTTTGCGCGCCGCAAGCCCCTGTCGCCGCCCTGGGGCGTGCCATCGCAGGCCGCCGCTGCGCGCTGGCGCCCGGGTCTGCCCGATGGCGCGCTGCATGGCGAAGTGTTCGCTTCCTCGCGCGAGGGGGGCGGGGCGGCTTTCGCGCTGGCTCTGGCGCTTGACCGGCTGCACGCCGCGCGGCCTGATCCCGCTGCCGACATGCCGGATGAACGGCCCTGGCTGTGGGTCCAGGACGCCGCGGCGATGCGGCTGACCGGGCGGCCTTATCGCCCGGGCCTGCCGCCACAGCTGCGTCACCGGCTGGTCCATGTCATGGCCAACAAGCCCGAGGATGCGCTGTTCGCGCTGGAAGAGGCCTTGCGCTGCCGCGATCTGGCGTTTGTGATTGGCGAAATCGCGGGTAATCCGCGCGCGCTCGATTTCACCGCCTCGCGCCGCCTCAGCCTGACTGCGGAGCGTCACGGGGTGCCGCTGTGGCTGGTGCGGATCGATGCGCGGCGCGATCTGGGTTCGGCGCGGATGCGCTGGGAAGCACGCGCCGCGCCCAGCCAGCCGCCGCGCTGGAACCCGCAGGCCCCCGGCACGCCTGCCTGGCACGCAGAACTGTTCCGTGCCCGCGCGCATCCGCTGGGGGAATGGGTGCTGGAACAGAGGCAGGGGGAGCGGCTGGCCTTGCGCGACGGCGATGGGGACGCCATGCACACCGCCCACTCGGCCTGAGCGGGGAGGGCCGAGTGATGCCTGCCTCGCCAGTCCCGTCCCGTCGCGTGCTCGCGATCTGGCTGGCACAGCTTGCGATGGATCGCTGGCGGATGGCGCAGGATTGCGCGCCGGACCACCCCCTCGTCCTGATTGCCGAGACGGCCCACGGGCCGCGCATCACTGCGGCCAATGCGGCGGGGTATGAAGCCGGGGCGCAGGCCGGGATGATGCTGGCGGATATGCGTGCGCTGTGTCCGCAGGTTGCCACGGCGCCGGCCGATCCGGCGGGCGACCTGCTGTTGCTGGAACAATTGGCCTTGTGGGCGCAGCGCTGGGGGCCGTGGTCGGCGCTCGATCCGCCCGACGGGCTGGTGGTGGACGTGACCGGGGTGGCGCATCTCTATGGGGGCGAAGCGGCGCTGCTGGCCGATGCCGGGCGCCGCCTCGCCGCGCGCGGCCTCACCGCGCGGCTCGCGATTGCGCCCACTGCCGGGGCGGCCTGGGCGCTGGCGCATTATGGGGATGGGCGGGCGATCCTTGGTTCTTCCGTTTCGTCATTGCGAGGAGGCGAAGCCGACGAAGCAATCCCGTGTGGCGCAGGCGGCCCTGGATTGCTTCGCTCTGCTCGCCATGACGATGGTGCGGGGTGGGAGGCCGCGCTCGATCACCTCTCCGTCGCCGCGCTGCGGCTTGATCCCGCGACCTTGCTGGTGCTGCGGCGGCTGGGGCTGAAGCGGATTGGCGAGCTTTCGGGCGTGGCGCGCGATGCCTTGGCGCGGCGGTTCCGCACGGTCCGCGCGCCGGCTGCCAACCCGCTGATCCGGCTTGACCAGCTGTGCGGCCGCGTGCCCGAACCGCTGCTGCCGGTGGTCGCGGCCGAGGTGCCGCTGGTCCAGCGCCGCCTGCTCGAACCGATCCGCCACCGCGCGCTGCTCGACCGGGTGGTGGACGATCTGTGTGCGGACATGGCCCGCCTGCTCGAAAGCCGGGCCATGGGGGCGCGGCGGCTGGAGCTGGGCCTGTGGAAAGTGGACGGCGAAGTGCTGGTACGGTCGCTCGAAATGGCCGCAGCCAGCCGCGATCCGGCGCATATTGCCCGGCTGTTCGCGCATCGGCTGGACGCTATCGACGCCGGGTTCGGGATCGAACTGGCCCGCCTGCGCGCCCCCTGGACCGAGCCTGTGGCCTTGACCCAGCGCGATCTCGATGCCGCCGCCGAAGCGCACGGCACCAGCCTGCCCGCCTGCATCGACCGCCTGACTGCGCGGCTTGGTCCGCAGGCCGTGCGCCGCCCCGTGCCGCGCGCCAGCCACGTGCCCGAACGCGCGCAAGGCTGGGTGGAGCCGCTGGCGAAGGAAATGCCCGCGCAGGAGGGCCTGCCACTCCACGCCCGGCCCTTGAAGCTGCTCGACCGGGCCGAACCGATCGCGGTGCTCTATGCCAGCCCGGACGGCCTGCCGCGCCGGTTCCGCTGGCGCGGCGAAGTGCACGAGATTGCGCGTGCCGAAGGGCCGGAGCGGATCGCGCCCGAATGGTGGCGCGAACGCGGCTCTACCCGGCTGCGCGATTACTACCGGATCGAGGACGGGCAAGGCCGCCGCTACTGGATCTACCGCGCCGGCCTGCCCGATGACGGGCGCGGCGGCGTGCCCGAATGGTTCCTGCAGGGGCTGTGCGGCTAGCCATGCCTGAAGCTCCGCTTACTCCCGAACGCCGCCATGCCGATGGCAGCGGCCTGCCGCCACCGACGCCAGCACCCTTCGTCGAGCTGGGGCTGATGACCTGCTTTTCGTTCCTGCGCGGGGCGTCGGATGCGGTCGATCTGGCCACCACGGCGCGCGCGCTGGGGTACGATGCGATTGGCGTGGCCGATGCCAACACCATGGCCGGGGTGGTGCGCCTGCACAGCGAGGCCAAGGCGCTGGGGATGCGGCCGGTGATCGGCTGCCGGATCGAAACGGTCGAAGGGCTGGGCTTCCTCGCCTATCCGGGAACCCGTGCCGCCTATGGCCACCTGTGCCGCCTGATCTCGACCGGGCGGATGGCGCGGCTGGACGGCGAATGGCAGGACAAGGGCGCCTGTCATATCAGCCTTGCCATGCTGGCGGACCATGCCGAGGGGGTGCACCTGGTGCTGCTGCCGCCGGATGATCTCGACGCGGCATTGACGATTGCCGTGGCAAGCAACGTGATTGCCCTCCCGCTTGCCGGAGAGCCAGCCGCGCAGGGGCAGGGGAGCCTGCTGACCGCGCCGTTCCCCGAATTGATCCCGCACCTTGTCCGCCAGTTGCCGACACTCAGACACATTGCCGCGAGCTATCTCTACAAGGGCGACGACCTCGCCCGGATCGCGCGGCTGGACGGTCTGGCGCGGGCGCATGGCTTGGCGATCCTCGCGACCAACCTGCCGCTTTACCACGCGCCGCAGCGCCGCCCGCTGCATGATGTGATGACCGCGATCCGGCACAAGACCACGGTGGCGCGCGCAGGGCACCTGCTCCAGCCCAATGCCGAACGCCACCTCAAGGGGCCGGAGGAAATGGCCCGCCTGTTCGCGCCCTGGCCGCATGCGTTGAAGGCCGCGCGCGATCTGGCGGACCAGTGCCAGTTCAGCCTGGAGGAGCTGCGCTATGAATATCCGGAGGAGATTTGCCCCGCCGGGCTCGATCCGCAAGGGCATCTCGAACGGCTGACCATGCAGGGCGCGGAGGGGCGCTATCCCGGCGGGGTGCCGGACAGCGTGGCCGATACGCTGCGGCGCGAACTGGTGCTGATCGGCAAGCTGGGGCTGGCGCGCTATTTCCTGACGATCAAGGACATCGTCGATTTCGCCCGCGCGCAGGATCCGCCGATCCTGTGCCAGGGGCGCGGCTCTGCGGCCAATTCGGCAGTGTGTTATTGCTTGGAAATCACCGCAGTGGACCCCGCCAAGCACGCGCTGCTGTTCGACCGGTTCATTTCCGAAGACCGCAACGAGCCGCCCGACATCGACGTCGATTTCGAACACGAACGGCGCGAGGAGGTGATCCAGTACATCTATTCCCGCTATGGCCGCCAGCGCGCCGGGCTGTGTGCCACGGTGATCCATTACCGCCCGCGCATGGCAATCCGCGAGGTGGGCAAGGCGATGGGCCTGTCCGAGGATGTCACCGGCGCGCTGGCCCGCACCGTCTGGGGCAGCCATGGCCGCTCGATCGGGGAACACCACGCCGCCGAAACCGGGCTGGACCTGTCCGATCCGCACCTCAGGCGGGTTCTTGCGCTGACCGAACAAATGATTGGCATGCCCCGACATTTGTCACAGCACGTGGGCGGGTTCATCCTGACGCAGGGCCTGCTGACCGAGACCGTGCCGATCGGCAACGGGGCCATGGCGGACCGCAGCTTCATCGAATGGGACAAGGACGATATCGACGCGCTGGGCATCCTCAAGGTCGATGTGCTGGCCTTGGGCATGCTGACCTGCATCCGCAAATGCCTCGATCTGCTGGGCGCGCACCATGGGCAAAACCTGACGCTCGCCACGGTCCCGCGCGAGGATCCCACGGTTTACGACATGCTGTGCAAGGGCGATTCGCTGGGTGTGTTCCAGGTCGAAAGCCGCGCGCAGATGAACATGCTGCCGCGCCTGCGCCCGCGCTGCTTCTATGATCTGGTGATCGA
>CAZKAX010000077.1:0-16063 GCA_964550775.1 uncultured Novosphingobium sp. | reverse complement strand
TCATCGGCGGCGTGATCAAGCATGCCAAGGCGCTGAACGCCTTCACCAACCCGACTACCAACAGCTACAAGCGGCTGGTCCCGGGTTACGAAGCCCCGGTGCTGCTGGCCTATTCGGCCCGCAACCGTTCGGCCTCGTGCCGCATTCCTTATGGTGCGGGCGACAAGGCCAAGCGCGTGGAATTCCGTTTCCCCGACGCGATGGCCAACCCCTACCTGTGCTATGCCGCGCTGTTCATGGCCGGGCTCGACGGGATCCAGAACAAGATCCACCCGGGCGAAGCGATGGACAAGAACCTGTACGATCTGCCCCCGGCCGAACTGGCCGAAGTGCCGACCGTCTGCGGTTCGCTGCGTGAAGCGCTGGAAAGCCTCGAAGCCGATCATGAATTCCTGCTCAAGGGCGGCGTGTTCACCAAGGACCAGATCGACGCCTACGTCGAACTGAAGTGGCCCGAAGTGCTGCGCTGGGAAACCACCCCGTCGGCGGTCGAATTCGACATGTATTACAGCGCCTGATCCATCGACCCGGTCAGGAACTGTGCAAGGGGCGTCCGGAGCGATCCGGGCGCCCCTTTTTGCGCCTGCCGGTGCCCACCGCGAACAAGCGCGGCAATCGCCCTATTTCTTGCCCAGGCTGTTCCAGTCAAACTGGTCCCTGGTCGCGGTATTGCGGCGGGCCAGATCGGCCATCATCGCGTCCAGAGTGGCGCGGCTGGTCCATTTTCCGCTGAGGAACACCCCCGCGATCCGCCGCGTATTGGCAATGTTCGCCAGCGGATCGGCATCAAGCAGCACCAGATCAGCGCGCTTTCCCGGTTCGATCGTGCCGCGATCACCCGCCACCCCCAGCCATTCCGCCGGAAGCCGGGTGGCAGAGGCCAGCGCCTCTTCATTGCTGAGCCCTGCCCCGACCAGCAGTTCCAGTTCCTCATGCAGGGAAAACCCGCCGACCACGCCGGACGTCAGCGCGTCTGATCCCGCCACCATCGGCACGCCTTCGGCTTTCAGCGCCCGCACCAGCCGGCGGTGGAATTCCACCATGCGGTCAAAATAGGCGATCAGCTTGGGCGTCGAATTGCGGTTGTAACGGTTGGCGGTGGTCCACTTGCTCTGCAGCAAAGGGTGGACATATTTCAGATCGGGCGATGCCTTCATCTCGTCCAGCGAGCGGGTTTCGCTGGCGATCCAGCGCATGACGACCAGCGTCGGCGTTACCCAGGTTCCGTTCTGCTTGGCCAGCCGCGCGAACCGGGCGGCATCGGCATCGCTGAAATCCGCCGATTGCTTTGAAAACTCCTCGGCATGGGCAACCATGTTGAAGCCCGGGACAAATGCCTTGTCCAGATTTCCTTCAAAGCTTTCCGGGATATGCCCGACGGTCCGCATGCCCTGCCGTTTGGCCTCTTCGATGATCGCCGTGAAGGTTTCCATGTTCAGGTCCGAATAGACCTTGATGAAATCATAGCCTTCACCCTTGGCATCGCGAACCGCCTGACGGCCATCGGCCGACGTGTTGGCAATCCGGCCCCGGCCTTCACCGCCATTGATCACCGCCGCCAGCGCCATGTGCGGCCCCATCACTGCGCCGCTGGCAATCTCGTTGCGCTGGCCCACCGATGCGGCGACTGCGTCAAGGTTCATGATCTGCGTCACGCCATTGGCGACATAGGGCAGCATTGCGTCCTGGGTGTCGAAGAAAACGAACGGCGGCTCCGTTGGATACTTGGGCGGCCTTGGCAGACCGGCGGACGGCAGGTGGACATGCATGTCGGCCAGACCGGGGATCAGCCATTTGCCCTTGCCGTTGATGCGTTTCGCCCCCTTGGGCGCGGCCCCGCCCACAGCAACGATCCGCCCCTGATCGATCACCACGGTTGTATCGCGCAGGGGCTGGCTGCTCGCCGTCATCGCAATGACAGTGACATGCTCAATCGCCACGACCGGAGCCTTGTCCGGCGCCGCAGAGAGTTTCGGCACGGCGAGGAAATTCATCGCTGCGAGCAGCAGGCCAGCCAGTAAACCTGATCGCATTTGCCGCATGGTCCGGTTCCTCCTGGACCAAGCCTACAAGCGGCAGCTATTTCCGCAATCGAAGAGTTGCCGGGCGGATTAAGCCGCCGCGCGGCGGGTCCGCTGGGGGGCGTCGCTCTGGCGGCGACCCTTGAGCAAGTGCGAGAAGTCCTCGGCCGGCATGGGGCGGTGGAACAGGTAGCCCTGGATCATTTCGCACCCGGCGGCGCGCACCAGATCGCGCTGCAGCGGGGTTTCCACCCCTTCGGCCACGGTGCGGGTGTTGAGACTGCGACCCAGCGCGACGATCGCTTTCAGGATCGCATGGGCGTTGCAATCGCTTTCGATGTCATGGACGAAGCTGCGATCGATCTTGAGCCGATCAAAAGCGAAACCGCGCAGATAGCTGAGGCTGGAATAACCGGTCCCGAAATCGTCGAGCGCCACGCCAAAGCCCGCCTGCTTCAGTCCTTCCAGCACGGTGAAGGCTCCGGCGCCGCGTTCCATCAGCACGCCCTCGGTCACTTCAAAGGTGATCCGCGCCGGATCGACCGCAAATTCCTGGGTCAGCACCGCCAGATCATCCAGGAACCCGCGCGCGGTCAGCTGCAACGGGGAAAGGTTGATCGAAATGTTGACCCCGGGCCATTCGCGGCACTGTTCAAACACCCGCCCGATCGTCCACCAGCCCAGCAGCGGCATCATCCCGGCCTGTTCGGCCACCGGCACAAACAAGGCGGGGCTGAGCGAACCGAGTTCCGGATGGTTCCAGCGCAGCAGCGCCTCGGCCCCGGCGATCTCGCCGGTTTCGGCATCGACAATCGGCTGATAGGCCAGCGACAGGCCATTGCCCTGCAAGGCCTTGCGCAGTTCCAGTTCCAGCAGCAGGCGGCGGCGCACCGTTCCTTCCATTTCGCGGTCAAACGCCCGCCACCGGGCCCGCCCGCGCTGCTTGGCGCGGAACAGCGCAATATCGGCATTGCGCAGCAGATCTTCGCCGGTCAGCCCCTGATCGGGCGCCCAGCTGATCCCGCATGAGGCCGTGACATCGATCACCCGCCCGTCGATATTGAAAGGCGCGGCGAACAGCGCCATCAGATCCGCGCCCAGTTGCCGGATCCCGCCCTGATCGTGCGGAGCGGTGCGCATCACCACGAATTCGTCCCCGCCCAGCCGCGCGATCAGATCGCTGTCCGGAAGGCATTTGCGCGCCCGCCCGGCGACCTGCCGAACCAGCGCATCACCGGCCGGATGGCCCAGGGTATCGTTGATGTACTTGAAATGGTCGAGATCGAGGAAAGCCACCGCCAGCCCGCGGTCCTGCTTGAGCGACAGGATCGACAGCTGCGCCTCCAGCCGCTCGATGAAATGCATGCGGTTGGGCAGGCCGGTCATCTCGTCATGCCGCGCGGCATGGGTGGCCTGCGCCTCGCGCTGGCGCAGGCGGGCCATGGCATTGCGCAGCATCTTGATCACGCTCAACCCGCCCAGCATGATCGCGAGCAGGAACAGCAGGTAAGCGGCAAAGAACGGCCGCGTCTTGCCGCGCACCATCGCGCTGCGCAGTTCGGCTTGCCAGGCCAGCCGGCCAACCTGCACCCCGTCCTGACCCATCAGCGGCAACGAATTGAGCTCGTCACTCTCGGGCGCGGCAAGGGCCACTTGCATGTCTTTCAACAGCAATTGCCGCCCCATGCCGCCCAGAAAGGCGGTGTCGAAAAATTGCACCGCGACCAGATGATTGGGCACCGCGCGCAGCCGATCGAACCGGGTATCGGGCAGCACCGGCACCACGCTCAACATCGCGGGCTGGCCGTTCAGACGGACCAGTGAATGGCCCCAGCGGGTCAGCGGCTTGCCCTGCGCGCTATAGGGCCAGGTGGTATCGGCCAGCTTGCGCAGCGTGTCGGGTTTGCCCAGCACCGTGCGGTTGGCTTCCATCGCGGCCAGCTGCAGCTGCACCTGCCCGCTCAGCTGGGCATAGTCCGCCCCCGCCGCTGCGGCCCGCCCATCGCGCCAGGCCCGCAGCAGTTCACCGCGCGGGCCAACCACATAGAGCCGGTCATAGCCAAAGTTGGATGACAGGAAATCGCCGATATAGGTATCCGCCCAGGCCGGATCTGGCCTGCCCGTGCCGATCTTGCCAAAGGCTTCGTCCCAGGTGACCTGGACCTTGATCTGCCCCACACCGGTCTCGGCCTGGCGTTCAAGGAAGTTGGCGACCAGCTGCTGTTCGTGGTTCCGGTCAAGCTTGTCGACAAAGGCCGTGGACGATCGGAACTCCGCCGCGAGCAGCAGGGAAAAGGCGACCAGCGACAGCAGCAGGGTAGCGGCAAGTTTGCCTTCCCCCACTTCGGTCATGGCCAGCCGGATCAACCGGCGCCTGATTCGGTCCCAATGCCCCATCCTTTTGCCCATAATTCCGTATGGTTAAGGATGATTTGCCAGACTGCAGACGGTTTACACCCGGCCCGCCGCCCGCGCAGAAACGATTTTCCTACACACATGCTCCGTGCTTAATGTTCCGGCCTCTCGATTCGCGGAGGCTTGCCCATGGACATGGATTTCGATTTCTTTGCCGCACTGCGCCGGATGAAGGCGCAGGACGATACCCCGCCGCCTGCCCCGGCGGCGTCCCCACCCTCGCCCGTTCCGTTCGAACCCTGCATCAGTCCGGCCGGGCTGGATCTGATCCAGCGTTTCGAAGGCTGCGCGCGGGCCCGCCGCGACGGGCGGTATGAAGCCTATCCCGATCCCGGCACCGGCGGCGCGCCATGGACGATCGGCTGGGGCGCGACCGGGCGGGGGATTGGCCCGGGCACGATCTGGACCCGCGCCGAATGCGATGCCCGCCTGACCCGCGATCTGGAACGCTTCGCCCGCGACGTGACCCGCGCCATCGGCAGCGCCCCCACCACCCAGGGCCAGTTCGATGCGATGGTCAGCTTTCACTACAACACCGGCACCATCGCCAAGGCCACGCTGACCAAGCTGCACAGGGCGGGAGATCACGCAGGTGCGGCGGCGGAATTCGGCAAGTGGGTCCATGCCGGGGGCAAACGCCTGCCCGGCCTGGTCCGCCGCCGCATGGCCGAGGCCGAGCTGTACCGGCAGGGTTAAGTCAGCCTCATTCAGCCTGCAACATGCCCCTGCGCCCTGCGGCGATAAAGCATGCCAGCATGAACAGACCCGGCGGAGCCGCGATCACCAGCAATGGATCAGCCAGCGCGGCTCCGCCAAGATGTGCCCACAGCCCCCACACCATCATCAGGGCGGTCAGCAGCACCAAAGTGAGCACCGAAGCCTCAGCCGTAAGTCGGCTCCATAATTCGTCATAATGCCTTTGTTTGACCGCCATCCATGCGGAGACCACCAGCACCACCGCAGCCGCAGCAAACGTGGCCAGGGCCGTTTGCCCGGCGATAGGCTTGCCTACTCCGGTGAAAGGGAGCAGCAACATGGCCAGCCCCAGCACCAGACAGGTGACTGCGCTGACCAGCAGCATTTCGCGGCGATCTCGCAGGTCCTCTGCATCGGCGACATTCAGGATCAGCACGCCCAATGCCGGCCAGATCATGCCAACGGCAACGAACAGCCCGATCAAGCCATACAGCCCACCAACTGCCGCCAGGACAACCCCGCCGGGGCTGAGCGTAATGCGGCCGATCGGCATATCGAAATACATGACCAGGTGCGCCAACCCCGGGCCGATCAAGGCCCCGAACAGGCCGCCTGCCACCATCCGAAGTGCAAACTTGTTACTGCGGGTCATTGCTCAGTTCTCCGGTTCCCAACGGTCGATGAAGATTTCCGGCACGGAAACGGCGAACAGCTTCGCCATCCGCAGTGCCAAAGGCAGGCTTGGATCGTATTTGTCGGTCTCAACCGCATTGATCGTCTGGCGCGAAACGCCCAGCCGCCGGGCCAGTTCGCCTTGGCTCCAGCCCGCTGCCTCACGCAGATCACGTAACCGGTTTTCCAACTCGAACCCTCCGAATGTGTCAAGAGTTCTTTACAGGCGAGTCGCTATATCTGTCAAGAACTCTTGACAGGACTAATTCACCCCTGCACGCCCTCGCTTCCATTGCACGGGCTCCGCCGCATTGGCTGGCACTTGGGGTTAGATTGCTGCTTGCAATCTTTCCTGCGCGCTCCGACATAGTGCCGGTTAATCGTCCCGTTAAAGATGGAGATTCGAGGATGCGCGAGCGGCTGCAACATTATATCGACGGCAAATGGGTAGACAGCGAAGGCGGCGTGCGCCGTGAAGTGATCAACCCCGCCACGGAAGAAGCCTGTGCGGTCATCACCGTCGGCACCCAGGCCGATGTCGACAAGGCGGTTGCCGCCGCCCGCCGCGCCTTCAAGACCTGGAGCCAGACCACGCGCGAAGAACGCCTCGCCGTGCTGAACCGCATTGTCGAGGAATACAAGAAGCGCACCGGTGACCTCGCCCAGTCGATGGCCGAAGAAATGGGCGCACCCGTGTCCTTCGCCGCCACTGCACAGGTCGGCGCCGGGATCGGCGGCTTCCTGGGCACCATCGCCGCGCTGCAGGACTTCAACTTCCTGGAAGACGGTCCGGGTTACAAGGTGGCTTACGAACCGATCGGCGTGGTCGGCATGATTACGCCGTGGAACTGGCCGCTCAACCAGATCGCGCTGAAAGTCGCCCCCGCGCTGGCCGGCGGCAACACCATGGTGCTCAAGCCTTCGGAAGAATGCCCGACCAACGCGGCGATCTTTGCCGAAATCCTCGATGCCGCGGGCGTGCCCCCGGGCGTGTTCAACCTGGTGCAGGGTGACGGGCCGACCACAGGCAACGCCATTTCCAGCCACCCCGACGTTGAAATGGTCAGCTTCACCGGCTCGACCCGCGCGGGCATCGCGGTGGCGATCGCCGCCGCGCCGACCGTGAAGCGCGTCCACCAGGAACTGGGCGGCAAGAGCCCCAACCTGGTCCTGCCCGACGCCGACTTTGCGCAGCACCTGCCCGCCACCCTGATGGGCCCGCTGATCAACACCGGCCAAAGCTGCATCAGCCCGACCCGCGTGCTGGTGCCCCGCGAACGCGAAGCCGAAGCGGCGGCCTTTGCCACTGCGATGTATTCGGCAACGCCCGTGGGTGATCCGATGGCCGAGGGCAATCACCTCGGCCCGGTGGTCAACAAGGCGCAGTATGACAAGATCCGCGGCCTGATCCAGTCCGCAATCGACGAAGGCGCCAAGCTGGAAACCGGCGGCACCGACCTGCCCGCAGGCGTCAACCGCGGCTACTTCATCCAGCCGACGGTGTTCTCTGGCGTGACCGAAGACATGCGCATCGCCAAGGAGGAAATCTTTGGCCCGGTGGTGACGATCATGGCCTATGACAGCCTGGAACAGGGCATCGAGATCGCCAACAACACCGAATACGGCCTGTCCGCCGCGATTTCGGGCGATCCCGAAAAGGCTGCCCCGGTCGCCGCCAAGCTGCGCGCGGGCATGGTGGCAATCAACAACTGGGGCCCCACCCCCGGCGCCCCGTTCGGTGGCTACAAGCAGTCCGGCAATGGCCGCGAAGGCGGCTTGGCGGGTCTCAAGGACTTCATGGAAATGAAGGCGATTTCGGGCCTGCCGGCCTGATTTTCGGCTTTAACGTCTGAACCGACCGCCCCCTTCCCGCCCCGGCGGGGAGGGGGTTTGTCATTGCGGCAGGGCTGATGAGGGAGCGCAGCCATGGCAACGGTGCACGGTGCGGCAATGTCCGGGAATGCCGTTCAGGCGTAGCGGTACTGCTCCTGCCCGCCGTGGGCGCCGTCCTTGGTGCTGCCATCGATCGGTGGGGCCAATTCGCGGCGGATCTGGGCGGCTTTGGCGATCAGGGTGTCCTGCGCTTCATCGCTGAAGCGGCTCCAGCCTTCGCGGGTCAGACGTTCGAGCGGGCGGTAGCGGACCTTGTACTGCATCCGCGCCGAGCCATCGACCCAGTAGCCGAGGTAGACATAGGGCAGCCCCAGTTCAGCCGCGCGGCGGATGTGATCGAGGATGATATAGTTGCCCAGGCCCGAGCGACCCTCGTGATCGGGCTCGTAGAAGCTGTAGATCATCGACAGGCCATCGCCCTGCCGGTCGGTCAGGCAGGCACCGACCAGCCGCCCCGGCGTGCCATCGGCGCGCGGTTCGCGGTATTCGATCACGTAGCTGTCAACCGGCGTATGTTCGACCATGTCGGCGAAATCGACTTCGTCCATGCTGGCCATGCCGCCGCCGGGATGACGCACGCCGAGATAGCGCTGCAGCAGCTCGAACTGTTCCGCGGTGGACCACGGGCGGCACATCGTGGCGATCAGGTCCGAATTGCGGCGCAGCGCCTTTTTCTGGGTGGCCGAGGGGCGGAATTCCTTGGCCGCGACCCGCACCGAAACGCAGGCGGCGCAATCGGCGCAGCTGGGGCGATAGGCGACCGTCTGGCTGCGGCGAAACCCGATCCGGCCGAGCGCGTCGTTCAGCTCGTCCGCGTGGGGGCCCTTCAGCTCGGTGAACACCTTGCGCTCGCTCTTGCCCGGCAGATAGGGGCACGGCGCGGGGCTCGTGACGAAGAACCGGGGGAAGCGAACGGGAGCCGTCACGGGCGGTCGATATCCTTAATTTCGGACTACCGGGACCTTATGCCCACCCATGGCCTGCGTTGAAAGAACTTTAACCACGAAACATGGTTGCCGAAGTGTGAATTTGCACAGGCGCACGCATTCCTGCCGCGCAGGCGTGCAAAACGGGACAGGTGCGGACGGCTTAGTTAAGCTCGACGGAATCGACCGCGTAGCCCTTCTCGCGCAGGCTTTCGACCAGCGCTTCAAGCTGCTCGCGGTCACGGGCTTCGCATTCGATGTCGGTGATCAGGCCCTTGGCCGGCAGATGGGTGAAAATCCGCTGGTGGTAGATCTCGATGATGTTGACGTTGTGCGCATCGAATTCACGCATCACCTTGAACAGCGCACCGGGGCGATCCTGCAGCGTCAGCCGCAGCCGGGCGAGCCGGCCCGAGCGTGCCAGATCGCGCAGCAGCACATTAGCCAGCAGGCGTGTATCGATGTTGCCGCCGGTGATCGGGATGCCGATCTTGCGCCCCTTGAACCGCGCGGGATGCGCCAGCACCGCCGCCAGCCCCGCCGCGCCCGCGCCTTCGGCCACGGTCTTTTCGATCTGCAGCAGCAGCGACACGGCGCGTTCCAGCGCGCTTTCGCTGACCAGCACCATGTCGTCGAGCAGTCTGCGCAGCACCTGACTGGTGAAAGCCCCAGGCTCCTTCACCGCGATCCCTTCGGCCAGGGTATCGCCGCCGCAGGGTAGGTCATTATGCTTGAGCCGGTTGTACATCGAAGGGAACAGCTCCGCTTCGACCCCGATCAGCGCGATGTCCGGTTTGATCGCGCGGGCCGCCGTGCCCATGCCCGAGGCGAGCCCGCCCCCGCCGACCGGCAGGACCAGCATGTCAAGCTCCGGCACCTGCTCCAGCATTTCCAGCGCGACGGTGCCCTGCCCGGCGGCGACATGCGGATCGTCGAACGGGTGGACGAAGGTCAGCCCCAGTTCGTCCTCAAGCTTGCGGGCATGGCCCTGCGCTTCGTCAAAGGTTTCGCCGTGGAGCACGACGGTGCCGCCCAGCACTTCGGTCTGCTGCACCTTCACGGTCGGCGTGGTGCGCGGCATCACGATGGTTACCGGGATGCCGAGGCGCGCGCCGTGATAGGCCAACCCCTGCGCATGATTGCCGGCCGAAGCCGCGATCACGCCGCGATTGGCCTGTTCGCCGCCCAGCAGCAGCATTGCATTGAGCGCGCCGCGCTCCTTGTAAGCGGCGGTAAACTGAAGATTTTCGAACTTCAGCCAGATGTCCGCCCCGGTAATCTGCGACAGGGTGCGGCTGTAATCCATCGCGGTGTTGACCACTGCGCCGTCAATCCGCTCCGCCGCCGCACGCACGTCGTCCAGGGTCAGCAGCGAGGCCGTGTCATGCACGGCGGTGGGATCAGTGGCGGTCATATCCCGCGCGCCCTAACGGAAAGCGTCGGTCCATGCAAACCGCACGCACCGCCCGGCGTGGTTACTTCGATTTAACCAAATCGCTTGGTCATTCACGAACTGGTCGCCGTTAGGACGGGTAGCAGGAAACTGGCACCGTCCGGTTTCGGAGGGGGACTTGCCGGGATGACACGATTGCCGAACAAGCCGGCGCTGACCGCCGCAGCTGCCTTGGCTGCAGCCCTGCCCGGCACGGCGCAGGCCGAGACGGTCCAGACCAACACCGCGACGGCCCAGGTGCTGAACACCATCCAGTTCGCCGTGCTGCTCGACATGGATTTCGGCCGCGTGGCCCTGCGCAACAACGTCAACGGCGGGGTAGTGGTGATCGATCCGGCAAGCTCGGGCCGAACCTGTGACAGTGCACTGGTTTGTGCGGGCAGCTTCGCCGCGTCGCAGCTGGAACTGACCGGTTCGGACGCCGATGTGCAGGTGACGTTCGATCCCACTTTCGAACTGACCGGCCCCGGCGACCCGATCACAGCCGAACCGCAGTTTCCCGGCGGTTCGGGATCGGTGGTGCGGATCAGTGGCGGCAGCACCGTGGTCAAGCTGGGCGCCAAACTGAACATCAACCCCAATCAAGCGCCGGGCGTCTATACCGGACAGTTCAGCGTCAACCTCGAATACTATTGAGGGGTGCATTCCAGCCGCCAAGCCGATAGAGCTGGCAGGCATGACCGAACCGAAAAACGTTTCCTTCCTGGGCCTGGGCGTGATGGGCGGGGCAATTGCCCGGCATATCGGCCAGGCCGGGCACCGCCTGACCCTGTACAACCGCACCCCGGCGCGGGCCGAACGCTGGCAGGAGGCCAACCCGGGCCTGTCCGTGCGGCTCGCCGCGAGCCCAGCGGAAGCCGCCGAGGGCGCGGACGTGGTGCTGACCTGTGTTGGCAACGATGATGACCTTGCCGATGTGGTGCTTGGCCCGACCGGCGTGTTCACCACGCTGAAGCGCGGCGCGACCTTTATCGATCACACCACCGTCAGCGCCCGGATCGCCCGCCAGATCGCGGTCGAAGCGCGCGATCTGGAAGTGCACTGCGTCGATGCCCCGGTGACCGGCGGACAGGCGGGCGCGGAAAACGGCCAGCTTTCGATCATGTGCGGCGGCCGCGCCGATGCGATCGCCGCCGCCACGCCGATCATGCAGGCCTATGCCAAGCGGATCGTCCACGTGGGCAAGGCCGGAGCGGGCCAATCGACCAAGATGGTCAACCAGATCGCCTTCAGCGGGATCATCGCCACCCTGTCCGAAGCCCTGCGCTTTGCCGAGGCAGCACATCTCGATCTTGATAAGGTCTACGAGGCGATTTCCGGCGGCGCTTCGCAAAGCTGGCAGATGGACAACCGCTGGCACACCATGGCCAAGGACGAATTCGATTTCGGCTTTGCCGTGGACTGGATGCGCAAGGATCTGGGCCTGACGCTGGAGGAAGGCCGGTCGCTGGGGGTATCTCTGCCGGTGACCGGGCTGATCGACCAGTTCTATGCCGAAGTGCAGGCCCTGGGCGGCGGTCGGCAAGACACCAGCGCGCTGGTGCGGCGCCTGCCCCGGCGGGTGAAGAAGTGAGGCTGCGTGCCCTCGCCCTCGCCCTTGCTTTCGCCCTCCCCGCCCCGGCGCACGCCGATACGCTGGTCGATAATGTCGATGGCGTAACCCTCGACGCGACTGGTGGGGTCGATCATTTCACCGGGCTGGTGGTGGGCGACGATGGCCGGATCGTGCAGGTGCTGCACCGGGGTGACAAGCGGCCGGGCAAGGTTGACTATCTGGTCGATGGCAAGGGCCGCTATCTGATGCCCGGCCTGATTGACAGTCACGTCCATGTGATGGGGATTGGGTTTGGCGCGCTGACGCTGGACCTGTCGGACACGAAATCGCTGGCCGAGGCGCAGGCCAGGATCGCCGCCTATGCGCGCGAGCATCCCGATCGTCCGTGGATCCTGGGGCGCGGGTGGAATCAGGAACAGTGGAAGCTGGGACGGTTCCCGACTGCTGCCGAGCTCGACGCGGTGGTTGCCGACAAACCGGTCTGGCTGGAACGGGTCGATGGCCATGCCGGCTGGGCCAACAGCCGGGCGCTCACCGCCGCCGCAGTGACCGCGCTGACCAAGGACCCGGCGGGCGGCAAGATTGAACGGGTGCTGCCCGGCGGGAAACCGGCGGGCGTGCTGGTCGATAACGCGATGGCGCTGATCGGGCGCAAGCTGCCCGAACCGCGCCCCGAAGACCGCGATCTGGCGCTGGCCAAGGCACAGGACCTGCTGCTGGCGCGCGGGGTAACCGCCGTGGCCGATATGGGCACTGGAATCGAGGAATGGCAAAGCTATCGCCGCGCGGGTGACAACGGATCGCTGCGGATCCGGATCATGGCCTATGCCGGCGGGACCGAAGCGATGGAGCTAATCGGCGGACCGGGCCCATCGCCCTGGCTCTATGACGACCGGCTGCGGCTGAACGGGGTCAAGCTTTACGGCGATGGCGCGCTGGGATCGCGCGGGGCCAGCCTGAAGGCGCCCTATGCCGATGCCCCCACCGTCAAGGGTCTGCGGATCACCGCCGATACCGCGCTCAAGAACATGATGAGCCGCGCCGCGCTCGATCACTTCCAGGTCGCGGTCCACGCCATCGGGGACGAGGCGAACGCGGCAGTGCTGAACGCGATCGAGGATCTGGCGCTGACCTATAAGGGTGACCGGCGCTGGCGGATCGAACATGCGCAGATCGTCGATCCGGCCGACATTGCCCGGTTCGGCAAGCTGGGGGTGATTGCATCGATGCAGCCGGTTCACCAGACCAGCGACCGGCTGATGGCCGAAGCCCGGCTGGGTCCGGCGCGGCTGGCCGGGGCCTATGCCTGGAAAGGCATTCAGGCTGGCGGGGCCAAGCTGGCGTTCGGGTCCGACGCGCCGGTGGAGCTGCCCGATCCCTTTGCCGGGCTGGCCGCCGCAATCACCCGGCAGGGGCCGGACGGCCAGCCGTTCGGCGGCTGGCAACCGCAGGAACGCGTCACGCGCGAAGAAGCTCTCGCCGCTTACACGGTGAACGGTGCCTATGCCGGGTTTGCCGAGGGCCGGTTCGGGCGGCTGGTGCGCGGCGAACGCGCCGATTTCCTGCTGGTGGACCGCGATCCGATGCTCGCTTCAGCCAGTGACCTGCGCGAAACCAAAGTGCTGCAGGCCTGGGTGGGCGGGCGGCTGGCGTGGGATGGCGCTACGGCGAAGTAGGTTCTTCAGCCCCGCTCTCACCCTCAACCACCGCCACCTTGGCTTCCTTGCGCTCGCCCAGCCACATCACGATCAGCGAGCCCTCGAACAACAGCAGCATCGGCACCAGCAGCATCAGCTGCGAAACCACATCGGGCGGGGTAATCACCGCCGCCACGGCGGTAATCGCGACGATCACATAGCGCCGCATCCCCGCCAGTTGCACCCGGCTGACGATCCCGGCACGGTTGAGCAGCAGCAGCAGGACCGGCAGCAGAAAGCTGATCCCGAAGGCCAGGATGAACTGCATCACCAGCCCCAGATAGTCGCCGGTGGCCGGCATGGCTTTCAATTCAAGCCCGCCCTTGTTGCCTTCAAACCCCAGCATCCATTCGAACGCGGTGGGCATGACCACGTAATAGGCCAGCGCCGCGCCCATGGTGAACAGCACCGGGGTCATGATCAGGAACGGCAGGAACGCCTTCTTTTCCTTGGCATAGAGCCCAGGGGCGACAAACGCCCAGATCTGGTTGGCGATCACCGGGAACGACAGGCAAAAGGCCCCGAACAGCGCCACTTTCAGTTCCACGAAGAAGGCTTCGTAAAGCTTGGTATAGATCAGTTCGTTCTGCCCGGCCCTGATCAGCGGCTGGACCAGAAAGGCCAGGATCTGGTTGGCGAAATAGAGGCAGATGCAAAAGGCCAGCGCCAGTGCCAGGATCGCGCGCAGCAACCGCGAGCGCAGTTCGATCAGGTGATCGAGCAGCGGGGCCTGGCTTTCATCGATGTCGTGAACCTGGAATACCATCGGGTCAGACCTTTGGCGCGGCGGGCGCGGGATCGGCGGCAGCTGCCACATCCTGCGGCGCAGCGGGCGGCGTGCCGGTGCCCGGATCCTGCCCGACCAGAGCCGCTTCCGCGCTAGCCGGGTTGGGGTGCGCCGGATCGGGGTCCGCCGCAGCGGGATTTTGCGCCATGATCGCGGCGTTCTGTTCGCGCCACTGCTTTTCCATTTCCTCCAGCTCCGCCTCGCGGATCATGGATTCGATGCCGGAACGAAAATGCCCCGAAACCCGCCGGACCTTGCCGATCCAGCGCCCGGCCGTGCGCAGTGCGCGGGGCAGGTCCTTGGGGCCGATAACGACGATCGCCACGATCGCCGTAAGCAGCATTTCATCCCAACCAATATCAAACATGGCGCACTCCGCCCGAAAGGGACGGGCTTACTGCTGCGGAGTCTGTGTCTGATCGGTCGCCGGTTCGGCTACCGTCGCGGCCGGGGGCGGGATCTGGGCCGAAGGCGGGGCCGGCTTGGCCTCTTCGTTCATGCCTTCCTTGAAGCTTTTGATACCTTTGCCGAAATCACCCATCATTTCGGAAATCCGGCCACGACCGAACAGCACCAGCACCACCAGCGCCAGAATGACCAGGTGCGGAAGTGAAAGACCCATCGAATTACTCCTGATTGGACCGGGCCAGTGCATCGCCCGTCCGATTGGCCCCATGTAAGCCATGTGCATGCGATTTGCGAGTCACTGTCGACAGGCTGCGAACAAAGATCATCGCCTGACCAACAGGGCTAGGACTCCGCTTCGACCTCATCCGGACCGGTATCGGGCGCGTCTTCCTGGCCCGGCACGTCCATCGCCGCCGCCAGCGCATCCTCGACCGGATCAAGCAGCCCGGCGGCGCGCAATTCGTCGATCCCCGGCAGGTCGCGGCGGCTTTCGAGGCCGAAATGGGTGAGAAAATCGGGCGTGGTCGCAAAGATCACGGGGCGCCCCGGCACATCGCGCCGCCCGACGATCCGCACCCAGCCCGCTTCCATCAGCACGTCGAGCGTACCCTTGGCGGTCTGAACCCCGCGGATCGCCTCAATCTCGGCGCGGCTGACGGGTTCGTGATAGGCGACGATCGCCAGCACTTCGGTGGCCGCGCGCGACAGGCGGCGCACGTCCTCTCGCTCACGCCGCAGCAGATGCGCCAGGTCCGCCGCGCTTTGAAAGTGCCAGCGCTTGCCGCGCTCAACCAGTTCGATCCCGCGCCCGTGATAGAACGCCTGCAATTCCGCCAGCGCCGCCTTCACCTCTGCCCCGCCAAGGTGAGTGGAAATGGCCTCTGCGCTCATCGGTTCTTCCGCCGCGAACAGCGTCGCTTCTACCGCGCGGACCAGATCGTCGGGCCGGGAAGACAGGGGCTCTGTCATGCCTTGATTCCCCGCAGCATCAGGGGGCCAAAGGTGTCCTCCTGCTGCAATTCCGCCTTGCCCAGCCGCGCCAGTTCGAGCGCGGCAACGAAGCTGCTGGCCAGTGCCGACCGTTTCAGCCGGGGATCGGCGTGCGGCGGCAGAAAGCTGCGCAGCTCCATCCAGTCGAGATTGACCCCCAGCATCGCGGACACCCGCGACAGCGCGCTGTCCAGCGTCATCACCATGCGGTCGCGCACCATGTGGACCACCGGCTGGGTGCGCGCCTTGACCTGGCCATAAGCCTGAACCAGCGCGAACCAATCGCACTGCCACAGGTGCTTGCGGTCCACCCGCAGCCCTTCGGGTGCGCCGCGCAGGAACGTATCGCGCCCCAGCCGGTCACGCCCCAGCAGCCGCCCCGCCGCATCGCGCATCGCGGCGAGCCGTTGCAGCCGCAATTGCAGCCGCAGCGCCAGTTCTTCGGGGCTGGGATCGACCTGTTCGTCCCGCGGCAGCAACAGCGCCGATTTGAGGTAGGCCAGCCAGGCCGCCATCACCAGATAGTCCGCCGCCAGTTCCAGCCGCAGCG
>CAZKAX010000076.1:0-16074 GCA_964550775.1 uncultured Novosphingobium sp. | reverse complement strand
TCACCCAGCCGCCGCCGCGCTACAGCGAGGCGACGCTGGTCAAGCGGCTGGAAGAACTCGGCATCGGCCGCCCCTCGACCTATGCCGCGACGATCCAGGTGCTGAAGGACCGCAATTACGTACGGACCGAGAAAAACCGTTTCTTCGCAGAGGAATCGGGCCGCCTGCTGACCGCGTTTCTCGAACGGTTTTTCGAACGCTACGTCGCCTATCAGTTCACCGCCGGGATGGAGGACGAACTGGACGAAGTGTCCGGCGGCCGCGCCGGGTGGAAGCCCTTGCTCGAAGCCTTCTGGAAGGACTTCAAGCCCAAGAGCGACGAAGTGATGGAGAAGAAGCCCTCGGAAGTGACCGAGGCGCTGGATGAATTCCTCTCCGATTACCTGTTCCCGCCGAGCGAGGACGGCAAGGATCCGCGCAAATGCCCGAAGTGCGAAGCCGGACGGCTAAGCCTGCGCGGCGGCAAGTACGGGGCCTTCGTGGCTTGCTCGAACTATCCCGAGTGCAAATTCACCCGTAAATTCGCGCAGCCCGGCGGCAATGCGGATGGGGGCGAGGACGGGGAACTGGGCAACCATCCCGAAACCGGCCTGCCGATCACCCGCAAGGTCGGGCGGTTCGGCCCCTACCTCGAAATGGGCAGCGGCAAGGATGCCAAGCGCGGCAACATCCCCAAGGATGTCGGGGAACTGACGCTCGACTGGGCGGTCAAGCTGATCGACCTGCCGCGCGTGCTGGGCAATCACCCCGAAACCGGGGAGCCGATTGTCGCGAGCATCGGGAAATATGGCCCCTATCTGCTGCACGACGGCAAATACGCCAAGCTGCGCGGCACTGCCGAAGTGTTCGAAGTGGGCATGAACGCGGCTGTGGTGCGCCTGGCCGAAGCAGCCGCTGGCGGAGGCAGGGGCACCCGCACCGCCGCCGAACCGCTCAAGACCTTCGGCCCGCACCCCGATAGCGGCGGAGAAATGAAGCTGATGGCGGGGCGTTACGGCCCCTACGTCACCGACGGCACCACCAACGCCACCCTGCCGCGCGACAAGCAGCCCGAGACTTTGACCGCCGAAGAAGCGATCGTGCTGATCACCGAAAAGGCCGCCAAGGGCCCGGCCAAGAAGGGCGGGCGCAAGAAGGCTCCGGCCAAGAAGGCCGCGCCGAAGAAGAAAGCGGCGGCGAAGAAGTAATGGCTGAACAGTTCACCAAGCACCGTCAACCGTGGAAGGCCGATGAAGTGGCGAAATTGCGGGTGCTGGCGGGCAAGGGCAAGGGCCTGAAAGAGATCGCCAAAGCGCTGAATCGCAGTGAGGAATCGACCAAGGAGCGGGCCAAGATCGACGGGATCGGGATCGCCAAATTGCGGTGACATGCCGCCGGACAGGGTGACAACAAGGTTACACCCTGTCCGGGGTTAATATGATGTTAGTTCAATTGGTTACGTGAAATAAAGTGACACGTGGCCTGATTCTGGAAAAATAGTCCGGAACCGGGGATTTCGCGGGGTCTCAACGATGTCAAAGAACCTGCGCGGTATGACAGATTCGGGGCTTGTAGGAAAGTTTTGCGTGGTGGGTTGAGGTGGTGAGGGGGGCGCTGTTTCGCAGGCGTCCAAAACCCCTCCGTCTCGTCCTGCGGACGATCCACCTCCCCCTTTGTGGCATTCGCCAAAAATGGGGAGGATCTATGCCCGCCGCAACGATCTTTCCCATTTTCACGTAGTGCAGATAGGGAGGTGGCAGCCCGAAGGGCTGACGGAGGGGTCCTTCTGCTTCCTTACCCCAACGTCGCAAACCAGATCACATGCTTTGGCCCTTTGCCGTTGCTGCGCGCCCGCACGGTAACCTCGTCCACGGTAAAACCGCTCTTGGCCAGCCGCCGCGCGAAGACTTCGTCCTTGGCGGCGGACCAGATCGCCAGCACCCCGCCGGGGCGCAAGGCGGCCTGGGCGGCGCGGAGGCCGCGGGGGGAGTAGAGGCCGTCGTTGGCGGGGCGGGTCAGGCCATCGGGGCCGTTATCGACATCAAGCAGGATCGCGTCGAACCCGCCCGGTTCCTCGGCAATCTCGTCGATCACGTCGCCGTAGCGCAGCTCGACGCGCGGATCGTCGAGGCACCCGGCTTCCATGTGCGGCATATATTCGCGCGCCCAGAAAATGATTTCGGGGACCAGTTCGGCCACCACCACTTCGGCATCAGCCCCCAACCGTGCGAGCGCGGCGCGCAGCGTAAAGCCCATGCCGTACCCGCCGATCAGCAGCCGCAAGCCCTTGCGGCTGCCCAGCCGATCAAGCGTCTGTTCCGCCAGCGCAATTTCAGAGCCGCTCATCCGGCTGCTCATCAATTCATTGCCGCCCAGCACGATCATGAAATCGCGGTCATGCCGGAACAACCGCAATTCGCCGCCGCCGGGGATCTGGGCCGATCCGAGGAGTTCGCGCTGGATCATCGACCAAATTCAGAAATAGTATTCTGATCCATGAGATTAACTTCATCCATTATATTAGATCCATGTACGATTATAACCTAATCATTTTGCAACGATCTTGATTAATGTAGCCCTTGCAAAGTGGAAATTCTCTAATATATTCATCTTTTATTGCATTAAATTGACGTGTTGCATCAACGATTGCATCGATTGCAATATTTATCCGCTTGGTTCCAGAGCGAATTGCTGCATCGTTACAGCCAGATCCAAGACTTATTTTCGATGGATACGTGTCGCCATTGATCTTAAATTCGATTGTCGGACCACTTTCCCTAGGCATGATATCTGTTGGCGTGAGACAGATAATCCGGCGGGTGCGTTGATCATCAAGCTCGAACACGCTCCTCAAGTGTGGATCACGCGTGTTTCCAAAGTTTTCGCCTTGAAAATCCCGTAAAGGGGCAACGAGTGACACAACCTTCCCATAAAGCTTTTGATCAGGTTGTTCGAGTGAGAACACACGCCCCACTGAACCATAATCACTAGCTGTTGGATCGACAATTTCACTGAATGCGCTTCGAGGCCCAAACGGGGGTATGACTGCAACAAAGCCAGTCCCATCCGGAGATATTCTTGCGATCAAACTCGCTCCGCCGGTGGAAGTCCTTCGTAACTGGATTGTTTCAATGGGCTTGGCTGGCACGATGCCTTCCCAGACATCACAATCAGGTGAGGCATCGAATTCAACTGAAATTGCATTGTACCACGAGACTTCACGCGGCTTACCGTCAGGCGTTAAGCCACAAGCCGGATTGCGTTGTAGCACTATGATCGCACCCAAACTAACCGCAATGAGCGCCAAAATGGTTATTGGCGGGCTAAGCCTCACTTCACCCAGTCCAGTCCAATTTCCTCGTAGATTTCCTTGTTGCTGTCTGCCCAGCCTTCCTCAACCTTGACGTGGAGGAACAGGTGGACCTTGCAGCCCAGCAGATTGGCCAGTTCCTTGCGCGCGGCCTCGCCAATGGCCTTCAATTTTGCGCCGCCCTTGCCCAGCACGATGCCCTTCTGGCTGTCGCGCGCGATCACGATCTGCTGGTGGATTTCGACAGAGCCGTCCTTGCGCGGGGTATAACTTTCGGGCCGCACCGCGCTGTCATAGGGCAGTTCGTCATGCAGCTGCCGGTAGAGCTGTTCGCGGGTGATTTCGCAGGCCAGCAAACGCTCGCTGGCGTCGGAAACCTGATCCTCGGGATAGTGCCAGGGGCCTTCGGGCATCAGTGCGGCGAGCCGGGTCTTGAGTTCGGGCACACCATCGCCGGTCAGCGCGGAGATGAAGAACACCTCGTCGAACTGGCCGTCCCCGGCAAGCGCCTGGGCGGCGATCAGCATCGGTTCCTTGGCGGTTTCATCGACCTTGTTGAGCACCAGGATCTTGCGTTCCTTGCGGCCCGCCAGGCTTTCCAGGATCGGGGCAAGGTAATCGAGCTTCTTCTTGCGGCCATCGACCACCAGCAGGATCGCATCGGCTTCCTGCGCGCCTTCCCAGGCCGCAGAGACCATCGCGCGGTCGAGCCGGCGGCGCGGTTCGAACAGGCCGGGGGTGTCGGCCAGGATGATCTGGGTCTCCCCTTCCAGCGCGATCCCCATCAGCCGGGCGCGGGTGGTCTGCGCCTTGGCCGAAACGATCGCCACTTTCTGCCCGACCAGCGCATTGACCAGCGTGCTCTTGCCCGCATTGGGCGCGCCGAGCACGGCGATAAGGCCGCAATGTTGTGTCACCCAAATCTCCGCATGAATTCTTCTGCCGCCAGTGTCTCGGCCTCGCGCAGCGAGCTGCCGGTGGCCTCGGCTTCGCCCACGCCCTTGATGCTGACCGCCACGCTGAAGCGCGCGGCGTGATCGGGGCCGCTGCGTTCGATCAGGCGGTATTCGGGAACCTTGCGGCGGTTGCCCGCGGCCCATTCCTGCAAGGCGCTTTTGGGATGCTTGGCTTGCCCGGTCTTGCCGCCGACCTGATCGGCCCACAGCGCGCGAACCACGTCGCGGGTCGCGTCAAACCCCTGGGTGACAAAGCTGGCGCCGATCAGCGCCTCCATCACATCGCCCAGGATATTGTCGCTGTCCTGCCCGCCATCGTCGCGCGCCTGCTTGCCCAGTTGCATGTGCGCGCCAAGCCCGATGGCGCGGGCCACGGCGGCGCAAGTGGTGCGGCTGACCAGCGCGTTGAGCCGCTGAGAAAGGCGGCCTTCGTTGCCCTGTTCCAGCGCATAGAGCCATTCGGCGATGACCATGCCCAGCACCCGGTCGCCCAGGAATTCCAGCCGCTGGTAATCGCGCGGCGCGCCGGTGCTGCCGTGGGTCAGGGCCTCCAGCCACAGTGCCTCGTCAATCGGCGGGCGGCCGGCAATGTGGGTCAGGAAGGCGTGGGTTTCAGGGTTCAGCACGGGATCAGAAGGTTCCTCCCAACCGGTCCCAGCGCGCGGCGGTGAACCATGTCCACGGCTTGAGCCATTCGGCGCTGCCGTCGGTGGACCACCACATTACCGTGGCGCGGCCGACCAGATTGTCCATCGGCACCAGCCCGATTCCGCGGCCCGGTTCGGCGGTGAAGCGGCTGTCTTCGGAATTGTCGCGGTTGTCGCCCATCAGGAACAGCGTGCCTTCGGGGACCAGCTTGGGCGGATAATCGTCCTGCGGGCGCGGGCCCAGATCCAGCACTTCGTAAGTGCGGCCGCCGGGCAGGGTTTCCTGATAGCGCGGATAGATGCACACGTCCTTGCCGTCGGCCTGCTTGGCGGCGAACTGCGGAGAGGTGCAGGGATCGCGGTTGTCGC
This sequence comes from uncultured Novosphingobium sp., assembly GCA_964550775.1. Lineage (GTDB taxonomy): Bacteria > Pseudomonadota > Alphaproteobacteria > Sphingomonadales > Sphingomonadaceae > Novosphingobium. The sequence continues at coordinate 10,813 of CAZKAX010000076.1, read as the reverse complement.
GCCGGGCGGCGTCGATCATGTTCTGCGTCACCGGCAGCACGAAATCGGCGATCCGCTGCTTGGGGATGGGGGTGCCATTCAGCACGACCTGGCCGCCGCGCATTTCCACCGTATCGCCCGGCAGGCCGATCACCCGCTTGATATATTCGACATCGTTGAGCGGCGGCTGCTTGAAGATCACCACATCGCCGCGTTCGGGCGTGCGGGCGAAAATTCGGTGTTCGGGCAGCAGGGGCGCGGACCAGGGCAGCGAATAGGGCGAATAGCCATAGGCCCATTTGGCGGCGAGCAGATAGTCGCCGTTGAGCAGCCGGGGCAGCATCGATTCGCTGGGAATGTTGAACGGCGAGAAGATGAAGCTGCGGAAAATCGCCACCATCACCACCAGCTTGAGCAGGAAGACGGGGAAGCTGTCTTCCTTCTTTTCCGGCTTGGCGGGGGTCGCTTCGGGGGCAGGGGTGGGGGTCTGTTCACTCATCAAGGCGTCCATGTTGGTCCGGGCCTTTCGCGTCAAGCACTTTGGTGTATTATAGGAATAAGGCAGTTAGGCTGCAAGGCGGCCTTGCGCATACGTTTTTATCCCCTTGGCCAAAGTGTTGCAGAGAGGCATAGCGCCCGGCAACGCCCATTTCCTCCCCCGGAGTTGCCATGTCCGCCATCACTTCAGCCTGGTCCGCGCTCGCGGCGCTCGACAAGCCCGATCTGCAGGCGCTGTTCGCCGTTCCTGGGCGGCTCGATCTGTTGTCTGCCAAGCTTGATCTGCCGGGCGGGGCGATCCGGTTTGACTGGTCCAAGACCCACCTCGACACACCGCATATCGCCGCGTTTGAAGCTTTGGCCGCTGCGACCGGATTTGCCGACAAGCGCGCGGCGATGTTTGCGGGCGAAGTCATCAACCTGACCGAACACCGCGCGGTCGAGCATACCGCGCTGCGCGGCGTGGGGCGGGAAAGCAGCGTGGAAGAGGCCTATGCCTTGCACCTCCGCATGAAAAGCCTGGTCGAGGCGATCCATGACGGCGCGCTGGGCGAGGTGAAGCATCTGATCCACATCGGCATTGGCGGCTCTGCACTGGGCCCGGCGCTGGCCATCGACGCGCTGACCCGCGACGGGGCCAAAGTGGACGTCCACGTGGTCGCCAATATCGATGGTGTCGCGCTGGAAGCGGCCACGCGCGCCTGCGATCCCGCCACCACCCTGATCGCGGTGGCGAGCAAGACCTTCACCACCACCGAAACCATGACCAACGCTGCCAGCGCGCTCGACTGGCTCAAGGCCGGCGGCGTGGCCGATCCTTATGGCCGGGTGGTGGCGCTGACTGCCTATCCCGACAAGGCGGTCGAATGGGGCGTCGATGAAACCCGCGTCCTGCCGTTCCCGGAAAGCGTTGGCGGGCGCTATTCGCTGTGGTCGTCGATCGGGTTCCCGATCGCGCTGGCGCTGGGGTGGGAGGATTTCGCGGAATTCCTCGACGGCGCGGCGGCCGTGGACCGGCACTTCCTCGAAAGCGACGGCATGGACAACCTGCCGCTGCGCGCGGCTTTTGCCGATCTCTACTACACCCAGCTGCGCGGCACCCAAAGCCGCGCGGTGTTCGCCTATGATGAGCGGCTGCGGCTGTTTCCGGACTATCTCCAGCAGCTGGAGATGGAATCGAATGGGAAGTCCGTAACCGCAGACGGCGCGCCGCTGGGCCGCCCCTCCGCGCCGATCACCTGGGGCGGGGTGGGAACTGACGCGCAGCACGCGGTATTCCAGCTGCTGCATCAGGGCACCAATCTGGTTCCGGTCGATTTCATCGCCTGCATCATTCCGGGCGACAGCCTCGACCCGGCGCACCACCGCAACCTCCTCGCCAACTGCTTTGCCCAAGGCGCGGCGCTGATGGCCGGCCGGGCCAGCAAGGACGGCGCGCGGGCCTATCCCGGCGACCGCCCCAGCGCGACGATCCTGTGCGAAGACCTCAACCCCGCCACGCTGGGCGCGCTGATCGCGTTCCACGAACACCGCACTTTCGCTGCCGGGGTGCTGCTGGGGATCAACAGCTTCGACCAGTTCGGGGTGGAACTGGGCAAGGAAATCGCCAAGTCGATCCTGGGCGGTGGGGTCAGTTTTGACGCCAGCACCGAAGCGCTGTTGGCTGAGGCGGGGGTGAAGTAGGAGATGCGGGAATAGTTTTCGCTTACCCCAAAACCCCACCTATCACAGTAACCAGCAAAACCGTTTGGCAAACCACCCCCGCACACGCCATATCGCGCGCCATGACAGACTTTGACTTTGACCTGTTCGTGATCGGTGCCGGCAGCGGCGGGGTGCGGGCCAGCCGGATTGCCGCTTCGCATGGCGCGCGCGTGGCCGTGGCCGAGGAATTCCGCGTTGGCGGGACCTGCGTGATCCGGGGCTGCGTGCCCAAGAAGCTGCTGGTCTATGCCAGCCACTTTGCCCATGAATTGCAGGATACGGCCAACTATGGCTGGACCATCGGCGAGGCCAGTTTCGATTGGGCCAAGCTGCGCGATTTCGTGGCGAGCGACGTTGACCGGCTCGAACGCGCCTACACTTCCACGCTCGACAACAACAAGGTCGAGCATTTCCACGAACGCGCCACTGTCGCCGGGCCCAACACGGTGCGGCTGGCTTCGGGCAAGGAAGTGACTGCGAAAACTATCCTGATCGCGGTCGGCGCCTGGCCGGTCATGCCGGAAATCAAGGGGGTGGAGCACTGCATCACCTCGAACGAGGTGTTCAGCCTGCCCGAACTGCCCAGGCGGATCGTGATCCAGGGCGCGGGCTATATCGCGCTGGAATTTGCCGGGGTGTTCAACGCGCTTGGCAGCCAGGTGACCGTGGTCAACCGTAGCGACAAGATTCTGCGCTCCTATGACCACGATCTGACCGACCGGCTGCTGCCGATCCTGCAGGCTCGCGGGATCGAGTTCGGGTTCAACCGCCCGATCGGCCATGTCGAGAAACAGGCCGACGGCTCGCTGCTGGTCCATGCGGGCGAGGGCGAACCGATTACCGCTGACGTCGTGCTGGTCGCCACGGGCCGCAAGCCTAAGACCGACGGGCTCGGCCTTGAAGGCGTGGGCGTGACGCTGGGCCACAACGGCGAGATCCCGGTCGACGAATATGGCCAGACCGCTTGCCCCAGCATCTATGCCGTGGGCGACGTGACCGACCGGGTGCAGCTGACCCCGGTGGCAATCCGCGAAGGCCACGCCTTTGCCGATACCGTGTTCGGCGGCATGCCCCGCTCCACCGCCTATGACTGCATCCCCAGCGCGGTCTTCACCCAGCCGCCGATCGCCTCGGTCGGGCTGACCGAGGAGCAAGCCCGCGCGGTGCACGGCCACGTCAAGGTCTTCACCAGCGATTTCCGCCCGATGATGAACATGTTCGCCGCCAAGGCCGAACGCGGGTTCTACAAACTGGTGGTCGATCCCGCAACCGACCGGGTGCTGGGCGTCCACTTGCTCGGCCCCGACGCCGCCGAAGTGCTGCAGGCCGCGGCCATCGCGGTGAAGGCGGGGCTGACCAAGGCCCAGTTCGATGCAACGGTCGCGCTGCATCCGAGCATGGCGGAAGAGCTGGTGCTGATGCGCTAGGTTGCATGTCGCAACCAATCGGCTAGTCTCCTGCGCAAACAACAGGGGAGAACGGGCCGTGCAGCTATCGGGCAAGACCGCGCTGGTGACCGGCGGGACGGACGGGATCGGCGCGCAGCTGATCCGGCAATTGCGGGACAAGGGCGTTACCGTCATCACTTCGGGCCGCAATCCGGAACGCTGCGCGGCGGCGCGCAGCGACGGGTTTGAAGTGATCGAGGCCGATCTGGGCACGCCCGCCGGGATCGATGCGTTGATCGCGGCCATGGCCGGACGCAGCATCGATATTCTGGTCAACAACGCCGGAACCAGCGCCGATCACGATTTCCGCAACGCCGAATTGCCAGATCTGCCGACTGCGGATGCAGGCATTTTCCTCAACCTCAACGCTCCGATCCACCTGATCACTGCGCTGATGCCCATGTTGCGGAGCCGCCCCGAGGCGATGATCGTCAATGTCACCTCTGGCCTTGCCATAGCGCCGCGCGCGGGCGGGCCGGTCTATTGCGCCACCAAGGCGGCGCTGCGCAGCTATACCCAGGCGCTGCGCCAGCAGCTCAAGGGCACCAGCATGCATGTGCTCGAAGCTTTGCCGCCAGTGGTCGAAACCAAGATGACCGCCGGTCGCGACAACAGGAAGATGCCCGCCGATGAATGCGCGCGGCAATTCGTGACGGCGATGGAACGCAATGCGGACGAAGCCAATGTCGGCCTGGTCAAGCTGCTGCAACTGGTCCACTCGATCTCGCCAAAACTGGCGCGTTCGATCATGATCCGGTTCTGAGGGGGGAACAGACAATGGCAGGCACCGTACTGGTCACCGGCGGCAGCGGTTACATCGCGGGTGAGACGATCCGGCAATTGCTGGCGCGGGGGTGGACGGTCCACACCACGGTCCGCAGCCTCAGCCGCGAGGGCGAATTGCGCCCGCAACTGGGCGGGACGCCAGAAACGCTCAAGTTCTTCGCAGCCGACCTGACCAGTGACGCGGGCTGGGCCGAGGCGATGGCGGGCTGCACCCACTTGTGCCACATGGCCTCGCCATTCCCCGCCGACGTGCCCAAGCATGAGGACGAGCTGATCGTCCCCGCGCGCGAAGGAGCCTTGCGGGCGTTGCGCTTTGCCAAGGCGGCAGGCGTCAAGCACGTGGTGCTGACCTCCAGCGCCGCTGCGATCGCCTATGGCCACGCACCGGGCAAGACCCAGTATACCGAGGCGGACTGGACCAATCCCGATGCCCCCGGCGTGCAGCCCTATATCAAGAGCAAGACCCTGGCCGAACGCGCCGCGCGCGATTGGGTTCTGGCCGAGGGCGGAGACATGGTGTTCTGCACGGTCAACCCGGTCGCCGTGCTCGGCCCGGTGGCCAGCAGCGACTTCGCCGCCTCGGTCGAGACCTTCGAGCAATTGCTGAGCGGCAAGGTTCCGGCCTGTCCGGACGTGGGGTTCTGTCTGGTCGATGTGCGTGATACCGCCGCGCTGCATGTGCTGGCGCTGGAGGCCCCGGCAGACACGGTGCGCGGGGAGCGGTTCATCGCCAGCTCCGGCCCGTTCTACAAGATCATCGACGTCGCGCGCCTGCTGCGCGCGCAGCTGGGCGATCAGGCGCGCAAGGTGCCGACAAAGGTGATGCCGAACTGGCTGGTACGGGTGATGGCGCTGTTCATGCCGCCGCTGCGCCAGTTGCTGGGTGAGCTGGGGCGGACCCGGGCGATGAGCAGCGCCCATGCGCAGCAGGTGCTAGGTTGGCAGCCGCGCCCGCCGGAGGAGACGGCGGTGGACTGTGCGCGCAGTTTGATCGAGCGGGGGATTGTAAAGGTTTAAGGGGCCCCTCCGACCCGCCTGCGGCGGGCCACCTCCCCATTTGTGTTTCGCAAAAATGGAGAGGGATTCCCGTAGCGCTCAGTCCCTCTCCATTTTTCCCGCAGGGACAAATGGGGAGGTGGCATTCGCGTAGCGAATGACGGTGGGGCCCTTCTTCAAGCCAACCGGTACGGCACCACCCCGCGTTGATCCGGATCGACACTGATCGCCCGGTCACTCGGCGGGAACGCCCGCTGGTCGCAGTCCGGCCTCGGGCAGATCCGGCACGAAATCCCGATCCGCGTTGCGGCGCGGTCTGCCGTCAGGTCGAGCCCGTCGGCATAGACGAATTCACCCGCGAACTCCGCCTCGCACCCCAGCGCCACGGCATAACGGCGCGGCGCGCGGTCGTAGGAGCCGCTGGGTTTGACCAGCCCTTTGGCCATCGAGACATAGCGCACCCCGTCGGGTGTTTCGGCCAGCTGCACCAGGATCCGGTCAGGAATCGCCACCGCCTCGTGCACGATCCACAGCGGGCAGGCGCCGCCGAAGCGGGCGAATTGCAGGCGGGTGGCGGAATGGCGCTTGGTGATGTTCCCGGCCATATCGACCCTGCAGAAGAAGAACGGCACGCCCTTCGCATCCTCGCGCTGGAGGGTGGAAAGGCGGTGGCATGTCTGTTCGAAACTGGTGCCGAACAGCTGCGCCAGCCGGTCAATGTCATGCCGCACGGCGCGCGCCTCGGCGCGGAAGCGGGCGTAGGGCATCAGCAGCGCACCCGCGGCATAGTTGCACAGGCCGACGAACAGCAGCTGCCGACTGGCCGGGCTGCGTAGCGCCGTGCCTTCAATCACCGCCGCGATCTCGTCCTTCAAGGCCAGCGCGGCGAGCTGGTGGGCGAGCTGGAAGCGGCGGCTTTCGGCGGGCTGACCGGGGTCGATCACCAGATGGCCCATTTCCGCGTCATAGCTGCGCAGTCCCGCCTGCCCGGTGTAGATCAGCGAGATCGACAGCGCGTCTTTCAGGTACTGCTCGATCGCCCCGGTCGCGGGGGAACGCCCGCCCAGCCGCCGCGCCAATGCCTCGGCCGCGCGGTCGATCCCGTCGACGTAATTGTTGGCAAGGTGGAACCAGTCGCGCACTTCCTCCCACGGCAGCCGCGCCCCTGTGCTGCTTTCGCTCGCCAGCGCCTCGTCCACCATCTGCAGGCGCTGTCCGCTGCGGCGATAGGCTTCGTGGAGCGCTATGAACCGGTCCGCCAGCAACGGTTGCTGCTCCGAAAACCGCGCCAGCTGCGCCGGATCGAGCGGTTCGGGGAACAACGGATCGGCATTGGCCTCACGCAGCGCCGCCAGCCGCGTCTCGCTCTGCCCCGCGCCAATCTCCCGCCAGTCGAGCGGGAAAGCGCGGCTGAGCCGTTCGATCAGCGCGGGGGTGAGGGGGCGGTCATCGTGTTCCAGCTGAGAAAGGTAACTGGTACTGATGCCCAGCAGTTCACCCATGGCGGCTTGATTAAGCCCCCGCTCAGCGCGCAGCGCCTTCAATCGTTCTCCCGCGAAAATCCGGCGCTTGAGCATGGTAACTCCTTCTTCGCGCCTTCTTCACTTTGCGCCTTTGCGTGAACCTGAAACGCCTCAGGGGTTCACGCAAAGGCGCAAAGGAAGGGAAGGCGCGAAGATTTTAGGGCGTTTCGCGCTTTTTTGCAAAACATCACTTCGCAACTTTGCAATTTCACATTGGACATTGCCGCCAATCCGCCGCATCCAACACGTCTGCACTTTCAGGACGGAGCAAAAATGTCCGCAAATATCGCCGAAATGGAACGCCGCCGCGCTGCTGCCCGCATGGGCGGGGGGCAAAAGCGGATCGACGCGCAGCACTCCAAGGGCAAGCTGACCGCGCGCGAACGGCTGGAAATCCTGCTCGACGAGGATAGCTTCGAAGAAAGCGACATGTACGTCGAGCACAACTGCGTCGATTTCGGCATGCCCGATCAGACCATCCCCGGCGACGGCGTGGTCACTGGCAGCGGCACGATCAACGGGCGGCTGGTCTATGTCTTTGCGCAGGATTTCACCGTGTTCGGCGGGGCCGTGTCGGAACGCCATGCGATGAAGATCTGCAAGGTGATGGACAACGCGATGAAGGTCGGCGCGCCGGTGATCGGCCTGAACGACAGCGGCGGCGCGCGGATTCAGGAAGGCGTCGCCAGCCTTGGCGGCTATGCCGAAATCTTCCAGCGCAACGTGCTGGCCAGCGGCGTGGTGCCGCAGCTTTCGCTGATCATGGGGCCATGTGCGGGCGGCGCGGTCTATTCACCCGCGATGACCGACTTCATCTTCATGGTGAAGGACAGCTCCTACATGTTCGTTACCGGCCCGGATGTGGTCAAGACCGTGACCAACGAGGTGGTGACGCAGGAGGAACTGGGTGGTGCGGTGACGCACAGCACCAAGACCTCGGTCGCCGATCTCGCACTGGAAAACGATATCGAAGCGTTGCTGACTGCGCGAGATTTCTTCGATTTCCTCCCCCTCAACAACCGCGAGGAAGTGCCCGAACGGCCGAGCGCCGACCCGTGGGACCGGATCGAGGACAGCCTCGATACGCTGATCCCGGCCAATGCCAACCAGCCCTACGACATGCACGAAGTGGTCAAAAAGGTGCTGGACGAGGGCGATTTCTTCGAAATCCAGCCCGGCCACGCCGGCAATATCCTGTGCGGGTTCGGGCGGATCGAGGGCAAGACCGTGGGCGTGGTCGCCAACCAGCCGATGGTGCTGGCGGGCTGCCTCGATATCAATTCGAGCAAGAAGGCCGCGCGGTTCGTGCGGTTCTGCGATGCGTTCAATATTCCGATCCTGACTTTTGTGGACGTTCCGGGGTTCCTGCCCGGCACCAGCCAGGAAATGGGCGGAATCATCAAGCACGGCGCGAAGCTGCTGTTCGCCTATGCCGAATGCACCGTGCCCAAGATCACCGTGATCACCCGCAAGGCCTATGGCGGGGCCTATGACGTGATGGCCTCAAAGCACCTGCGCGGCGATCTCAACTATGCCTGGCCCACCGCCGAAATCGCGGTGATGGGCGCCAAGGGCGCGGTGGAAATCATCTTCCGCCAGGACATCGGTGATCCCGCCAAGATCGCCGAACGCACCAAGGAATACGAAGACCGCTTTGCCAACCCCTTCGTGGCGGCGAGCAAGGGCTTCATCGATGAGGTGATCCACCCGCACTCGACGCGACGGCGGATCGCGCTGGGGCTGCGCAAGCTGCGGAACAAGAGCCTCGAGAACCCGTGGAAGAAGCATGATAACATTCCGCTGTGATGGACTGGTTTGGCGTCATCTGGTTGGCGGTAATAGCCTTCATGGCCTACTGGAATTGGGCGTGGTTTTGGCGCGCTCACAAAACCGGGGTAGCCACGGTGTACGCTCGATTTGAGATTTCAAAGAGCGAAAAGCCATTTGAATTCAAAATGATCCAAATCGGACGCATTGCGGGAATGTTCGTAGCGATCGCGATGCTCGTGTTTGGATTTCAATTCATGCTCAGGATTTGACCAATGAAACTAGGCCGTCTCAACCACATCGGTGTCGCCACGCCGTCCATCGCGGACTCCATTGTGTTCTACCGCGACGTCATGGGCGCGACGAAGATCCATGAGCCGTTTGACCTGCCCGATCAGGGGGTGAAGGTGTGCTTCGTCGATACTCCGGGCGCCGAGGGTGCGCTCAACGGTACGCAGATCGAGCTGATCGAGCCGCTGCCGGGCAACACCAGCATCGCGGGCTTCCTTGAGAAGAATCCGCAGGGCGGGCAGCACCACATGTGTTACGAAGTGCCCGACATTCACGCGGCCAAGGCCTGGTTCGAAGCCCTGGGCAAGCGCGTGCTGGGCGAACCCCGGATCGGCGCGCATGGGACGCTGATCTTCTTCGTCCACCCGCGCGACATGCAGGGGGTGCTGACCGAGATCATGGAGACGCCGAAGGGCGACCAGCACTGGTCGAATTAGCCCCCACGCCGTCACCCTGAACTCGTTTCAGGGTCCATCGTGCCGCAAGGCCGAGGGTGTGAGGAGAGAACGAAAACGAGGCCGTTCCGCTGACCAACAGCACCTGGGCCGAGGACGAGAAATGGACCCTGAAACGAGTTCAGGGTGACGAGTTCAGAGAGGATTGCCGCATGACCTACGAAACGATCAAGCTCGACATCGCCAACCAGATCGCCACGATCACGCTCAACCGGCCGGACCGGCTCAATGCCTGCTCGCTCGACATGGCGGATGACATTGCCGATGCGCTCGACCGCTTGGAAGATGCCCGCGTGCTGGTGATCCGGGGCGAGGGGCGGGCGTTCTGTTCGGGCGCGGACCTGCAGGCGCGCGGGGACCGGCCGGTGACCGGCGGGCAGGGCAGCTACATCGCGCTGACCCAGAAATACAACCCGATGATCATGAAGCTGGCGCGGCTGGAAATGCCGATCATCACCGCGGTGCAGGGCCCCGCGGCCGGCGTCGGCTGCTCGATCGCGCTGGTCGGGGATTTCGTGCTCGCCAGCAAGAGTGGCTACTTCCTGCAGGCCTTCGTCAACATCGGGCTGGTGCCGGATGGCGGCTCGACCTGGTTCCTCCCGCGCCTGATCGGCAAGGCCCGCGCCACGCGGATGATGATGCTGGGCGAAAAGATCATGGGTCAGCAGGCCGAGGACTGGGGCCTGATCTACAAGTGCACCGAGGACGATGCGCTGGCGGGTGAAGTTTCCGCGCTGGCCGCCCGGCTCGCTGCCGGGCCAACGCTGTCCTATGCGACGATGCGCAGGAACATCCTGACCAGTCTGGAACACGGTCTGGCCGATACCCTGCTGGCCGAAGCCGAGGGGCAGCGGATCGCGGGTTCCAGCGCCGACGCGGCCGAAGGCGGCATGGCCTTCCTGCAAAAGCGCAAGCCGAACTTTCAGGGGAAATGAATGTAGAGCCCTCTCCCCTTGAGGGGAGAGGGTTGGGAGAGGGGAGTGCGCGCCGCTGCCCCTCTCAACTCCGGCTAGGCAGCAAGCTGCCAAGCCTGCGTATCTCTCCCCTGAAGGGGAGAGAGGTATGAGGTTTAAAATGACGAAGATCGAAGACTGGCAAAGCGCCGCCGCGAAAGAGGTCAAGGGCAAGGACCTGACCTGGCACACGCCCGAGGGCATCGCAGTGAAGCCGCTCTACACTGCGGACGACGTGCGCGAGGATCCGGGCCTGCCCGGCTTCGCCCCGTTCACGCGCGGCGTGCGCGCCTCGATGTATGCCGGCCGCCCTTGGACGATCCGCCAGTACGCGGGCTTCTCCACTGCGGAGGAATCGAACGCCTTCTACCGCCGCAACCTTGCCGCCGGGCAAAAGGGGCTGTCGGTGGCCT
>CAZKAX010000075.1:0-16365 GCA_964550775.1 uncultured Novosphingobium sp. | reverse complement strand
CATCGCTGGCGTCGAGGCTGACGAACAGGTCGAACACTTCGTCCAGCACTTCCTGGATGCGTTCGTCCGGGCGATCGACCTTGTTGACCACCACGATGGGCCTGAGGCCCAGCGCCAGCGCCTTGCCGGTGACGAACTTGGTCTGCGGCATTGCGCCTTCCGAGCTGTCAACCAGCAGGATCACGCCGTCGACCATCGAGAGGATCCGCTCCACCTCGCCGCCGAAGTCGGCGTGGCCGGGGGTGTCGACGATGTTGATCCGGGTGCCTTCCCATTCGACGCTGGTGCACTTGGCGAGAATGGTGATCCCGCGTTCCTTTTCCAGGTCGTTGGAATCCATCGCGCGCTCTTCGACGCGCTGGTTGTCACGGAACGTGCCGGACTGGCGGAACAGCTGGTCAACCAGGGTGGTCTTGCCGTGGTCAACGTGCGCAATGATCGCGATATTGCGCAGGGGGAGGGGGGCGGACATCGTAGGGCCTTCGGATAGAGAGGGGTGGGCGGCGCGTGTTGCACCGCAATATGCGCCGCGCCCCTAGCCCAAGCGAGGCTCCGGGGCAAGGGCGCTGACTGTGCCCGCATGGCAACAGCCCGCTCGGGCCCCGCCACAAATTGGTCACGAGCGATTGCTAGGCGCGGCGCGCGCCCCTATCTGGCGCGCCAAGGCGGGGCTGCCGCCATGGTTATTTATGCAGGAATCAATCGATGACTTCGCTTGTTGCCAAAGGTGCCGGATCGCTGCGCCTGCGTTTGATGCTGGGGATTGCCCTGGCCGCGTTTACCGCTCCGACAGCTGGTTTTGCGCAGGAAATGGCCGAACCGCCGATCGAGGAAGAGGCCGAAGCCGCGCCTCCGGCTGACGAGGGCACGGCCAGCGAGGAGCAATACGGCAACGAAATCGTCGTCACCGCGACCAAGCGGGAACAGACCCTGCAGAACGTGCCGGTGGCCGTCTCGGTCGCCACGGCCGATGCGATCGAACGGGCTGCGGTGCGCGATCTGAAGGATCTGCAAACGCTGGTTCCGGCGCTGCGCGTCACCCAGCTGCAAAGCAGCGCGAACACCAATTTCATCATCCGCGGCTTTGGCAACGGGGCCAACAACGCCGGGATCGAACCGTCGGTCGGGGTGTTCGTGGACGGGGTCTATCGCAGCCGCACCGGCGCGCAGATCGGCGATTTGCCCGATGTCGCCCGCGTGGAAGTGCTGCGCGGGCCGCAAAGCACGCTGTTCGGCAAGAACGCCAGCGCCGGGGTGATCAGCCTGGTCACGCGCGAACCCGCGTTCAAGTTCCACGGCAGCGTCGAGGCGAGCTATGGCGATTACAACGCCAAGGTGCTGAAAGGCTATGTCACCGGGCCGCTGATGGCCAATGTCGCCGCCAGCCTCTCCGCCGGGATCAACCAGCGCGACGGCATGGTGCAGGACCTGGGCTATGGCGGGCGCACCAATGAGCGGGATCGCTGGTTCCTGCGCGGGCAGCTCAGGATCGAACCCAGCGACCAGCTGAAGCTGCGGCTGATCGCGGACTATGACAAGATCGATGAAGCCTGCTGCGCGGTGGTCAACCTGCGCCGCTCCGCCGCGACCAGCGCGGTCGAGGCGCTGGGGGGCAAGGTCAACGCCGCCGGCGATCCGTTTGGCGGCACGGTTTATTCCAACTTTGCCAGCAGCAATGAAATCGAGAACTGGGGTGTCTCGGGCCAGGCCGACTACACTGTCGGCCCGCTCAAGCTGACCTCGATCACGGCCTACCGCAAGAGCAAGAGCCGCACCAATCAGGATTCGGACTTCACCAGCGCCGATCTGATCGGGCAGAACGCGGGCACGCTCGACATCGGTACGTTTACCCAGGAACTGCGCGCTTCGGCCGGGTTCATGGACTTTTTCAACGCTATGGCCGGGGCCTATTTCTTTGACGAGAAAGTCACCACGGGCAACGCGCTGACTTACGGCAAGGCGTTCCGGCCCTATGCCAATCTGCTTTCAGGCGGAGGCGTGGGCGCGCTGGAATCGCTGATCATGCTGCCCGCGGGGCAAAGCTTCTTCGCGCCCGGGCAGGGCCTGTTCGACAGCTTCAAGATGCATGACAAGGCCTGGTCGGTGTTCGGCAACCTCGATTTCAAGCCGCTCCACAATGTTACCCTGACGATCGGGGGGAACTATACCCACGATGCCAAGGACGTGACTTCGGCGGTAACCAGCACCGATATCTTTTCCAGTCTCAATCTGGTCGCGCTGGGCGGGGGGTCGACCAATCCGTCGCTCAATCCGTTGCTGGCGCTGCGTCCGCTGCAGTTCCTGCCGCCGTTCCGCAATTTCCCCAATGCGGTGGAAAGCGGCCAGACCCGCGATGGTGACTGGTCGTGGACCGGGCGGCTGGCCTGGCAGGTGACGGACAGCGTCAACACCTATTTCTCCTATGCCACCGGCTACAAGGCGAGCTCGTTCAACCTCTCGCGCGATAGCCGCCCGCTCGCGTCGAACTATGCCGCGCTGACCGGAGCCGGACTGCTGGTGAACAACCTCACCACCGGTTCGCGCTTTGCCGGGCCTGAAGATGCGCGGGTGCTGGAACTGGGGATCAAGACGAAGTTCGGGATCGCCAGCGCCAACCTGACGCTGTTCAAGCAGACCATTGCGGGCTTCCAGTCCAACACCTTCACCGGCACCGGCTTTGCGCTGGCCAATGCCGGCAAGCAGAGCACGCGCGGGGTGGAATTCGACGGGACGATGAAGGCGGGCAAGGCGCTGACGCTGAACCTCTCGATGGTCTATCTCGATCCGCGTTATGACAGCTTTGTCCAGTCCGCGCTGGGCAATGCCAGCGGCACGCGCCCGGCGGGCATTCCCGCCCTGTCGAGCACGATCGGGGCCAGCTGGAACCACGAACTGGCGGATGGCAGCCGCGTGATCCTGAGCGGGGACTGGCACTATGAAAGCCCGGTCGCGATTGTCGAAGGACTGCCCGGGTTCATCCAGCGCAATGCCCTGGGGCAAGTGGTCAGCTATCAACCCGCCTTCGACGCCGCGCGGCCGTTCAAGCGCGAAGTGAGCGAGGTCAATGCCTCGCTGACCTATGCCATGGCGAACGGGCTGGAACTGTCGGTCTGGGGCCGCAACCTCACCAATGATCGCTACCTGCTGTCGTTGTTCGATTCGGTCGCGCAGCCCGGCTCGATCTCCGGCTACCCCAACCAGCCGCGCACCTGGGGCGGATCGGTGCGGTTCAAGTGGTAGCTTGCGGCTAGCCTGACTCTTACAAGATCCACCCCCTCGGGGGAGGGGAACCGCGAAGCAGTGGAGGGGGGCTGGCAAAATTGCGCGCAGCAGCGCGCAGCCGCTATCGCGGCTTTTTTCTTGTACGCCCCCCTCCGCCTCCGCTTCGCTGCGGCACCTCCCCCAAAGGGGGAGGATCTGGCCATGCTGCCAAACCGCGTCCCGCCTTTTTGTTTGCAAGTCCCATGGCTTTGTGTTGCTCTTCGACGAGCGCTGCTTGCGGTGCCGGGAAACAGAGGGGGTTTACCATGCTGGAATGGATGTTGATGCCGTATCGCCGCTATGCCGACTTTTCGGGGCGTTCGCGGCGCAAGGAATACTGGATGTTCACTCTGCTCAGCGTGATCGTTTCGATCGTGCTGGTGGGCCTGATGGTTTCCGGGATGAACATGGGTGAGACGGGTGAGCCGGAAATGGGCGTGCTGGCTTATCTGGCCGTCGGACTTTTGGCGATCTGGGGGCTTGGCTCGCTGATCCCCAGCCTTGCCGTTCAGGTGCGCCGCTTCCACGATCAGGACAAGAGCGGTTGGTTCATCTTGCTGGGGTTCATTCCCTACATCGGCGGGCTGATCGTGCTGGTGTTCATGTGCATCGAAGGAACCAAGGGGCCGAACCGGTTTGGCGATGACCCCAAGGATCCGGCAAACACCGACGTTTTCGCCTAAAGCTCCCGCAGCGCCTGAGCCGGTTTCGCCCGCAGCAGCGGCAGCGATCCGGCGAGGGCGAAGGCGAACACCAGGGCAAGGCCCGCTCCGAGCACGGCCAGGACCGTGCCCCAGGCGGGCAGCCATTCGAACTCGAACAGCTGGACCACCACCAGCCAGGCGAGGCCGCTGCCAAGCGCCAGCGACACCCCGGCCAGCAACAGTGTCAGCAGGCCGTATTCGGCCAGTTGCAGCAGCAGCAATTGCCGCCGGCTCGCGCCCAGCACGCGCAGGATAACGTTGTCATACAGCCGGCTCGCCCGCGCCGCCGCAATCGCGCCCAGCAGCACCGCCACCCCCGCCAGCACCGCGACCGAAGCGGCGGCGAGGATCGCGGTCGAGACTTGCCCCAACAGCTCACGCGCCTGCTTCAGCACCCCGCCAACCTCGATCACCGAGCTGGAGGGGAACTGGCGGATCAGGGCCTGGAGCAAGCCAGTCTTGTCCGATCCCGCGCGAAGATTGATCGTCGCCGCCATGTTGTGCGGGGCATCGGCGATGGCATTGGGGGAGAACACCAGCACATAGTTGAAGCCCATCGAATCCCAGTCGATCCGCCGCAGCGATGCGATCCGGGCGGTGCGTTCCACCCCCAGCAGGCCGATCGTCACCATGTCCCCCAATTTGAGGTCCAGCGAAGTGGCCAGCCGTTCGTCAACCGAAACCAGCGGTTCACCGGTATAGCCGCGTGGCCACCATTTCCCGGCGGTAATCGAATTGCCCTCCGGCAGTTCCTCGGAATAGGTCAGCCCGCGTTCGCCGCGCAGGGCCCAGGCTTCATCGGGGATCACTTTCAGATCGGCCACGCGGGTCATCGCCTGTTCCGGCCCATAGGCCAGGATCGCCCCGCGCATGGCCGGAACCAGCCGCACCCGCGCGCCGGGCTCGGCCGCAGCGACGCTCGTCTTGAAGGCTTCGGCGCGGTCCTTGGGCACGTCGAGCACGAAATAGTCCGGCGCCTTTTGTGGCACCCGCGCGGCGATATTGGCGTCGAGGCTCGATTGCACCGCCGCCAGCAGCACGAACGCTGACAGTCCGAACCCCAGCGCGGTTACCAGTGCCCCGGTCTGGGCCGATGGGCGGTGCAGGTTGGCCAGCGCAAGGCGCAGCAGCGGGTGTTCCGGACGCGGCGCGCGCTGCGCTGCCCAGCGGATCGCCCAGCCTAGCGCGCCAAGCAGGCCCAGCAGGGCGACAGCTCCGGCCAGGAACAGCGCGCTGACCAGCGGCTGCGCGGCGGTGGCCATGGCCAGCGCGGCAATCGCCACCATGCCCAGTCCCACCGGCACCAAAGCCTCGCGCCGCGATCCGCTGAGCGGGCTGACCCGTGCGCGAAACAGCGCCATGGCCGGAAACCGCCGCGCGGCCAGCAGCGGCGGCGCAGCAAAGACCAGTGCAACCAGCAGGCCATAGGCCGCGGCCCGGGCCAGCGCGGCCCAGTCCAGCACCAGCCCCGGCGCGACTGGCAGCAACTGGCCCAGCGCCACAGCAAACAGCGGCGTCACCATGACCCCCGCGACCAGCCCCAGGCCTGCGCCAAGGGCAGCGGCGCTGGCCACCTGCAACAGATAGATCCGTGCAATGTCTTGGCTCGTCGCGCCCAGCACCTTGAACGTCGCGATGCTGCCGCGCCGCGCCTCAAGATAGCTGGAAACCCCGCCGCCGATCCCGATCCCGGCAATCACCAGCGCGGCCAGCCCGACCAGCACGAGGAATTCGCCCATCCGCGTGACAAACCGTTCGGCCCCCGGCGCGGCCTTGTCACGCTCGCGATAGCTGAACCCGGCGGCGGGATAGCGTGTTTTCAGTGTATCGATTGCCGCCACCGGATCTCCGCCCGGGGGCAGCAGCACGCGGTAGCGTGCGCGGAACATCGCCCCCGGCTGGGTCAGCCCGGCGCTGGCCGGAAATTCCTCGCCCACGATTACCGGCGGGCCGAGTGCAAAGCCTTCGGACAGCCGGTCCGGCTCGCTGGCGATGATCCCGCCGACGGTCAGGCTCTGCCCGCCAATCGCAAAGCTGTCCCCGCGTTTCACCCCCAGCCGCGCGGCGGCATCGGGGGAAAGCCAGGCCTGCCCCTTTGGCGGCGCGCCCGTCTGGCGGCCATCGTCCAGCGCCAGCCGCCCGACCAGCGGCCAGGCCGCATCCACCGCCTTGAGCTCGACCGGAGAGGCGAGCGCGCCATGGGTTGCCATGGCCTGCAACCGCACTCCGCCAGACAGCTTGCCCAGCGCGGCAAAGGCCTGACGTTCCTCGGCACTGGCCAGCCGCTGCCAGACCTCGATCTGAACATCGCCGCCCAGGATCGTCTGCCCGCGGCCTTTCAGCTCACGCTCGATCGCCCCGGTCAGCGTCCCGATCGCCGCCAGCGCGCCCACGCCCAGGAACAGGCAGGCGAGCAACAGCCGCAGCCCCCGGAACCGCGCGGACAGATCGCGGCGGGCAATGCGCCATGCGGTAGACCAGGGGAGGTGGTTCATCCGGCCGTATCGCTCACGATCCGCCCGTCGGCGAGCGTGATGACCCGCTGGCAGCGTGCGGCCAGTTCCGGATCGTGGGTGATGATCACCAGGGTCGCCCCGGTTTCGGCGCGGCGGGAGAACAGAAGGTCGATGATCGTTTCACCCGTCGCGTGATCGAGGTTGCCGGTGGGCTCGTCCGCAAACACCAGCGAGGGCCGCGCGGCAAGGGCGCGGGCGATGGCGACGCGTTGCTGTTCCCCGCCCGATAGTTGCGCCGGATAATGGGTCAGCCGGTGGCCCAGGCCAACCGCTTCCAGTTCGGCCGCGGCGCGGGTGCGGGCATCGGGCAGGCCGGCCAGTTCGAGCGGGGTCATCACGTTTTCCAGCGCCGTCATGGTCGGCAGCAAGTGGAATGCCTGCAGCACGATCCCGATCCGGCCCCGGCGCGCGGCGGCCAGCTCGTCCTCGGTCAGCGCGGCGAAATCAGCCCCGGCCACTTGCAGCGCGCCGCCGCTGGCGCGTTCCAGCCCGGACAATACGGCCATCAGGCTGCTCTTGCCCGAACCCGATGGGCCGAGCAGCGCCAACGTCTGGCCCTGCGTCACGGTCAGGTCGATCCCGCGCAAGATTTCGACCTGATGGTCACCACTGCCAAGGGAAAGGGTAAGTTGGGCGGCGGTGATCGCCGGAAGGGGGCTTGTCACGCGGGCAAGAGGCCTTAGCTGGGAGGGCAAGGAGAGTTTCACTATGAAATGGAAGCGCAGGGCCTCAGTTGCAACCCCCCTGGGGCTCGTCTTGTTGCTGGCTGCTTGCGGCCAGGGGCAGGTCCCCGCCGCGCCCGCCAGCGAAAGCGCCGGGCCGCCCGCCGCCGAACTGCCGGTGATGGGCCCTGCCGTGCCGATGGTGGCGCTGGGGGACAGCCTGTTTGCCGGATACGGGCTGGAGCCGGGGCAAAGCTATCCCGCGCATCTGGAACAGGCGCTGCGCGCGCGCGGGATCAATGCGCAGATCATGAACGCCGGGGTTTCCGGCGATACCACCGCGGGCGGCCTCGCGCGGCTGGACTTTACGCTGAACAGCCAGAAACAGCCCCCGGCACTGGTGCTGATCAGCCTGGGCGGCAACGATGTGCTGCGCGGCCTGCCGCCGGAGCAGACCAAGGCCAACCTTGATGCGATCCTGACCAAATTGAACCAGCGCAAGGTTCCCGCCATGCTGATGGGCATGCTCGCCCCGCCCAATCTGGGGGCGGATTACCGCGCGAAGTTCGATGCGATCTATCCGGCGCTGGCGAAAAAGCACGGCGCCGCGCTGGTGCCGTTCTTCCTCCAGCCGGTGCTGGGCAAGCCCGAACTGATCCAGCAGGATCACATCCACCCGACCGCGCCGGGGATCGATCTGATGGTGGAAGCGACGGTGGAGCAGGTGGCGGGGCTGGTGAAGAAGTAGAGCCCCTCCGACCCGCCTGCGGCGGGCCACCTCCCCATTTGTCCCTGCGGGAAAAATGGAGAGGGATTCCCGTCGCGCCTGGTCCCTCTCCATTTTTGCGAAGCACAAATGGGGAGGTGGCAGCCCGCAGGGCTGACGGAGGGGCCTTCTACCCCAACCGCTCCACCGCACCATCGCACACCCGCCACACCGCGGCTTCCCCGGCAATCCCCTCGAACGGAGGCAATTCGGTGCCGGTCAGCCAGACTTGCGCCGTGCCCTGCCGCAGCCGGTCAAACAGCGCCGCGCGGCGGACCGGATCAAGATGCGCGGCGACTTCATCGAGCAGCAGCAGGCCGGGGCGGTCGGGATCGAGCAGTCCGGCGTGGGCCAGCGTGATCGCGATCAGCATGGCCTTTTGCTCGCCGGTCGAACATTCGGCGGCGGGCTGATCCTTCCCGGCCATGGTGACGGCGAGTTCATCGCGGTGCGGGCCGGTCAGGGTGCGCTGGGCGGCGCGGTCGCGGCGGCGGCTTTCGCGCAGGGCTTCGGCCAGAGCTTCGGGATCGAGCGGCCCGCCGGGCTGATAGGCCAGCAGCGGCCGGGCAAATGGCGCTTCGGGCAGCACGGCCAGCGCTTCTGACAGCCGCGCCACCAGCCGCGCGCGCGCCTGCGCCACCAGTGCGCCGGCCTCGGCCAGCTGGCCTTCCAGCGCATCGAGCCAGGCCGGATCAGGCTCCATCGGCTCACCCAGCAAGCGGTTGCGTTCGCGCAGGGCGTTCTCCAGGCGGCTGGCGTTGCGGGCATGGGCCGGTTCCAGCGCCAGCACCAGCCGGTCCAGAAACCGCCGCCGCGCGCCTGCGCCCTCGGCGAACAAACGGTCCATCGCTGGAGTCAGCCAGCCGAGCGAGAGCCATTCGCCCAGCCGCAGCGCGGGGGCCTCGGCGCCGTTGACCTGCACCACGCGCCGCCCCGGGCGTTCGGGGCGGACCCCGGTGCCTAGCTGCACTTCGCTGCCCAGCTCTGCGCTGACGGCAAAGCCGCCGTCGCCGCCGTGGCCGGGAATATCGGTCAGTGCGGCGCGGCGCAGGCCGCGACCAGGGGCAAGCAGCGAGAGCGCCTCCAGCACATTGGTCTTGCCCGCGCCGTTCTCTCCCACCAGCAGGTTGAACTGCCGCGCGCCGTCCAGCCGGGTGTCGGCATGGTTGCGATAGTGGGTGAGGGTGAGCCGCGACAGCGCCATGGCGCCGCGATAGGGCCGCCGCGCGGTGAAGTCACGCGAAAGGCTTATCCTGATAGTTGGGAAAAATCACTAACTGTTGGAAGTGAACGAACGGCGCAAATTCCGTTCATCGCGGCGAAAGCTTGGATTTCCGGGGTTTTTCGAAACTGGCACGGTCCCTGCAATCACTATGGCATCCGCAGAGCCCTCTGCGAACCAACATTCAGGAAAGGAACCAACCATGCTTGCTCTCAATACCTTCAGCCAGAAAGCTGCCGCTGCCGCCCTCGCGCTGGTGCTCTCGGTCGCCTCGATCGGCACCACGGTCCAGACCCCGCAGACCGGCCAGGCCCACAGCCAGTTCGCCGGCGCCTATGTGAGTGTCGTGGCATGAGCCCGGTCGATCGCATGGGCGGCAACACCCCCTCGAACCGCGGCTTCCGCCTCGACAAGGCCAATGGCAAGTTCATGGGCGTCTGCTCGGGCATTGCCCAGTTCTTCGGCTGGGACGTCACGCTGGTCCGCGTGGCCTTCGCGCTCGGCACGATCTTCGGCTTCGGTTCGCTGCTGCTGATCTACCTCGCCATCGGCCTCATCGCGGACTGAGGTCTGGCAACCGGTGAGGCCCCGCCCGGCGGGCGGGGCCTAAACCGCATCAGCCTTGGCAAAGGGGCTGAAATCGGTGCCTTCATCGAACACATCCACCCCCTCGCGCGATTTGAACCAGCCGACCACCGCGTAAGTCACCGGGGTCAGCACCACTTCCCAGGTAACCTTCAGCAGCCAGTTGGTCACCATCACGGTCAACACCTGCTCGTTCGACCAGGTGCCCAGGAACGCGACCGGATAGAAAATCGCGCTGTCCACCGCCTGCCCGAACACGGTCGATCCGATCGTCCGGCTCCACAGATGCTTGCCGCCGGTCAGGATCTTCATCCGCGCGAGCACGAAGGAATTGACGAATTCCCCGGCCCAGAACGCCAGCACCGATGCCGCGACGATCCGCCAGGTGCTGCCGAACACGCTTTCATAGGCCGCTTGCCCGCCCCAGCCATCGGCCGGGGGCATGGCGACCACCACAAAGCTCATGAAAGCCATGAAGATCAGCGCGGCAAACCCGGCCCAGACGCAGCGGCGGGCATTGGCATAGCCGTAAACCTCGGTCAGCACGTCGCCCAGCACATAGCTCAGCGGGAAAAACAGGATCCCGGCGCCAAAGGTATAGCCGCCCAGCGTCGCCAGCTTGCTCGCCCCGATCAGGTTCGACAGCAGCAGGATCGCGACGAATGCCGCCATCAGATAGTCGAAATAGCGAAAATGGCGCCGCGCGCCGGCCTGGCCATCAAGGCGGGAAAGGGGATTGGTCATGGCGGCGCAGCCTAACCCCGTTTACAGCCCGCGCAATCCCCGCCTATGAGAACCCCCGCGCGCGCCCGTAGCTCAGCTGGATAGAGCACCTGCCTTCTAAGCTGGTGGTCGCAGGTTCGAATCCTGCCGGGCGCGCCAAAACCTGCCGCCCCGCAGGGGTGGCGGGTTTTGGCGGGTCCCCAAAGGTTTGAACTTTCGGAGTCGAAGCCCCGCAGGGGCGGAGACGGCGGCGGCGCGCAGCGGCGTCGCCAATCCTGCCGGGCGCGCCAAAACCTGCCGCCCCGTTTGGGTTATATTCTTTCCCCAGCAGCCCGGCCGCGACACCTTTCGGGCCGCGCATTTGTGGCATTGCGGTAACAAAATCAGCTTTTTCGCTCGCTCAGCCGAAAGATGTGACATCCGTCACAGTCTTTACCCCGCGAATCCCCCTAGCGAGAACCTGCGACCCGACCGGTGGCGGCCCTTCTGCCATCGGCACCTACAGCCCCCTCGTGCGATTGAGCATGAGGGGGTCTTTTCTTACCCGCGCGCCGCGCTTTCCAGTTTTTCGCCCAGCACCGGATAGCCGGATTCCCCCTCGATCATCAGCCAGGGCTCACCATCGCGGACGTCCATGTAAGGGGTGATCATCTTGCTGGGGAACACCGCGACGTGGGCGAGGGCATCGTCGAACGAATGGAACAGCGCGAGCCGTTCCAGATTGCGGCGGGTCGGGAAGATCACCTTGATCTTGCCCTGTTCGGCCAGATCGAGCGCGCCTTGCGCACTGGCCCAGAACAAGTGGGTGTTCTCCGTCTCATCAACCAGCAGATCGACCGCGCCGGTGCCCAGGTCCGCGAGGTAAAAGCGCGTGTCGAACACCCGCACTTCGCGGTGCTTGGGCCGCCAGCGGGCGAATGGCACGAGGGCTTCGAGATCAAGCTCCCAACCCATCGCCGCCAGCACCGGGGCCAGTTCGCCCCCATCCAGCAGCAGCGCCCGCGCGCGGCGGGCTTCGTCCAGCGTGGGGCGCTGATGGATGCCAAGGACGAGCCCGGTTTCCTCCAGAGTTTCGCGTACCGCGCCGATCCGCGCGGCCAGTTCATCGCGCGCATCGTCATCGGACGCGCCCAGCGTCAGGGCCAGATCGCGGTCGGCATCATCCACCCGGCCGCCCGGAAACACCGCCGCGCCGCCCGCGAACGACATCGAGGCCGAACGTTCCACCATCAGCAGTTGCGGCGGGCCGCCCGCCGGATCGTTGCGGAAGATCACCAGCGTCGCAGCGGGGGTCGCGGGGGGCGCTTCGCCGCCCGTGTCGAACATATCGGTCACATCCATATGCCGCGCAGAGTGTAAGACCGCAGCCGCTTTGCCAAGCGCAAATTCGGCCCGAAAGCGCAGGCTGCCTGTCGGAAATCCTTACAAATGCCGCAGGGCTGAATCGCGCGAAAAATGACAAATGCATGCAGAATAACGAAAATTGGAATTTGGCACGGTCAATGCATTGTATCTGGTACCCCCAAGTAGTCTCGAAAGAGGCGGGGCCGCCTCCTGGTCTCCGCGGTCCCGCCTCCCCGAGAACTTCCCCAAATCTCCGCAAAACTGCCTAGGCCGCCTTTCCGGTTCGTTCGACCCGTTGGGTTATGCCGCCCGGTCGAAAACGCGCACGCGGGGGCTGACGCCGTTGTATTTGAGGGCCATCAGGAACACAGCCAAGCTGCCGGGCGACCGCCGCAAGCGCCGCTTGCTGGGGCCGATCATTGCCATGACGCTGAGCGGCATGTTGCTGCTGTTCGGGCTGGCGCTGTTTCTGGTCTATCGCTTCGATCAGGCCGCATCGCTGCGCGAACGCAACATGGTGGAGCACGGGTTCGAACGCCAGTTGCAGGAATTCGATGCGATCATCGTGCCCCAGGCCGATTGGGACGATGCCGTGCTCAAGCTGGAACACAGCTTTGATCCCAACTGGGCCGATCGCAATTTCGGCACCTACCTTTACACTTTCAACGGCTTTACCCGCGTGTTCTTCGTCGATGGACAGGACCGGCCGGTCTATGCCGCCAGCGATGGCGTGCGCGCCGGGCTGGATCGTTATGCGCCGTTCGCCGAAGAGCTGACGGCGATGATCGCCAAAGTGCGCCGGGCAGAGGCGCTGCGCCCGCCCTTGCGGGCTCGCCCCGGCGCCAAGGACATGATCACCCCGCCGATCCAGGTCAACGCATTGGTTCAGGCCGAAGGCAAAGTGTTCATCGCCATCGCCACATTGGTCCAGCCCGATGTCGGGCTGGTCATGCCGCGCGGGAAACAGGCCCCGATTGCGATTACCGCCCTGCCGCTTGACCGGGCGATGCTTGATGCGTTCGCCGCGCGCTATCTCGTCGAAAATCTGGAACTGGTCGATGGTCCGCCCACGGCCAGCGGCAAGAACTGGGTGGCGCTGCACGGCCCCGATGGGGTGCAGGTGGCGACCCTGGCCTGGACCCCGCGCCGCCCGGGCACGGCACTGCTGCGTGCGCTGATGGTATCGCTGCTGTCGGCACTGGGCCTGCTCGGCGCGATCGGCTGGTCGATTGTGCGCCGGTCGGACGTGATCGTGACCGAACTGATCGCGAGCGAGGCGCGCGCGCGGCATCTGGCCTATCACGATCCGCTGACCCGGCTGCCCAACCGCGCGCTGTTGTTCGAACGGCTGGAAGTGCTGCTGCGCGGTGCGGGCGATCCGCCGCTGGCGGTGCTGTGCGTCGATCTCGACCGGTTCAAGGAAGTCAACGACACCATGGGCCACGGCGCGGGCGATGCCCTGATCGAAGTGGTTGCCGAGCGGCTGCGCGCCACGTGCGATGCGGGCTGCGTGATCGCGCGGCAGGGCGGGGACGAATTCGTCGTACTGGCCCCCGCGACCGCCCGCAGCGCGGCCGAAGCGCTGGCCGAACGGATCCTGAGAGCGGTCAGCCCGGTGTTTGACAGTGAATTCGGGCGGATCGAGGTGGGCTGCTCGATCGGTGCGGCGCTGATCGATCGCAGCGGGATCGAACCCAGCCAGGCGCTGCGCTGGGCCGATCTGGCGCTATACCGGGCCAAGGATCAGGGCCGGGGCTGCGTGTGCTTCTTCGAACCGGAAATGGACGCGGCGCTGACCATGCGGCGCACGTTGGAGGCTGATCTGCGCGCCGCGCTGAGCGATGACAGCCTGCACATGGTCTATCAGCCGCAAGTCGGCCGCAATGGCGATGTGATCGCGGTAGAGGCGCTGCTGCGCTGGACCCACCCGCAGCGCGGGGCGATCTCACCCGAACTGTTCGTGCCCTTGGCCGAGGAATGCGGGCTGATCCGGCCGCTGGGCGAATGGGTGCTGCGGCGGGTCTTGCAGGAAACCAGCCACTGGCGGCACTTGCGGGTGGCGATCAACATTTCGGCCGTGCAGATGCGCACGCCCGGCTTTGCGGCATTGCTGATGCAGCTGGCCGCGCGCGCCGGGGTCGATCCGGCGCGGTACGAGATCGAGCTGACCGAAACCGCGCTGCTGGGCGATGATCCGGTCACGCGCGGGAATTTCGACGTGCTGAAGCGGTTTGGCTTTACCATCGCGCTGGACGATTTCGGCACCGGCTATTCCAGCCTCAGCCTGCTGCAGCGCTTTGCGGTGGACAAGATCAAGATCGACCGCAGCTTCGTGGCCAGCCTGGGCGAAAGCGAAGGGGCCGACGGGCTGGTCGATGCGGTCGTCAAGCTGGCGCGCAGCTTTGGGCTGGAAGTGATTGGCGAAGGGGTGGAAATCGAGCGCCAGCGCCAGCAATTGCTGGCTTGCGGTTGTCAGGTGTTCCAGGGTTACCTGATCGGCCGGCCGGTTGCCGCGGGCCAGATCGAGCTTGACCTGCCGGGCGGGGCCGAACCCCGCCGCGCGGTCAATTCGCGGGGGTAAGCCCGGCGTCGGCCATCAGCTGGTGCAGTTCGCCCGCTTCGTACATTTCCATCATGATGTCGCTGCCGCCCACAAATTCGCCCTTTACATAGAGCTGCGGGATGGTCGGCCAGTCAGAGAACTGCTTGATTCCCTGGCGCACTTCCATGTCCTGCAACACGTCGACGCTTTCGTAACTCACCCCCAGGTGATCGAGGATCGCAATCGCGCGGCTGGAAAAACCGCACTGCGGGAACAGCGGCGTACCCTTCATGAACAGCACCACGGGGTTGCTGCTGACGATTTCGGCGATGCGGGTCTGGGCGTCGGACATGGGTCTGGTATCTCCTCGCCGCCCTAATTGGGCACGGCGGTGGTCAGTTGCAAGGCGTGAAGTTCGCCGCCCATGCGCTCACCGATTGCGGCATAGACCAGCTTGTGCTGGGCCACGCGCGGCTTGCCGGCAAAGGCACTGGACACGACATGCGCGGCCCAGTGGTTGTTGTCACCGGCCAGGTCGGTCATCGTCACTTCGGCATCGGGCAGCCCGGCCTTGATCAGGGCCACGATCTCTGCCGCGGGCATTGGCATCAGCCTTCGCCCATCAGCATGCGCTTGGCTTCGACCGCCTTGGCATCCATCGCGGCGCGGATATCGGCTTCGCTGACGTTCTCTCCGGCCGAAACCAGATCGCCCAGCAGCTTGCGGATCACGTCCTCGTCGCCGGCTTCCTCGAAATCGGCCTGGACCACGCTCTTGGCATAGGCTTCGGCTTCGACTGCGGACAGGCCCATGCGTTCGGCCGCCCACTGGCCCAGCAGGCGGTTGCGGCGGGCGTGGATGCGAAAGTGCATTTCTTCGTCATGCGCGAACTTGGCTTCTTCGGCGCGTTCGCGGTCATTGAAATCGGTCATGTTGGTCCCTTGGCTTGCGTGCTGCGGCGCTCAGCCCGCCGGTTTGGCCGGAGGCGGCGCCTGATAGGAATCGTGGCAGCCCTTACACGCACCGCCGACAGAGGCAAGGGCCGAGGCGAAGGCGTCCTTGTCTTCTGCCGCGGCGGCGGCGGCGAGTGCCTTGGTTGCCTGGGCCATGGCATCGGCCTTGGCGGCGAAATCGGCCTTGTTGGTCCACACTTCAGGGCGGGCCCGGCTGGGCTGGCCTTTGGTGCTTTCTGCAAACATGGCCGGCATGGCCACGGCCCATTTGGCCAGGCCGTTGGCGGGGAAGGCCAGGCTTTTCAGCGGCATGCCATTGGCGCTGCCCCCCTTCAGCATGTTGACCGAGGTGGCCGACATGGCCATCGCCGCCTGCCGTGCGGCGACCAGTTGGGCGGCGCTGGGGCTGGCGGGGGCCGGGGCGGGGCGGGCCTGCACGGCAAATGCGGTTGCTCCCAGCGCTGCCAGCGCCGCGATCGCCATGATCTTCATACCCGTATCTCCCGTTTGTGCCGCCGGCCTGATGCCGGTCAGGCCATGGTCACCACAACCTTGCCCACGGCCTTGCGGCTGGCGAGCAGGGCAATTGCTTCGCCGCCGCGTTCCAGCGGGAAAGTGGCGGAAACGCGCGGATTGATCTTGCCGCTCTTCAGCAGGTCGAACAGCGTCGCGATGTGTTTGGCATTGGCCGCCGGTTCGCGCGCCACCCAGGCGCCCCAGAACACGCCGCAGACGTCGCAGCTTTTCAGCAGGGTCAGGTTGAGCGGCAGCTTGGGGATCCCGGCGGTAAAGCCAACCACGCAGAACCGGCCTTCCCACGCGATCGAGCGCAGCGCGGGTTCGGAATAGTCCCCGCCGATGATGTCATAGACCACATCGGCGCCATTCGGCCCGCAAGCAGCCTTGAAGGCTTCGGCCAGCGCCTTGGATTCGTCCTTGCTGAGCGGGCCCATCGGATAGACCACCACTTCGTCCGCGCCGTGTTCCCGCGCGACCGCGCCCTTTTCCTCACTGGAAACCGCCGCGATCACCCGCGCGCCATAGGCCTTGCCCAGTTCCACCGCCGAGAGGCCCACGCCGCCCGCCG
>CAZKAX010000074.1:0-16557 GCA_964550775.1 uncultured Novosphingobium sp. | reverse complement strand
TCCTCGTCATCGCCCGGCTTCTGGTCGAGCGTTTCGTCGTAAACCGCGAGGAAGCCCGGGAACTTGATCACCTGACCGCTGGCGCGCAGTTCATGCTTGCCGGTGCCGTCCCGCAGGGTGACGCTGGTGCGCTCGATCGCGGCAGAGGCCATCTGGCTGGCGATCGCGCGCTTCCAGATCAGTTCGTAAAGCCGCGCTTCGTCGCCGCTGCCATAGTGGTCCTTGCCGAAATCGGTCGGCCGGATCGCCTCGTGCGCTTCCTGGGCGTTCTTGGCCTTGGTTTCGTAATGCCGGGGCTTTTCCGGCAGATAGTGGCCGTTGTTGTAACGATCGCTGATCGCCTTGCGCGCTGCGGAAATCGCGCTGGAGTCCATCTGGACTCCGTCGGTCCGCATATAGGTGATCGCGCCGGCCTCATACAGCGTCTGCGCCACGCGCATGGTGTGGCTGGCGGAAAAGCCCAGCTTGCGCGAGGCTTCCATCTGCAAGGTACTGGTGGTGAACGGCGGCCAGGGATTGCGCCGGGTCGGGCGGACATCGACCTCCTCGACCCGGAAGCTCCCCGCCTCGACCACGGCCTTGGCCCGCGCCGCGCTGCCCGCGTCCCCCAGCGTCAGCTTGTCGAGCTTTTCGCCGTCGAACTTGACCAGCCGGGCCGCGAACTGGGTGCCAAGGTGTTCGAGGCTCGCGATGACCGACCAGTATTCCTGCGGCCGGAACGCCTCGATCTCGCGCTCGCGCTCAACGATCAGCCGCAGCGCAACCGACTGGACCCGGCCCGCGCTTTTCGCGCCGGGCAGCTTGCGCCAGAGCACCGGCGAAAGGGTGAAGCCGAACAGGTAATCGAGCGCGCGGCGGGCGAGGTAGGCGTCGATCAGGTCCTGATCCAGCTCGCGCGGCTGTTTCATCGCGGCCAGGATCACGTCCTTGGTGATCGCGTTGAAGGTGACCCGCTCCACCTCCTTGGGCAGCGCCTTTTTCTTGGCCAGCAGTTCGCGCACGTGCCAGCTGATCGCCTCGCCCTCACGGTCAGGGTCGGTGGCGAGGATCAGGCGGTCGGCGCCCTTGGCGGCATCGGTGATTGCCTTCACCTGGCGCGCCTTGTCGCCATACAGCTCCCAGTCCATCGCAAAGCCTTCGTCGGGGCGGACCGAACCGTCCTTGGGCGGCAGATCGCGGACGTGGCCGTAGCTGGCGAGGACCTTGTAGTCCTTGCCCAGATACTTCTCGATGGTCTTGGCCTTGGCGGGAGATTCTACGATGACAAGTTGCATGATGGCTTGCGCGGTTCCTCACGTGTATGTGTACGCGCGAGGGTGGGAGCCATCGGGCCGTGCCGTCAAGAGGGAGTGCGGCGCCAGGCGAGATAGAACCCGATTCCCAGCGCCACGTCGATCGCCGCGAACACTGCAACCGGCGGCGGAACGGGATAGCCGCGGGCATAGAGCGTCAGTGCAGGCAGGCCGAACACCATCTTTTCAGCCACCGCCGGCAACATCAGCGCGCGGTACTTCACCGGATCGCCGCCGATGATCCAGAACACCGACTGGAACACCAGCGCCAGCCCGACAAAGCCCAGGAACACTTCGGCCCCCTGCGGCGGCAGCGGCGCAAGGTACATCGGCAGCAGCACGATCACCCCATAGATCGCCGCCCAGCGAAACATCCGTGACGGAAAAGCGCTCATCCCCCGACTCCACAGTTCCAGACCGCAAGCAAGCTGCGGAATTGCTACTGGTCTTGCAAGCCCCGCGGCGGGATCACGCATTTGCCGCCGTCGTACTGCCCGACCTCGCGGATCACTTCGGCCTTGTCCGGCTCCACCCGGCGGCCTGACAGCTGGCTGTCGATCACCCGCCGCAGCAAAGCATCGAGCCGGGTGACGAGATAGCAATCGATCGCCGGGGGGGCATGCGGATTGCCGATCCCGCTGTCATCGGTGAGGAAGGTGTAGCGCGACTGGGTGGCGGCGGCCATCGCCCGCATCACGTATTCCGCCTTGTCCGCCACGCCCGAAGCCGCCACCGGCACCACGTGGACCCGGCTGGCGCGCAGGTGTTCGGCGGCGAGCCAGGCCTTGCCCATGTTCTCATCGTGCGGCGGCGCATCGGCCACCAGCAGCATGGTCTTGACCGCATCGGCCCGCCAGCTCTGCCCGGCGGCGCGGATCAGGGCCTGTTCCATGGCTTCGGGATAGTCCCCGCCGCCACCGGCATAGGCCTGCCGCAGCGCCGCCTGTCCTGCCTCGATCCCGGCCGACAGCGGCACAGTAGCAGTGACATAGTCATCCCCCTGATCGCGGTAGAACACAAAGCCCAACCGGATATCCAGCCCCTGATGCCGCGCGCGCAGGCTTTCGATGATCGCGGCCAGCTCGGACTGGAGATAGCGGATTTCGTCCCCCATCGAACCGGTGGTGTCGATCACCAGCATCAGATCCAGCTTGCGCGCGGCCTGGGCTTGCTGGCCCAGTGTGAAATCGACCCGCTGCGCTCCCCGCCGCGCGGGGATCGCGACGGCCCGCCAGTCTTCCTGGCCGGTGCGCAGCCAGACCTGGCGGCCCAGGCGGTCAAGATCGGGGAAGAAGGTCACCGTGCCATCGGCCATGGTCCGCAGCGTCAGCCGTCCGCCATCGGCGCAGGCTAGCTCGACCGGAGCGAACGGTACCGGGCGCCCCGAACCGTCATGCACCGCCACGGTCAGCACCCGCGCCGTATCCAGCCTGGGCAGATCGGGGATTGCCTGCCCCAGGTTCGAACGGCGGACATAGTCGGCGTAGAGTTCGGGGTTGAGCAGATCGTCATGCTCGCCAGCGGTGAGCAGCCCGGCCTGCGGATCAGGTTGCGGCCGCGGGCGCGGCGGCGGGGGATAGGGCGGCATGATCCGGCCCGGCGCGACCTTGTCCGAACGGCCACTGGCGGACTTGCCCTTGCCGCCTTTGGCCACGCGTTCAGACCCGATCCTGGTAACCGGCGTGGCGCTTTCCATGACAGGGCCTTCGATGCGCCGCGCCGTGACCACCACATCGTCGCTTCCGGCCGCACCTAGGGACGGCGGCGGTGGAGGGGGCGGCGCGGGGGCTGGCATGCCCGTGCCTGCATCCATCGGCACCGGGCGCGGCGGATGGGTGCGGTTCTGCCCGGAGCCTCCTTCCGGCCCGAGCTGCGGCAGCGGCGCGGGGCTGCGGCACAGGTCCGTACTACTGCCCTGCCCGGTCCGCTCCGGCGGGACCGCCAGCACTGGCGACTGGGCAAGAATGGTGGCGATAGGGAGCAGCGAAATGGCCTTGCGCATGGATTGTCCCTCCAACCGATGCGACGAACGGTGCACTGCCGGGGCTGAACGGCATATGACCGGTCAGCCGGCCCGGCTGACCCGCCCGCCTGCATGGCGCACCAGCTGCCCCGCCAGTTCCAGTTCCAGCAGCGCCAGCTGCACCGCCGCCGGGGCCGCGCCGCTTTGCCGGATCAGTTCATCGACCGCGACCGGCGCGACGGTGAGCATCGCGGCGATGTCGGCCGGTTCATCCCCCAGCTCTTCCGCGACATAGGCCTGCAGCGGCGCGCTGTCGCGGAATGTGGAGCGGGGGTTGCCGTCAAAGCCGGACAGCAGTTCCACCACGTCCGCCGCGCTTTGCACCAGCACTGCGCCATCGCGGATCAGCTGGTTGCAGCCTTGCGCGCGGCTGTCGAGCGGGGAGCCGGGGATCGCCATCACTTCGCGCCCAGCCTCTGCCGCGAGGCGTGCGGTGATCAGCGAACCGCTTTTGGGCGCAGCCTCTACCACCAGGGTTCCGGCGGCCAGCCCGGCGATGATCCGGTTGCGCGAGGGGAAGTGGCGGGCCAGCGGCTCGGTCCCCACGGGTTGTTCGGCCAGCAGCAGGCCCTGCGTGGCGATGGCTTCCTGCAGGTCGGCATGTTCGGGGGGATAGGCCACGTCGATCCCGCTGGCGATCACGCCGATAGTGCCGCCCGCCAGGCTGGCCTGATGCGCGGCCCCATCAATCCCGCGTGCCAGGCCCGATGCGATGACAAAGCCCGCCTCTGCCAGTTCGCCCGCAAACTGCCGCGCCAGCTTGACCGCCGCTGCTGAGGCATTGCGCGCGCCGACAATCGCCACGCAGGGCCGCGCCGCCAAAGCGGCATCGCCGCGCGCGGTCAGGATTGGTGGGGCGCTGTCCAGTTCGGTCAGCAGCGCGGGATAGTCTGGCGAATCGTGGAACAGATAGCGCGCCCCGGTCTGCCGGACCCGGGCGATTTCATCCGCCACGAGCTGCTCCGCCGCCGGGCGATAGGGTGTGCCGCCCCGCGCGGCGAGATCGGGCAAAGCCTCCAGCGCCAGCGCCGCCGTGCCGAACCGGCGCAGCAGTTGCCGGTAGCTGACCGGGCCGACATTGGGCGAGCGCAGCAGGCGGATCCGCGCAAAGGCTTCCTCCTGCGACAGCGCGGCCATGGCCCTACCCCTTTTGCCCCACGCGCGGTTCGGTTCCGGCGCGCAGCCGGGCGATGTTGGCGCGGTGCAGCACGATCACCAGCGCGGCGATGCCGAGCAGCACCGGAACCAGATCCGCCCGCCCCAGCACCGCCGCAGCGAGCGGCGCGGCGAGTGCGGCGGTCATCCCCGAAAGCGAAGAAATCCGGGTCAGCGCCAGCATCACCAGCCAGGTCAGCGCATAGGCGAGCCCGATCGGCCAGGCGAGGCCGAGCGTGACGCCGAGCGTGGTGGCCACGCCCTTGCCCCCCTTGAATCCCAACCAGACCGGAAAGCAGTGCCCCAGCACCGCGCCCAGCGCGGCCAGCGGCGCACCGGCGGGCAGGTAGCGCCAGGCCAGCCACACCGCGAGGAACCCCTTGCCCGCATCGAGCAGCAGCGTTCCCGCAGCTAGCCCCTTGCGCCCGGTGCGCAGCACGTTGGTGGCCCCGATGTTGCCCGAACCGATCTGGCGCAGGTCCCCGGCATCGAACAGCCGGGTCAGGATCAGGCCGAACGGCACCGAGCCCAGCAGGTAGCCCAAGGCAAGTCCGTAGAAGTTGTCCATCGCGTCCCTTCCCTTTCCCCCGCACTCGTAGCTACAAGGGCCCGCACCCCGCAAGGGCGAGAGGGAGGATTGCACCGGAAATGGATGCGCATGCGCCGCTGATCATGTTCGATTCCGGGGTCGGCGGGCTGTCCGTGCTGGCCGAGGTGCGCCGGACGTGCCCGGACGTGCCAGTGATCTACTGCGCCGACAATGCCGGTCTGCCCTATGGTACCAAGACCGAGGCTGAAGTCGCGGCGCGGGTCTGCGGATTGCTGGGGCGGCTGGCCGAACGCTATCACCCGCGCCTGATCTGCATCGCCTGCAACACCGCCAGCACCATTGCACTGGCCATGGTCCGCGATGTGCTGAACGTGCCAATTGTTGGCACAGTTCCCGCGATCAAGCCCGCGGCGGAGCAGACCCGCAGCGGCACGATCGGCCTGCTCGGCACGGCAGCTACGATCCGGCAGGGCTATGTTGACCGGCTTGAGGCGGAATTCGCCCAAGGCAAGCACCTGCTGCGCGCCGCCGCGCCCGAACTGGTCGGGGCGGCCGAGGCGAAACTGCGGGGCGAAGCAGTCGATCCCGCCGTGTACCAGCGCGCCGCCGCATCGCTGCGCGATCAGCCCGGCGGCGCAGAGATCGACACGGTGGTGCTGGCCTGCACCCACTTTCCGCTGGTGGATGAGGAACTGGCCGCCGCCTTTGGCGCGTCGGTCCGCTTTGTCCACGGCGCGCAGGGGATTGCGCGGCGGGTGGCGCACTTGCTTGATGGGCAGCCGGTGCAGCGGCGCGAGCCGGACCTTGCCTTGTTCACCCGAGAGGGTGCAGAACTGGCCGCCCTGGCCCCGGCCCTGCGCCGCTATGGGCTGGACCGGATGGGAGTGCTGTGATGCGGCGGTTCAACCTGTTTCTGCTGGCGCTGTTCCTGCTGATTGCGGTGCCGTATTACTGGCTGCTGCTGGATAACCGGCCGGGCAGCGGGCCGCCAAAGCCGGTCCACATCGCAGATCTGCGCGCCCTGGCCGATAGCATGCCAGGGCCACGGCCGGGCGCGATGGACGGCGAAGTCGCAGGCTATCGTAGCGTGCCGCGCAACCTGTTTGCCGCCGGCGCCGGGCTGAAGCGTGAGCCGGTCGCGGTGCTGGCCTGGCAGCTGCATGCCAGCGATGGCTCTACCGTGGTGATCGATTCGGGCCTGGCCGCTCCGGATGCGGCTGCAATGGGCATGGCCCATACCAACCCGGAAGGTCAGGCCCGGATCGAACGCGCGCTGCGCTCGGCAAAGCTGGTGCTGTTTACCCACGAGCATCCCGATCATCAGGCCGCCGCGCTGCGCTTGGCCGGAGGGATTCCGGCGGGAGCGCGGTTCAACCCCGGCCAGCTGCCGCCAGCTGAACTGTCCGCCAAGTTGCCCTGGCCTGCGGGCGCTGCGCCGGCGGCCAGCCTTTCCGCCACAGCGCCCCAGGCTGTCGCGCCTGGCGTGGTGGTGATCCCTGCCCCGTCAAGCCACACCCCCGGTTCGCAAATGATCTATGTTCGGATGGCGGACGGCCAGGAAGTGCTGTTCACCGGCGATATCGCCACCTTGCGCTATTCGTGGCAGGATCTGCGGGCGCGTTCGCACCTGGTTACCCAGTTTCTGGCCCCCGAAAACCGCGGCGAAGTTTACGCTTGGCTCAAGACGATCCGGCAGCTGAAGCAGGAAGCGCCGGGGCTGCACGTGGTGCCCGGACATGACATTACTTCGCTCTATCCGATGCAGGGTCATGCCCCGATTGCGCGAAATCAATTCCGTTTCGAATTGCAACAGTAGAGAGAACTGGAGTAAGGGCCGCATCGGCAGCCGGGACGACGCTATCGCCGCCCCCGCATTGGAGGGCTAGTTGCCTGTGAACTACGAGCATATTTTCGACCAAGCCATCGAACGTCTGCACGCCGAAGGCCGGTACCGGGTGTTCATCGACATCCTGCGCAACAAGGGTGCCTATCCCAACGCGCGCTGCTTTGCCGGGCACAACGGGCCCAAGGACATCACGGTCTGGTGTTCGAACGATTACCTCGCCATGGGCCAGCATCCCAAAGTGATCGCTGCGATGGAAGAAGCGCTGAACGATGTCGGCGCGGGCAGCGGCGGAACCCGCAATATCGGCGGAAACACGCACTATCACGTCGATCTGGAACACGAACTGGCGGACCTGCACGGCAAGGACGCGGCGCTGCTGTTCACCTCTGGCTATGTCTCGAACGACGCGACGCTTTCCACGATTGCAAAGATCCTGCCGGGCTGCGTGATCTTTTCGGACGAACTCAACCACGCCAGCATGATCGCCGGGATCCGCAACAGCGGTGCTGAAAAGCGGGTGTTCCGCCACAACGATCTGGCGCACCTCGAAGAACTGCTCGCCGCCGAAGATCCCGCCCTGCCCAAGCTGATCGCCTTCGAATCGGTCTATTCGATGGAAGGCGATGTCGCCCCGATCCACGCGATCTGCGACCTTGCGGAAAAGTACAACGCGCTGACCTATATTGACGAGGTTCACGCTGTCGGCATGTATGGCCCACGCGGCGGCGGGATTACCGACCGTGACGAAGCCGCGCACCGGATCGACATCATCGAAGGCACGCTGGGCAAGGCGTTCGGCGTGATGGGTGGCTATATCGCGGCGGACAGCCGGATCATCGACGTGATCCGGTCCTATGCCCCTGGCTTTATTTTCACCACCAGCCTCTCGCCGGTGCTGGTCGCGGGCGTGCTCGCCTCGGTCCGCCATCTCAAGAGCTCTTCGGTCGAGCGCGAGGGGCAACAGGCCGCTGCTGCCTTCCTCAAGGCGCAGCTGCGCGATGCCGGGCTGCCGGTGATGGAATCGACTACGCACATCGTCCCGCTGATGGTGGGCGATCCGGTCAAGGCCAAGAAGATCAGCGATATTCTGCTCGCCGAATACGGCGTCTATGTGCAGCCGATCAACTATCCCACCGTCCCGCGCGGGACGGAGCGGCTGCGCTTTACCCCCGGCCCGGCCCACACTCAGCCGATGATGATCGATCTGACCAAGGCCTTGGTCGAGATCTGGGAACGGATGGAACTGGAACTGCGCAAGGCAGCCTGACCGATCCCGGTCAGCGCCGCGCAATTCCCCATAGACGCAGGCGAAAAATTCGATACCACTCCCGCATCGTGCGATTGGCACGATACTGTTTTCGCGCAGCTGTTGCTGCGAGGGTCGTAGGAGTGGGTCATGGCAACCGATTGGGCTAAAGACGTCAAGAAATACGTGGCGAACGCTGATGATGGCGCGATCGCCGGGATTGTGCGTTATTGCGGGATCGCGCTGCGCAATCGCGATTCCTCGCTGGTTTCCTTTTCCGATCCGACCGAACTGGCGCGGGTTCGCAACAATTTCCTCAAGAAGAAGCTGGGCCTGACCCATGCCGATGATGTGCTGGATGCCGCCATCGCCAAGGTGGGTGAGCAGATGAAGGCGGACCGGACCAAGAACCGCGTCACCGTTTACTACCTGCTGGCCGAAGCGCACGACAAGCTGGGCCTGTTCGTGAAGAAGACCGCGGAAAAGGCTGCGCCGAAAGCCAAGGACAAGCCTGCGGCCAAGGACAAACCGGCCGCCAAGGGCAAGACTGCTGCCGGGGCCGCTGCGGCGCTGGTCGGTGCCGGTGCTGCTGCCGCCAAGGCGAGCAAGCCTTCTGCCAAGAAGGCTGATGGCGCTGCGGCAAAGCCTGCCGCGAAAGCTGCCGTGAAGGTTCCGACTAAAGCTGCGGCTGAAGCGGCTCCCAAGGCGGCCAAGCCCGCCAAGGCTGCGGATGCCGCTCCCAAGGCTGCGAAGGCAGCTGCTCCCGCCAAGAAGAAGACCGTAACCGCCAAGGCGGCCGGTGCTGCCACGGCAGCGGCAGGCGGCGCGGCGCTGCTGGCGGCGAACCTGGGTGACAAGGCAACCGGCGCGGCAAACGCGGGCAAGGATGCTGTCAAGGATACCGCCGCCAAGGCTGGTGCCGCGGTTGCCAGTGTGGCCGGTGCCGCCAGCGATGCTGCCGGTGCAGCCGTCAGCGGCGCGGCCGATCTGGCAGGCAAGGCCGCTGGTGCGGTCGGCTCTGCCGCCGAAAACACGGTCGATGCGGTGAGCGCAGGCGCTGCCGCAGTGGCCGGTGCCGGTGCTGCGGCGGTCGCGGGTGCGGCCGGCATGGCTTCTGGCGCAGCGGACAAGCTGGGTGCGGTCGCCAGCGGGCTGACCGGGGGCGATGATGACGATTCGGGTCTGGGCTGGCTCTGGTGGCTGCTGCTGGCGTTGCTGGCCGCGTTCCTGATCTGGTGGCTGTTCTTCCGCGGCGCAGGTCCGGAAGCTACCGCCCCCGCCGCCGATGCCAGCGTGGCAGCGGCGGCTGCACCTGCGGGCGGCATCGATCTGGCAGCTGCCCCGGCAGAAGGCAGCGTGACGATCCCGACCGGCGCGGGCGTGACCAGCGAACTGCGCGATGGCAAGCCGGTCGTGAAGGTCTATTTCGACACCGGCAAGACCGACGTCGTACCCGATTTCACGGCCACTGCGGGCGGGCTCAAGGCATGGCTTGATGCCAATGCCGGGACCACGCTGGCCATTTCGGGCTACAATGACGCCAGCGGCAATGCTGCGGCCAATGCCGAATTGTCCAAGAACCGCGCTCAGGCGGTCCAGGCTGCACTGGTCGCTGCCGGGATCCCCGAAACCACCGCCGTGCTGGTCAAGCCGGAAAACACCACTGACACGGCCGTTGCCAAGGATGCAGCGCGCCGGGTTGAAGTGGTGGTGAAGTGATACCGCGCTCCGGGAACGGCAGGACCGTTCCCGGAGCCGCCCTGACTGACCCATTCAAACCACAAGCAGCACACCATGCCGGTCATTAGCCACCCCGGCAGTCCCCGGTCGCCGTTTCCCCATCGCAGCAACCGGGTTATCGCCGTCGCACGCGCGGTGCTGGCGGCGATGTTTGCGCTGTGGGTCTGGCTAGCCCCGGATCAGCCAGCCTGGCCAAGCCCGATCGGCTATGGCCTGCTATCCGCCTATATCGGCTTTGTGATCTTCCTGCTGCGCGCGGCGTGGAGCGATTGGTGGCTGGATTTCCGCCTGTCCCGCCCGGCATTCCTGCTCGATTGCGCGGCCTTTCTGTTGGCAATCCTGTTCACCCAGAATGACGAGGGTGAATTCTTCAGCCCCTATTTCGGGTTCTTCGCCTTTCTGATGCTGTCCGCAGTCCTGCGCTGGAGCTGGCGAACCGCGCTGGCGGCGGCAGTGGCGCTGTGTCTGGGGTTTGTCCTGATCACCTGGCTGCTCGATCTTGGCGGGCTGGCGGTGGAATACACGAAGCTGATCCGGCGGGCCTCCTACATGGCGGTCATATCGCTGATGGTGGTCTGGCTGGCCGTGCGGCGCGGCGGGGTGGTAGTCGATCTGGTGGACCTGCCCGATCCCGGCTCCGCCGAACTGGCCCCCGCAAATGCGCTGCACTGGGCCATGGCCAGCGCGAATGCCACCGGCGGTGCGCTGGTCTGGCAAAGCGATGAGGAACCCTGGGCCGTGCTGACCAGCGCGGGAACCCTGGGCAACCAGCATGACGTTGTGCCGCCCGATGACCAGGGTCTGGTCGATCCGCCCACCCCCGCGCTGTTCGACGCCCCCCGCCGGCGTGCTCTGGAATCGTATGATGACGGATCGCTGCGCGCCCGTAACGGTGCGGTGCCCCCGGCACTTGCAGCCCGGTTCGGCCTGACCGAGGGCCTCAGCCTGCCGATCCGCGGCGCAGAGGGCGATGGCGCGCTGGTGCTGGTGGGCATTCCCGGGCTGAATCAGGACGATCTTGCGATGGGGCTGGCGATCGCCGGCGAAACCGCGCGGATGCTGGATCGCGCCAGAGCCCTGCAGGATGCCCGGGCGGCAGCCGCGGCCCGGATCCGCACCGACCTGGCCCGCGATCTGCATGACAGCGTGGCGCAGTCGCTGGCCGGAACCGGCTTTCGCCTCGCGGCCTTGCGCAAGCAGGTGGCGCAGGGAGAAACGCCACTGGATGCGATCGATGCCATCGCCGCCAGTCTGCGCGACGAACAGTTCCAGCTGCGGCAGATGATCGACAGCCTGCGCCATGCCGAACCGATCCGCAGTCAGATCGATCTGACGGCTGCGCTTGCGGCAATGCTGCCTGGCCTTGGCGAACAGTGGGGCATTGCCGCAGTGCTGGAGGCCACGGCGGGCACTTTCCCGATGTCCGCCGCGCGTCAGTTTGACTGCCTGCAGATCACCCGCGAGGCGATTGCCAATGCCGTGCGCCACGGCCAGGCCAGCATGGTCACCGTGCGGCTGGCCGATGCAGGCGGCAAGACGATGCTGGAGATTGCCGACAACGGGCTGGGCTTCCCCGCCGGCACTCCGCCCCAACCACAATCGATCACGGAGCGCGCTGCCGCGATGCAGGCGCAACTGAGCGTGCGGTCTGCCCCGGGGGATACCGTGCTGACGATCACCCTGCCCGCCGGTGACCGGTCATGACCCGGATCGTGCTGGCCGACGATCATCCCTTTGTCCGCACCGGGGTGGAAGCCGTGCTGGGGGCGATCGGCATGGACGTGGTGGCATCGGTCGGCGATAGCGACAGCGCCCTGGCGGCGATCGCGCGTGAGAAGCCGGATCTGGCCATTTTCGACGTGCGCATGCCGCAGAACGGCGGCGTGGCGGCGCTGATCGCGCTGCGCCAACAGGGCAGCCACCTGCCGGTGATCCTGCTCGCCGCAGAGATTGAGGACGCCGCGCTGCAAGCCGCCATGCAGGCCGGGGTCAACGGCATCGTCTACAAGGCCGGGGCCGAGGCCACGCTGGCCGATGCGATAACCGCAGTCACCGCCGGTCGGCGCTTTATCGATGCGGAGACCCTGCACCGCGCCGAGGCACTGGCTCGCACCGCTCCTCCCGCGTCTCCGGCGCAAGTGCTGACCCCGCGCGAACTGCAGATCGCCGAGGCGGTCAGCAATGGCCTGCGCAACCGCGAAATCGCCGCGCTGGTCGGCATGACCGAAGGTTCGGTCAAGGTTTACCTCCACCACGTCTATGAAAAGCTGGGGATCGGCAACCGCACCGAACTGGCCGTGGCGATGCTGGATGCGGGCCGCGCCGGGAAATAGGCCGCCCGCTGCCTGCCGGCAACGAGCGGATCTACACAGTGTTTAACCGGATCAGCGCAGCGACACCACATTATCGCTGTGGCGCGGATCGCGGCGGTTGCCGAGGTATTGGCTGGCCATCGGCTCATCGCTGGTTTCCAGCGCGTGGGCCTGGCCAAAGCCGTTGAACGCGGTTTTCATCGCCGCGCCATAAGCGCCCAGCATCCCGACTTCGATATAGTCGCCCGGCTGCACATCGGCGGGCAGCAGGAACGGCCCTTCCATATAGTCGGCATCGTCGCAGGTCGGGCCGTAGAAGGCGAACCCTTCCATGGTGCCATCCCGCGCATCGTTCAGGCAGCGCACCGGGAACCGCCAGCCGACATGGGCCGCATCATAGAGCGCGCCGTAAGCGCCGTCGTTGATGTAGAGCTCGTTGCCGCGGCGGCGTTCGACCCGCACGACCATCGAATTGTATTCCGCGCAGAGCGCCCGGCCGGGTTCGCACCACAGTTCGGACGAATAGGACACCGGCAGCGATTCCGCCGCGCGGTAGATCGCGCCGAAGTAGTCCTCCAGCGGCGGCGGTTCCATGCCGGGATAGATCGAGGGGAAGCCCCCGCCGACATCGATGATGTCGACCGTGACCGAAGCATCGACAATCGCGGCGCGGACGCGTTCCATCGCCTGGACATAGGCAAACGGGGTCATCGCCTGGCTGCCGACGTGGAAGCAGATCCCGAGGCTGTCGGCGACCTGACGGGTGGCCTGCAGCAGCGGCGCGGCATCGACCAGATCGACCCCGAACTTCGAGGCGAGGCTCAGCTCCGAATAGTCCGACGAAACGCGCAGACGCACGCACAGCGCCAGATCCTCGGCACCGTTAGTGGCGGCGACGATCTTGTCCAGCTCTTCATGGCAATCAAGGCTGAAGGTGCGCACGCCATGTTCGGCATAGGCCTCGGCAATCGCGGCGCGGGTCTTGACCGGGTGCATGAAGCACAGCGTTGCTTCGGGCAGCGCGCTGCGGACCAGCCGGACCTCGGCAATCGAGGCGACGTCATAGTGGGTGACGCCCGAATCCCAAAGGACCCGCAGCAATTCCGGCGAGGGATTGGCCTTTACCGCATAGAGCGACTTGCCCGGGAACTTCTCGACAAAGAAGCGGGCAGCGCGCGCGGCGGCGTGCGGGCGATTGAGGATGACGGGTTCGTCGGGCGAAAGGGCGCGAACTACTGCCGATGCGTCAGGATAGCTGTGCAACTCAAGGGACCCCCAATAGGCCTTTCGGCCAGGTAACACGAAGACGAGGCTGCCTTGCGGTTATTGGAAGTCCCCATGGGGCAGCGGAGGGTCGCTATAGAGATTCGCACCTTAACTGCAAGTGAAAATGGCCCCCCGTCGCACCGGAAAATCACCCTTCCTGAAGGTGGCGGGCGATGGCCCGGAACGCGGGCAATGAAACCGCATCGTTGCCGCTGCTCGCCGCCACCGGATGCGAGCCGAACCGGGCAATGACGAGCTCTGCCGCAGGGTCGATATAGATCGCCTGGCCGTGAATTCCGCGCGCGGAAAAGGCGCCCGAATTGCCCGGCATCATCCACCACTGACTGCGGTAGGAGCAATCGGGGAGATAGGCATAACCGGCGGTGGCAAAGGCCTCGCGGCTGCCGCCGGTGCGAATCGATCCGATCACCGGGGCGGCAATCGCCTGCCCCCCCTGGCCCACCCCGTCACACCGCACCGCCTCACCAAACCGGGCGAGATCGCGCAGCACCGGGTTGAGCCCGCCCCCGGCGAACGGCATGCCCGTGCCGTCGATCAGGAAATCGGCGTCCTGCTCCATTCCCAGTGGCTGCCAGATCCGCTCGCTCAGCACCCGATCTAGCCGCTGCCCTTCCGTGCGGGCAACGATCCAGCCGAGCACTTCGGTGTTGCAGGTGCGGTAGGTGAAGGCTTCGCCGTGTTCGCCGGATTTGGCGATGGTCGGGAGGAAGGCATAGACGTCCTGCGGCCCGGCATAGTCCGCCGGACGCGGGGTCAGGCCCAGTGCCATCGAGAAAGCGCCGATCCCGGACCGCGCGTCGGTATAGTCCTCGCTGAAATCGAGCGCGGTGGTCATGTCGAGCACTTGCCGCAGCGTGGCATCGCCGAACCCGCTGGCGCGCAGTTCGGGGATCAGGTCCCCCACCGGCGCAGCGGGATCGAGCCGGCCTTCGTGGATCAGCATCTCGGCCAGCGTGCCGACGAAGCTCTTGGTCACCGAAAAGGCGATGTGCGGCGTATCGCGCCGGGTGGTCCCGAAATAGCGTTCATAGACCACTGTGCCCCGATGCAGGACCAGCACCGCATCGGTGAAATTGACGCCGAGCGATTCGCCCCAGGTCAGCTCGCGCCCGTCGTCGAGTGTGGTGAAGGATACCGCGTCGAGATCGTCCCGCAGTGCTACCGGCAGCTCCCACACCGCCTCGCCCCGCCCCACCCGCGCGCTCGGCAGGAATTCGCGCATTCGCGAGAAGCCGTGACGGTGGGTGGGAAAGCGCATATGATCGGCCCGCGCCCAGCTGAGCCGCTTGTCCGGCGCGGGCGGCAGGCCTTGCATCCAGCCCATCAGGAGCGGATCGCTGGTATGGGCGTCGAGAATCTTGTCCGGCATGCTGCTCTCCCTGTCTGGGGGGATCATGCCTCAGCTCAGCCGGTCGCGGAAGTCCTCGTAACCGAACCGCTTGATACATTCGAGGCTGTCGGTCTCGCTGTCCCACAGCCAGATCGAGGGCAAGGGCACCCCGTTGAAGGTCGTGGTCTTGACCATCGAATAGTGCGCCTGATCGAGAAACGCGAAGCGCTGGCCAACCTGCGGACCTTCAGCAAAGCGGTAATCGCCAATCACGTCGCCCGCGAGGCACGAGGGCCCACCCAGCCGCACCGCCCCGCCCGCGCCTTCATCGATATCGGTATCGACCGGCGGCAGCTCGCCCAGCATGGCCGGGCGATAGGGCGCTTCGATCACGTCGGGCATGTGGCAGGTTGCGGAAATGTCGGTGATGGCCACCCGCATCCCGTTGTAGCCGATGTCGAGCACGGTGCCGACCAGTATCCCCGCGTCCAGCGCCACCGCTTCGCCGGGTTCCAGATAGATCTCGGCCTCGGTATCCTCGGCCATGTCACGCAGGAATTCGACGAGTTCGTCACGCTGATAGTCGGCGCGGGTGATGTGGTGCCCGCCGCCCAGATTGATCCATTTGAACTGCCCGAACCATGGTTCGAGATAGTCGAACGCCACATCCCAGGTGCGCTGGAGCGGTTCGAAATCCTGCTCGCACAGGGTGTGCATGTGGATTCCGTCGATCATGGCGACGTGTTCGTCGGTCAACTGGTCGATCGGAAAGCCGAGGCGCGAGTGCGGCGCGCAAGGGTCATAGCGCGGCACTTCGCCTTCTGGGTGCATCGGGTTGACGCGCAACCCGATATCGAACCGCTCCCCCCGCGCCCGCGCCGCCTCGATGATCGCCGAGCAGCGCACGATCTGCTGCGGCGAATTGAAGATCACGTGGTCCGAAATCTGCAGGATCTCGTCCAGATCCTCGGGCTTGTAGGCCGCACAATAGGTCGCGATCTCGCCGTCATAGAACTCGCCCGCCAGCCGCGCTTCCCACAAGCCAGAGGTGCAGACCCCGTCGAGGTATTCCCCCACGATCGGCGCGGTCGACCACATCGAGAACGCCTTGAGCGCGGAGAGCACC
Source organism: uncultured Novosphingobium sp. (assembly GCA_964550775.1). Lineage (GTDB taxonomy): Bacteria > Pseudomonadota > Alphaproteobacteria > Sphingomonadales > Sphingomonadaceae > Novosphingobium. Next base: position 650 of record CAZKAX010000074.1, on the reverse strand, counting down.
TTGATCCCGGCCCGGTCGCGCACATCGGCGAGCACCGACAAGTTCTGCCTGAGCCGCGCGGCATCGACCACGAAGGCGGGGCTGTCGACACGCGACAGGTCAAAGTGGGCAAAAGCACCCGGATCTCCGGCTCTGGTTTCCATAGGTTTGTGCCCTTACGCCTGCTTGCTCGAAGATCCTCCCCATTTTTGGCGAATGCCACAAATGGGGAGGTGGCAGCGGCTTCAGGCCGCTGACGGAGGGGTAATGGCGCAAGCGTCGAGACCCCTCCACCACTTTGCTGCGCAAAGCGGTCCCCCTCCCCATTTGCACTGCGTGAAAATGGAGAGGATCTAAAAGGTCAAAACTCCACCGGCCCGGCCAGTTCCTTCACGTGCCACGGCAGGCCGTGCTGGCCCAGCATGTCCATGAACGGATCGGGGTCCAGCTGTTCCATGTTGAACACGCCCGCGCCGCTCCACACGTCCTGCATCACCAGGGCCGCGCCGATCATTGCCGGGACGCCGGTGGTGTACGAAATCGCCTGATTGCCGGTTTCGTGGAACGCGTCCTCGTGGTCGCAGATGTTGTAGATGTAGAAGGTCTTTTCCCCGCTGCCATCAAGCGCCTGGCCGGTGGCGATATCGCCGATGTTGGTCTTGCCGGTGGTG
>CAZKAX010000073.1:0-16643 GCA_964550775.1 uncultured Novosphingobium sp. | reverse complement strand
AGTAATCCCGGCCGTGGAACGCGCGATGGACCGGATTTTCATCCTCCATGCTGACCACGAACAGAACGCTTCGACCAGCACTGTCCGTTTGGCCGGCTCATCGGGTGCCAACCCGTTTGCCTGCATCGCAGCTGGCATCGCCTGCCTGTGGGGCCCGGCGCATGGCGGCGCGAACGAAGCTGCGCTCAACATGCTCAAGGAAATCGGCACGCCGGACAAGATTCCGCACTATATCGCGCGCGCCAAGGACAAGAACGATCCGTTCCGCCTGATGGGCTTTGGCCACCGCGTCTATAAGAACTACGATCCGCGCGCGACCGTGATGCAGCAGACCGTGAAGGAAGTGTTCGCCGCGCTGAAGGTCAACGATCCGCTGTTCGAAACCGCGCTCGAACTGGAACACCTGGCGCTGAACGATCCCTATTTCATCGACAAGAAGCTGTTCCCCAACGTCGATTTCTATTCGGGGATCATCCTGTCGGCGATCGGGTTCCCGACCGACATGTTCACCGTGCTGTTCGCTTTGGCCCGCACCGTGGGCTGGGTGGCGCAGTGGAATGAAATGATCAGCGATCCCGGCCAGAAGATCGGCCGTCCGCGCCAGCTCTACACCGGGCCGACCCAGCGCGACTACGTCAGCATCGACAAGCGCTGATTTCCGGCGATCCGCCCATCCGGCCCCGGGCCGGTGGGCGGCGCTGCGCGCCGGTCAGTCCGTGGGCTGATCGGCTTCGGCCTGCTGCGCCGTGGTCGGGCGGGAAGCCAGCAAGTCGGCCGGAACATCCAGAATAAACCGCGCGCCTTGCCCGGGGGCGCTGTCGATCGTCAGGTCGCCGCCCATTGCCCGCGCCAGTCGCCGCGAGATGTAGAGCCCCAACCCCGATCCGCCATCTTCCCCACTGCGGCCCAGCCGCTCGAACTTTTCGAACACCTTGGCCTGCTGTTCCAGCGAAAGCCCCGGCCCCTGATCGGCCACGACCAGCCGGGCGCGGGTTCCGGCGTCTTCCAGCCGGATCCAGACCTGCGAATTGTCCGGCGCATAGCGGATCGCATTGCCGACCAGATTGAGCAGAATCTGCAGCACCCGCCGGAATTCGGCGATGGCGGGCAAATGCTCACCCGGCTTTGGCGCATCGATCGAAATCCCGCGTTCCTGCGCCCGGACCCCCAGGATCCCGGCCGCACGGCGGGCGACGTCGGCCAGGTCGATCCGGTCTGGCGCAGTGTTGAAATCATCGGATTCGACCACTTCCAGATCGGCCAGATCCTCTACCAGTGACAGCAAGTGCTGCCCCGCTGCGGCAATATCGGCGGCATACTGGCTGTATTCGTCGGCCAGCGGCCCGGCCAGACGGGTGCGGATCGTTTCGGCGTTGGCGATGATCCGCGCGATCGGCTGGCGCAGGACCGGAGCAATATCGCGCCCGACCAGGCCGGGCCCGTTCTGCGGCATGACATTGGCAGGCAGCACCGCGCTGGCAGAGGCTTCACGCGCGGCCAGTGGGCTATCGGCGGTCAGGCACAGTTCAAACCCGGCAGGTTCGGCACCCGGCACGGCCTGGGGAAACAGGCTGGCCCGCCATGAACGATCCGACCCGGCAATCCTGACCACAGCTCCATCCAGCAGCCGCCAGTGGAGCGGCTGGCGGTGGGCATTGCCCTCAATCGTCACGAAATCGGTCCAGGGCTGGCCCAGACCGGCGCGCATCCGGGCCGCGGCGTCCTGCAAATCTTCGGCCGACGAATCGACTGAAAGCAGGGCCTGACCTGCATCGAGCCGCGCGGTCAATTCGGCCAGGGTGCGGTCAATCGCCGCTCGGCGCTCGCTGATCGCGGCAACATCTTCGGGTGGCAGGGGCGCGGCCTGCCAGCTGCGCAGAGTGACCTGGCAGACCCCGTCGGCCTGCGGTTCGATTTCCAGCCAGGCAGTAATCGCATCCTGCCCGTCGTTCGCCCGCATCGCCCGGCCCAGCTTGAGGCCATAGCTGCGCGCCTTGCGCACCAGATCGAGCAGGGCCGGCGTGGCGATCACGCCCGGAATTTCGCCCCCACAGCGCAACTGCAGGCCCGACAACGGCTCGTCCGCGCTGACCATGCGGTCAGCCGCGTCGATCTCGGCGCGGGCCAGGGGGGAACCTTGGGTGGTCATGCCTCAGCCGCCGACGACCACCGCCGAACGGGCCAGCAGCGCCGCAGCGCTATCCGAACCGAGTTGTTCGAAACCTTCCGGCAAGGCGACATCGGGATGGAGCGAGACGAACTGCTCCTCGACGCTCTGCGGCTTCATGCCCGATGCACGCAATGCCAGGGCGAGCCGGGCCAGCTGGCCCTCGTTGGTGGCCAGCACGGCCAGATCGCGTTCCTGCCCGGAAGCCAGCGCCATCGCCGAAAGGAACATCGCGACCCCGCCATGGGTCACCGCCAGCGCCGCCGTGGCCCCGGCCCCCATTCCGGTAATCAGCCGCGCAATCAGCCCCAGACGCCCGCGCGCCTCGGCATAGTCGGCGCGAATCGCGGTTTCGGCGGCAGAGGCCAGATCGTCCCGCCCCGCTGCCGCCGCATAGAGCGTGTGTAGCGCGGCGTGGAGCAGGTCGCCCGGCAGTTCCGCCAGCGGCAGCTGCATGCGGCGCTGGCACTGGACAAAGCGGGCCTGGGCCGCCAGCAATGCCATGGACGTCGCCGCCATCCCGGCGTCAGGCGATGCGATCAACGCCTGTAGCAGCGGAGACAGCACCGGGTCCAGGCTCAGTCGGGCCTCAAGCCGCTCGGTCAATTGCCATTCCAACGCCAGGGCATGGGCATGGGCCAGCAGGCCAGGATGGGCCACGAAAGCCTCGATCAGGGCGTCGCGCTGTTCAGCGGGATACTGGCCGTCACCGTCCAATCCCCCCGCGATCGCCAGCGCATCCAGCAACTGGCGCGCCAGATCGTCCATCATCCCGCGCACCCGCGCGATGATCTCATCGCTGAACAGCGAATGATCGTCATTGGCGAGCAAGTGGCGCAGGATCGGCGCGATCGTGCCAAGCAGCGCATCGCCATGCGCAAGTTCATCGCGCATGACCGTTTCAACCGGAACCTGTGTCAGGACCTGGGCAGCATTGTGGTTCATAGGGGCAGCCATACGCCTGCTTGGTTAAGGTCGCGTTAGTCGAAATTCGCGGCCCGGCAGGACAATTCCGGCAAGTGCCAGCATCAGCGACCCGGCCAGTGCCGCTTCCCGGCCCAGCCCCGCCAGCATCGCGATCAGCATCAGCACGGCGAGCAAGGTACGGTCTTCCAGCCACGCCCCCCATTGCGGGCCCAGGTTGCGCGGCAGGATCCGCAGCAGGGCGACCAGCATGAGAGCCGGGAAATAGCGTTCATAGCTGGCCAGCGGAATGGCCCCACCCGCGCCCCAGCCAATCAAGATCACCATGATCGCGTCGATCACCCAGCCGTAAGCCGTTTCGCTGCGCAGGAAATGCCGCAGCCCCTGCACATCGTCGCTCTCGATCAGGGAAAGGAACGCGGCCGATTGCCGCATCACCCAGCCAAAAGCGCAGAAACCCAGCCCCAGTGCGGTCGCTTCGAACCAGCCCGAACCAAGCCCCAGCAACGCCAGCAAGGCCGCGCCGATTGCCAGGATAGCGCTGCCACTGCCGGCGTGGAGCAGTGCCGGGCCGAACTGCCTGACCCCGGCCAGCGCCAGCCAGCTCGACGGGCCAAGCGGGCGGTCTTGCCGGGTCCGCAGGCGGATCCACAGCGGCTCCAGCGTCTGCGCATCGGCCTCTTGCCGGATCAGCGCCCAGACCGGGCCGCGCTGCCCCGGGCCCGGGATCTGTCGCTGGCCGACACCGGCCTGCAGAGCGATCCGCTGTAGGGCGGAAATGGTATCACAATCGGGCGGCAGTTCGGCCAGCCGTTCCACCAACCGCCCCGGAATGCGCATCGCCCCGGCGCTGGCATGGTTCAGGTCGATCCGTTCAAACCCGGCTTCCAACCCCTGTTCGATCGGCTGAACCAGCACCCCCTGCCCCTGCCCCAGCAGCGCCGCCAGTTCAGACGGCAGCGCGAGCAGGCCATCGTCAATCGCAATCACCTCGTCCGTCGCGGTCACCAGACCGCCCAGCGCCCGCGGCCCCGCAATCAGGTGAAAACTGGCCCCGGCACGTTCGGCCTGATGCTGCATGGCGAGCAGTTCCGGCGTGATCCCGCTGCCCAGGCAAACCACCCGTTCGCAATCCAGCGTCAGCGCCAGCTTCAATTGCTGCGACAGCACGCTAATCCCGCCAACGCGCAGCAGGGCACGCGGCGCGGAACTGCCGGGAACAGTTTCAAGGGTGGATAACAGGGCGACCCGCAGCGTCTTTCTCCGCGCGCGTGGAATGGGCCGCAAGTTCTAGAGCAGGTGCACGCCGCTGCCAAGCAGCAGCGCGGCGAAAGAGCTCAGACGGCGAGGAACTCGTCGAGGTAAAGCTGAATCCGGCGCATCACCGAAGGATCGCCCGGCGCGCCGTCCAGCGCTTCATCGGCCAGCAGCATCAAAGGTTCTGCATGAAAGCTGGCCGCCAAGCCTTTGAGCCGCAAGGCGGACATCTGCCAGTTGGCGTCGCAGCGTGACCGCCGCAGCAGGTCCAGCTGGCGCAGCGCGCTTTCCCCAAATGCCTGACGCAGTTCGGAAAACAGCGCCGGGTCCTCGCCCGCCGCAGCGGCCAGGGTCGCGTCAAGAGCTCCTGCTTCATATGCCATGAATCAGGGTCTTAGGACGATTTGGTTAACTGGGGGTTTATCCACAGGCGGTCCCCGTGTTATCCACACCGTATGACCAGGGGCACCCGCATCGTAGCGATTACCGAAGAAACGGAAAATCCCGTTTCGGCAGAACAGCTTGCCGCATCCGAACCGGATGAGGCGCTGGAACTGGAGGAAGTGTGGGATGAACCCGCCCCCGCCCCTCTGCGCCCCTGGGCGCTGATGGCCGGTGCCGCGCTGGCGGTACTGGCCGTAATCGGATGGAGCGCGCTGTTCGCGATCGTCAATTGGGCCGACATGGCGACGGGCGGCACGCCCGCGCAATGGGCCGTGTGGATCCGTGACTGGTCGGTGCCGGTCCTGCTGGTCTGCGTGCTGTGGCAACTGGCCCTGCGCAACAGCCGCCGCGAGGCGCAGCGCTTTGGTGAGACGGCCCGCTTGCTGGGCGATGAAAGCGCGCGGCTGGAAACCCGGCTGACCACGGTCAACCAGGAACTCAGCCTGGCGCGCGAATTCATCACTGCCCAGTCCCGCGATCTTGAAGCCCTGGGCCGGATCGCCAGCGAACGGCTGAGCGAGAACGCTGACCGGCTGGCAGGTCTGGTGCGCGACAATGGCCTGCGGATCGACGCGATCGGCGATGTCAGCAGCGCGGCGCTGGAAAACATGGAAAAGCTGCGCGGGCAGCTGCCGGTGATCGCCAATTCGGCCAAGGACGTCACCAACAACATCGCCACGGCCGGGCGCACTGCCCATTCCCAGCTGGAAGACATGATCCAGGGCTTCAATAAGCTCAACGAATTCGGCCAGGCGAGCGAGCGGCAGGTTCTCTCGCTCAAGGGGATGGTCGATACCACTCTGGGTGAATTCACCCGCCAGACCCAGCAGCTTGATACCATCGCCACCGAACGCTTCGCAGCCCTTACCGAACAGGGCGAGCAGTTCCGCAACCGGCTCGACAGCGATGAAGTCGCCGCACTCGCATCGATCCGCACCCGGGCAGCCGCGCTGGGCGATGAACTCAATTCGGTCCGCGAACAACTTGACGGGACCGAGGCCGAAAGTCTCACGTCGCTGCGCGCGCGGCTTACCGCCGTTCGCGATGAAGGTGCCGCGATCGGCCGCGCCCTGCGTGAGGCAGAGGATGGCGCGCTGACGGCCTGGCGTGGGGCGATCGGCCGGCTCGAAGAACAGCTGCGCGAAGCCCTCGCCAAAGTTGGCGAGATTGACGAAAAGGCGCTGGAATCCGCCCGCAACCGTCTGTCTGCGCTGGCCCAGGAGGCTGAGGACGTCGACAGCCGGATGATCGAGCGTGACCGCCTGTTCGCCGAGGAAATGGACCGCCGCCGCGATGAAATCGCCGCGCAGCATACCGCCTTTGCCGAACAACTGACCGGCCAGATGGCCGAATTGGACACCGCGATTGCCGAGCGGCGCCAAGCGCATGAGGAGCAATCCCGCCGGATCGCCGACCATACCGAAACCATTGCGACGCAGCTTGGTCAGTTTGGCACCCGCATGGCGGAAAGCGTCGATCACGCAGCGGCGGTGGAACACGGGGTCGCCCGCAGCCTGGTGCAATTGACCGAGAAGCTGACGCTCAGCCGCGGTGCGCTGGCCGGCACCGATACGGCGGTCAACGAACTGACCGACAACAGCGTTCGTCTGCTTGAACTGATCCAGGCCAGCGTCCAGCATTCTACCCATGACCTGCCCCAGGCGATGGCCGTAAGCGAAGCCAAGCTCGCCGAGATCGAGGCTCGGACAACGAACCTGAAACAGGCCTTGGTCGATGCCGAAGGCCATGGCGCCAGCCTGACCGCGCATCTTGGTCAGGGCCAGTCCCTGTTGACCGGGGCGATGGGCGATCTTGCCACGCTGCACGAACGGCTGGGCGGCCAATTGGGCGAACACAGCGGCGAGCTGGAGCGGCTGCGGACCGAGCTGGAGAGCGTCCGCGCGAACAGCGAAACATTGGCCGAACACGCGCAAGGCGCACTGAAAGCGGCAATCGAATCGCTGACCGGGGCGGCAAGCGCGGCGGTGGTTGATCTTGAAACGATGAGCGCGGCCTCGATCACCGCTCTGGCCGAACGGCTGGGCGAGGAAAGCGGCGCTGCGATCGACAAGGCGATGCGCGCGCGCGCCACCGAAGCAGCAGGGCAGCTTGAACAGGCCGCCGCCCATGCCTCGGGCGTGAGCCGCGAGGCCGCGATCCAGCTGCGCGATCAGCTGGCCAAGGTCAGCGAACTGGCCGGGCACCTGGAACGCCGGGTCGAACACGCCCGCAGCCGCGCCGAAGAGCAGGTCGACAACGATTTCGCTCGCCGCGTCGCCCTGATCACCGAATCGCTCAATTCCAACGCCATTGACATCGCCCGTGCGATGGACAGCGAGGTGTCAGACAGCGCCTGGGCCAGCTACCTGCGCGGTGATCGCGGGGTCTTCACGCGCCGCGCGGTGAAGCTGCTCGATGCGCCGGAAGCCAGGTCTGTCACCCAGCTGTATGAGGCCGACACCGACTTCCGCGAACACGTCAGTCGCTACATCCACGATTTTGAGGCCATGCTGCGCCAGCTGCTGTCCACGCGTGATGGGCATGCGCTGGGGGTTACGCTGCTGTCCTCGGACATGGGCAAGCTCTATGTCGCGCTAGCCCAGGCGATCGAGCGGCTGCGCAGCTGAATTACTTCGCGAGCAGTCCGGGAAGCCGCGTGGTCACATCCAGATCGTCGGTGCTGATCCAGCCATTGACGTAGTTCGCGTAATAGAGCGCGAAGAACACCAGCCCCAGCACGGTCGCGCGGCGGGCAATGCGGCGTGGGTTGAAGTTAACCGGAGCGCTGCTGGCATGACCGCGCTGGGGTTCTTCCCCCACCTCGTGCGGGGTGCGCAGGCCGAACGGCAGCAAGAAAATCGCCGCCATCACCCAGAACAGGGCATAGATTGCGATCATTGAGGTCAGCTTCATGGCAGTCAGACCTCTGGCAGGATCACGCGGACCTGCGGCTTCTTGCCCGACCAGCGACTGGCGGCGCGGCGCGCGGCAAGCCGGGCGGCTTCGGTGATCGCCTCACGGTCATGGCGCTGGCCGCCTTTGAGCTTGGCGAGCGCGGCGGCGACATCCTCGCGCGCTTCGGCGGCGAAATCGTCATAGTCCTCGTCCAGCGGCAGGCCGATCCCTTCGACCTGAACCCGGCCCTTGCCATCCAGCACCACCACGACAAAACCGTTGTGGGCCAGGCGGCGGCGCATCACCATCGCTTCGCCATCGGCGGGCACGATGATGTCGCCATCCAGCACCAGTCGCCCGGCGCGCACTTCGCTGATCTTGCCGGGCTTGCCGGGGGCGAGCCTGACCAGGTCGCCGTTCTGCTGGACCACCACCTGCTTGATCCCGCTGGCCTTGCCGAGCCGACCCTGCTCTTTCATGTGCCGGACTTCGCCGTGGACCGGCATCAGGATCTGTGGGCGAATCGTGCTGTAGAGCGCCTGCAGTTCGGGACGCCCGGGGTGCCCCGAAACATGGATTTCAGCCTGCCGATCCGTCACGATCACCACATCCTGCCCGGCGAGCCGGTTCTGGATCCGGCCGATGGCGACTTCGTTGCCGGGAATCTGACGGCTGGAAAACAGCACCACATCGCCCGATTCCAGCGCGATCTGGTGGTTACCCTCCGCAATCCGGGCCAGCGCCGCGCGCGGTTCGCCCTGCCCGCCGGTGGCAACGATCAGCACTTCGCCGCGCGGCAGGTTCATCGCCGTATCAAAATCGACCGTCTGCGGCAGATCCTTGAGATAGCCCGAGGCCTGGCCCGCGCGAATGATCCGGTCAAGTGAGCGGCCCGCGACGCAAAGCCGCCGGTTCGTCGCCTCGGCCACTTCGGCCAGGGTCTGCAGGCGGGCGACGTTGGACGCGAACGTGGTGATCAGCACCCGGCGGCCGTGGTGGCGGCGCACTTCTTCCAGCAGGGCATCGCGCACCGCGCCCTCGGAACCAGAAGCGGCGGGATTGAACACATTGGTCGAATCGCAGACCAGCGCGAGCACGCCCTGATCCCCGATCGCGGTCAGTTCCTCGGTGGTCGCGGGCGTGCCGACCAGCGGGCGGTCATCCAGCTTCCAGTCGCCAGTGTGGAAGATCCGGCCATAGGGCGTTTCGATCACCAGGGCATTGCCTTCGGCAATCGAGTGCGCCAGCGGGACATAGCGGATGCTGAACGGGCCCAGCTGGAACGGATCAAGGTGATCGATCACCTTCAGTTCCACTTCCCCGGCAACCCCCGCCTCGACTAGCTTTTCGCTGACCAGGCGCGCGGTGAACGGAGTGGCATAGAGCGGAACGCCCAGTTCCTTGGCGAAATAGGGCACTGCGCCGATGTGATCTTCGTGCCCGTGGGTCAGCACGATCCCGATCAGGTCCTTGGCGCGTTCCTCGATGAAGTCGAGATCGGCGAAGACCAATTCGGTGCCGGGATATTCATTGGCGCCAAAGGTCATCCCCAGATCGACCATCAGCCACTTGCCCTCGCAGCCATAGAGATTGACGTTCATGCCAATCTCGCCCGATCCGCCGAGCGCGCAGAATAGTAGCTCTTTACCGGGTTTTGTCATGTCAGGCCCTGTGGGCCTTCTCCGCCAGGATAGCCATCCCCTCAAGGGTCAAATCCGCATCGACCGCATCGAACAACTGGGTGTGCTTCTGGAACAGGATGGCGAGCCCGCCGGTGGCGATCACTTTGGCGGGACGGCCGATTTCGGCGCGCATCCGGGCAATCAGCCCTTCCATCATCGCGACATAGCCCCAGAACACCCCGATCAGCATCTGGTCTTCGGTGTTGCGGCCAATCACGCTGTCGGTGCGCGGGCTTTCGATCGCGATGCGCGGCAGCTTGGCCGTGTTGCCGACCAGCGCATCGAGCGAGAGGTTGAGCCCGGGGGCGATCGATCCGCCCTTGTAGGCACCGTTGAAGTCGATCACGTCAAAGGTGGTGGCCGTGCCGAAATCGACCACGATCAGGTCGCCCGGATATTTGGCATGGGCGGCAATCGCATTGACCGCGCGGTCCGCACCCAGCGAGCGCGGCTCGTCCACGTCGATTTCCATGCCGTAGTCGACCGGGGCCTGCCCGGCGACCAGCGCGGGCACCTTGAAATACTTGTCCGCCAGCACCTCCAGATTGTGCAGCGCGCGCGGCACGACGGTGGAGATGATGATCTGGTCGACCACGTCGCGGCCGAACCCTTCGATCTCCAGCAGCTGCATCAGCCACACGGCATATTCATCGCCAGTGCGGCGCGGATCGGTGGCGATGCGCCAGCGGGCCTTGATCGTGCGGCCTTCGAACAGCGCGAAAACGACGTTGGTGTTCCCCACATCGACAGCGAGCAGCATGATTGTATCCTCAATTCCCCGGCGCGAGGCGAACTTCGCCCGCATGGATCGCACGGGTCGTGCCGTCATCCAGACGCAGTTGCAAGGCCCCATCGCCAGTCAGCCCGGCGAATGTGCCGCGAAGGGGCATTTCTCCGGGTTCCCCAACCAGCAGCGGCGTGCCCACCGGATGCCCGGCAGCGGTCCAGCGGCGGACCATCGGCTCCAGTCCGAACGTGCGCCAGCGTTCCAGTTCCTGATCGAACTGGCGGGCCAGCGCCTCGGCAAAGGTGTTGCGATCCAGCACGGGGCCAAAGGCCGACAGCGAGATCGTCTCGCGCCCTTCCACTGTGGGTGCCTGCGCCAGATTGACACCGATCCCGACCACTACCCCCTGCCCGGTGCCTTCCAGCAGAATCCCGCACAACTTGGCCGCGCCGATCAGCACATCGTTGGGCCATTTCAGCATGGCGCGGTGCGGCGGAGGCAGCAGCGGAGTGACGCATTCCAGCACTGCCAGCCCGGTCACCAGCGCCAGAGTGCCGGGCGCGGGATCGCCGGCGCGGCGTTCCACCCAGGTCGAGCCCATGAAATTGCCCATGCCGTCAAACCAGGCCCGGCCCTGCCGCCCGCGACCGGCGCTTTGCCGGTCGGCGACCAGCCAGTCCCCCTCGCGCAAGGCCTCCCCCGCGGCCGCACGGGCGGCGAGGTCGGCATTGGTCGAGCCGGTTTCGGCGACGAAGTGGATCAAGCGGCGTGGAGCAGCGCAGCGACAGCGGCAGCGGTCAGCCCACCGAGGCACTTGGTCAGCAGGTAACCGACCGGCGAGATGAACAGCGTGGACGCCGCGAGCAGGGCCTGGTGGATCCAGTCGCTCTGCCCGGTTACCTTCATCACCGGTTCGTCAAAGTACATCACCTTGACCACCTTGAGGTAATAGAACGCGCCGATCACGCTGGCGGCAATGCCGATCACTGCAAGCGGAAGCATCCCCGCATCGACCGCGGCCTGGAACACCACGAACTTGCCCCAGAACCCGAACAGCGGCGGAATGCCCGCCAGGCTGAACATGATCATGGCAAGACATGCGGACAGCACCTTGCGGTGGCTGGACAGCCCGGCAATGTCGGCAATCTGTTCAACCTGATTGCCCGCCGCATCCTTCAGCATCAGTACGGCAACGAACCCGCCCACCGTCATCGCGACATAGATCGCGAGATAGACCAGCATGCCCGCCGCACCCGCCGGAGTTGCGGCCGCCAGACCGATCAGCAGGAAGCCGACGTTGTTGATCGATGAATAGGCCAGCAGCCGCTTGATATTGGTCTGCCCGATCGCACCGAGCGCACCGACCACGATCGAGGCGAGCGCCGCGACGATCACGATCTGTTGCCAGGCCGCGACCTGCGAGCCGAACGCATCGAGCGTGACCCGCATGGTCAGCGCCAGCGCCGCCACCTTGGGAGCGGAGGAAAAGAACAGCGTGACCGGGGTGGGCGCACCTTCATAGACGTCCGGGGTCCACATGTGGAACGGCACGGCGCTGATCTTGAAAGCCAGCCCGGCAAGCACGAAAGTCACGCCAAACAGCGCCCCGGTCGATACCCCGCCTTGCAGCGCGGTGGCGATTCCGGTGAAGCTGGTGGTGCCGGTGAAGCCATAAGTCAGGCTCATCCCGAACAGCAGGATCCCGCTGGCCAGAGCTCCCAGCACGAAATACTTCAGCCCGGCTTCCGCCGACCGGTCATCGTCTTTGAGGAAAGCGGCGAGCACATAGGCGGCGAGCGAGTTCAGCTCCAGCCCGATATACAGCGTCATGAGGTTGGTGGCCGAAACCATGATTCCCATGCCCGCCACCGCCAGCAGCACCAGCACCGGATATTCCGGGCGATAGGCGCGCAGCTTTTCGAAGAACGCCGGAGCGATCAGCAGCGAAGCACCCGCTGCGGCGTAGATCAGTAGCTTGGCGTAAGCGGCAAAGGCATCGGCGGCGAACAACCCGCCAAAGGCCAGCACTTCCGGCCCGCGCGCCGCGCTGAACGCGGATGGCGCAACCATCACGGCGCAGACCGCCAGAGTGGCAACCGCCAGCCAGGTAATCGCCCGGGCATCGCGGGCGCACTTTGACCAGGCAGCGCCGAGCAGCAGCACCAGGCTGGCAACGCTCAGCAGTTCTTCAGGCGCAACCAGGCGCAGGGAATGGGACCAGTCCATCAGTGCGCCCCCTCATGTTGGGCAGGTTCTTCGTGGGCGGCGGGCGCCTTGGGCTTGCCCGCCGTCAGTTTCGCATCGCCTTCGGGTCGGGCCTGAGCCAGCCGGGCATCGAGCGTGGCAATGTCCTGGCGCATCGGTGCCAGGAAGCTTTCCGGATAGACGCCCATCCACATCACCACTGCCGCGATCGGCGCGAGCATCAGCACTTCGCGGGCCGACAGGTCAGGCATGGCGGCGGCATCGGCGTTCTTCTGTTCGCCAAAGGCCACCCGGCGATAGAGGTACAGCATGTATGCCGCGCCCAGAATCACCCCGGTGCCTGCGACGAAGGCCACCCAGCTCGACGCCTGGTAGATCCCCGCAAGGCTGAGGAATTCGCCAACGAACCCGCTGGTGCCGGGCAGGCCGACCGAAGCCATGGTGAACAGCATGAACAGCAGCGCATACTTGGGCATGTTGATCGACAGGCCGCCGTAGCGATCGATCTCACGCGTGTGGAGGCGATCATAGATCACCCCGACGCAGAGGAACAATGCGCCCGAAACAAGCCCGTGGCTGAGCATCACGATCATAGAGCCTTCAAGCCCCTGGACGTTGAACGCAAACAGCCCGACCGTGACAATCGCCATGTGCGCGACCGAGGAATAGGCGATCAGCTTTTTCATGTCGTGCTGGACCAGCGCGATCAGCGAAGTGACCACCACCGCGATCATCGACAGCGCGAAGACCAGCCAGGCAAAGTGCGCGCTGGCTTCAGGGAACATCGGCAGGCTGAAGCGGATGAAGCCATAGCCGCCCATCTTCAGCAGCACGCCCGCCAGGATCACCGAACCGGCGGTGGGTGCCTGCACGTGGGCATCGGGCAACCAGGTGTGGACCGGCCACATCGGCATCTTCACCGCAAAGCTGGCGAAGAAGGCGAGCCACAGCCACTTCTGCGCCTCAACCGGGAAATTGTATTCCATCAGGGTCGGGATGTCGGTCGTCCCCGCCTCATGCACCATCCACAGCATCGCGATCAGCATCAGCACCGAGCCGAGCAGCGTGTAGAGGAAGAACTTGTAGCTGGCGTAAATCCGGTCCGCCCCGCCCCAGATACCGATGATCAGGTACATCGGGATCAGCCCGGCTTCGAACATGATGTAGAACAGGAACAGGTCCTGCGCGGTGAACACGCCGATCATCAGCGTTTCCATCAGCAGGAACGCGGCCATGTATTCGCCCACGCGCTTTTCGATCGACGCGCTGGCGAGGATGCAGATCGGCATCAGGAACACAGACAGTTCGATCAGCATCAGCGCGATGCCGTCGATCCCCAGCTTCCACGAAAAGCCTGCGAACAGCTCGGCGCTTTCCTGAAACTGCCAGCGCGGCCCGCCGATCTCGTACTGGTTCCACAGCACGATCCCGAGCGCGAGATCGATCAGTGTGGCCACCAACGCGACAGTGCGCGCGGCCTTGGCATCGACGAACAGACAGATGGCCGCGCTCACCAGAGGCACCAGCAGCATCAGCGAAAGGATGTGATTCAACATATCAGTGCACCATCACCCAGCTGATAGCCGCCGTAAGACCGAGCAGCATGACCAGCGCATAGCTGTAAAGATAACCCGATTGCACGACCTTGGCCGCACGGCTGCTCTGCGCGACCACCCAGGCCGCGCCATTGGGGCCGAACCGGTCGATCAGGCCGATGTCGCCCCACTTCCAGAACTTGTCCCCCAGCCAGAAGGCGGGGCGCACGAACAGGAAGTTGTAGAGCTCGTCGAAGTACCACTTGTTGAACACGAACTGGTGGACCACGCCGAACTGTTCGACAAAGGCGGCAGGCAGCCTGGGGTTGCGGATATAGGCATACCAGGCGGTCAGCAGGCCCAGGGCCATGACCGCGAACGGCGCCCACTTCACCCACAGCGGCACGCCATGCATGTGGTGGATCAGTTCCTCGCTGAACGCGATCGAACCCTTCCAGAATTCGCCCGCGCCTTCGCTGATGAAGCTGTGGGTGAAGACATAGCCCGCCAGCACCGCGCCCAGGCTGAGTACGCCGAGCGGGATCAGCATGTTGAGCGGGCTTTCATGCGGATGATACCCGGCGGTGCCATCGTCATGATGGCCATGGCCATGCGCGTGATCATCGTGGCCGTGACCGTGGTGATCGTCATGGACGGCGTGCTGGATATGCTCGCTCTGCGCCCAGCGCGGCTTGCCGTGGAAGGTCAGGAACACCAGACGCCACGAATAGAAGCTGGTCAGCAGCGCGGCAGTGATCCCCATGTAGAATCCGAACCGCCCGCTGTCGCTGGCCGAGGCATAGGCCGCCTCGAGGATCGAATCCTTGGAATAGAACCCGGCAAAGCCGAACACGTCCACGATCCCGAGGCCAGTGATCGCCAGCGTGCCCGCCATCATCGCGGCATAGGTCAGCGGGATTTTCTTCGCGAGACCGCCGTAATAGCGCATGTCCTGCTCATGGTGCATCGCGTGGATCACGCTGCCCGCGCCAAGGAACAGCAGCGCCTTGAAGAAGGCGTGGGTGAACAGGTGGAACATCGCCGCACCCGGCGCGCCAACGCCCGCCGCGACGAACATGTAGCCGAGCTGCGAGCAGGTAGAATAGGCGATGACGCGCTTGATGTCCCACTGGGTCGTGCCGATCGTCGCCGCGAAGAACAGCGTCGCCGCGCCGGTGTAGGTCACCACATGCATCGCCGTTTCGCTGACCGCGAACATCGGCGACAGGCGGCAGACCATGAACACGCCGGCGGTTACCATGGTCGCGGCGTGGATCAGCGCGGAGACCGGGGTCGGCCCTTCCATCGCGTCGGGCAGCCAGGTGTGCAGCCCCAGCTGCGCCGATTTCCCGCAAGCACCAATGAACAGGAGAATGCAGAGGATGGTCATCGTATCCCACTGCGTGCCCAGGAAATGGATGGTCGAACCGGCCATGCTGGGGGCGCGGACCAGAATTTCCGGGATCGACACGGTGTTGAACACCAGGAACGTGCCGAAGATCCCCAGCATGAAGCCCAGATCGCCCACGCGGTTGACCACGAAGGCCTTGATCGCGGCGGCGCTGGCCGAAGGCTTGCGGAACCAAAAGCCGATCAGCAGGTACGAGGCGAGCCCCACCCCTTCCCAGCCAAAGAACATCTGGACCAGGTTGTCGGCGGTCACCAGCATCAGCATGGCGAAAGTGAACAGGCTGAGATAGGCGAAGAACCGCGGCTGATCCGGGTCCTCGTCCATGTAGCCCCACGAATAGAGGTGGACTAGCGCCGAAACGGTGGTCACCACCACCAGCATCACCGCGGTCAGCGTATCGACCCGCAGCGCCCAGTCAAAGCTGAGGCTGCCCGAACGCACCCAGTGCAGCACCTGCACCACCTGCGGTTCGGCATGGCCGGAGACGAAACCGATGAAGATCGGCCAGCTCAGCGCGCAGGCAATGAACAGCGCGGCGGTGGTCACGGCCTTGGCCGGAACATTGCCCAGCGCGCGGTTGCCCAGCCCGGCGATCGCGGCTGCCAGCAGTGGCAGAAATACGATGAGGAGGATCGGATCCACGACTGTCTTACCCCTTCATCTGGTTGACGTCGTCAACCGCAATGGTGCCGCGATCACGGAAGTAGATCACCAGGATTGCCAGCCCCACAGCGGCTTCACCCGCCGCCACGGTCAGCACGAACATGGCGAAGATCTGCCCGGTCAGGTCGTGCAGGAAGCTGCTGAACGCGACCAGGTTGAGGTTCACCGCCAGCAGGATCAGTTCGATCGCCATCAGGATGACGATCACGTTCTTGCGGTTGAGGAAGATCCCCAGCACGCCCAGCACGAACAGTACCGAGCTGACGATCACATAGTGTTCAATGCCAATCACAGCTGGACCCCCTTGCCGATCTCAGGCTTGACGTTGAAGGTCGCCTCGTCCGGACGGCGCGCGTTCTGCTTCGCCACGTTCTGCCCGCGCGTATCGCCGCGCTGGCGGTGGGTCAGCACGATCGCGCCGACCATCGCGACCAGCAGCACCAAGCCGGCCGCTTCGAACAGGAACAGGTACTTGCTGTAGAGCAGCGCCCCGATCGCCTCGATGTTGCTCGCCCCGGCCAGCGGTGCGGCGCTGCCATCGGGCGTGCCGAGCTGGATCCCGCCCGCGCCCAGTGCGCCCAGCCCGATCAGCACTTCGGCCAGCAGCACCACGGCCAGCACCAGTCCCAGCGGCATGTTGCGGATGAACCCGGCGCGCAGCGTGGCGAAATCGATGTCGAGCATCATCACCACGAACAGGAACAGCACCGCGACCGCGCCGACGTAGACAATC
>CAZKAX010000072.1:0-16950 GCA_964550775.1 uncultured Novosphingobium sp. | reverse complement strand
AGATCAACGACAAGCACATCGAGGTGATCGTTCGCCAGATGCTGCAGAAGGTTGAGATCACCGATGGCGGCGATACCACGCTGCTCGCTGCCGAGCAGGTCGATCGCGAGGAAATGGACGAGTACAACGCCAAGCTGGAACCCGGCCAGAAGCCTGCCGAAGGCAAGCCGATCCTGCTCGGGATCACCAAGGCCTCGCTCCAGACCCGTTCGTTCATCTCGGCCGCGTCGTTCCAGGAAACCACCCGCGTGCTGACGCAGGCGGCGGTCGAAGGGAAGCGCGACAGCCTGATCGGCCTGAAGGAAAACGTCATCGTTGGCCGTCTCATCCCCGCCGGTACCGGCGCGGGCATGAACCGCCTGCGGGTGGCCGCAAGCAGCCGCGACGCCGCGCTGCGTGCAAGCTACCGCAAGCTCCAGGAAGCGCTGATCGCGCCCGCCTCGGCTGCGGAAGAGCACGCTGCCGAACTGGCCCAGGGCCCGGAAGCAGCCGGTTTTGCCGATCCGCTCGCCGAAGTGGAAGGTGCCACCCACGGCCTGGACGCCGATGCGGGTGAATACCTGAACCCCGAAGCGGCCGAAGGCGAAGAATAAGCACCTTCGCCCAAGCAAACCAACGAACACCCCGCCGGAGCGATCCGGCGGGGTTTTTCGTTGCCCGCCTTACATTTGGCCGTTTCGTCCCCATCTTGGCACGGTGCGGCCATGCAGATGCAGAAGGCCATCCGCGCAGCTCCGCCCCTTTCTGCCAATCCTGCATTGTCCCGAAAGGAATGCCCGTGGCCAAGTCCCAGAAGAAATCGAACCGCGAAGTGCGCAAGCCCAAGGCCGAAAAGGTCAAGACCAACGTGTCCAAACCCAGCGAAAAACCCGGGGTGGTGCGCGGGCTGGACAATATGAAGAATCGCTAGGCCCGGCGTTCTGGCGCGTGGGCTTGCTGGCGGGTCAGTAAATCAGCCAGTCCGGGATTGGAGCGATCGAGCCCATCACCGAGAATCGCATAGCCGGGCCGGCCAGGGCATCGCCATAGTTGTAACGGGCCCTGACTTGACCACCCAGCCTGATCGGAAGGAATCCGTCCTCTGCCGGCTTCGAAACCGGTTCAACCGCCAGGTCGAGCTGATCGATTTCAGGCCCCCGGTGGAACGAACGGAACAGCCGGGAGATCCCTTTGTGTTGCAGTTCCAGGCCGAATTCGAGCAGCCGATAGGCCGTGTCCTGCCATTCCCATTTCAGGCGCAAGTGGGCTGAATCGTGCTGATCCTGCCACCGTGCTTCTTCCATCAGATCCAGCGACGGTTCGCGGGGTTCCTCCCCAAACACACAAGTGACAAACAACTGGGTCGGCCAGCCAAGCTTGCGGTCCTGCGCGGTGTGCCGGGCCGTGTCCCGCCATTGCCCCAGATAGGGCGTCCGCGGCGATTTGTGCTGCTTCAGGCCATAGAGCCCATCGTGCAGCCGCTCGCCCAGCCGGGTCACTTCAGCCGGTTCGGAGGGATAGGCAAACAGGGTCCCGCCGCCCTCCCACTCATGGTGCAGCCAGGCTATCGGCTGCGGTGACCAGCCTTCGCTCAAG
This sequence comes from uncultured Novosphingobium sp., assembly GCA_964550775.1. Lineage (GTDB taxonomy): Bacteria > Pseudomonadota > Alphaproteobacteria > Sphingomonadales > Sphingomonadaceae > Novosphingobium. The sequence goes on along the minus strand of CAZKAX010000072.1, from coordinate 15,375 downwards.
CGTAGGCCATCCGCTCCAGCGCCCCGAAGCAATCGAGCGCGCCGGGATCGCCGAACGGTTGCAGCTGGCTCATGAACACGCCGCCCACGCCGGTGGTCGGGTCGATCCAGTAGTAGGAATTGAAGATCCCGGCCCAGTGCAGGCTGCCCGGCGCGCGGCCATTGGGGCCTTGCTCGGGATTGATCAGGAAACCCAGCCCCCAGCCGGTGTGCTGATCGGGGAACGCATCATAGGGCGGAGCGAAATCGGGCATGGCGCTGCCCATGTAACCGGCACGGATCGGACCGATCTGGTTGCGGCTCATCTCCGCCACGCTTTCCGCGCTGAGCACGCGGTTGCCGTCCAGCTCGCCGCCGTTCAGCACCATCCGCACGAACCGGGCATAGTCCGGCGCTGTCGAAACCAGCCCGCCGCCGCCGCTGTCATACTCGCCCCCGCCGATATAGACTGGCGCGGCGTTGAGTGCGCCTTCGCCGCTGCGCACATGCACCCGCGCGGCGTGGCCTGGCAGTTCGGGCAGGAATGCGGTGGCGTTCATGCCCAAGGGCGCGAACAGATTGGCGCTGAGGTATTCGCCCAGCCGCTGGCCCGATGCGGCCTCTACCGCCAGGCCCACCCAGTCGGTCGCGACCGAATATTCCCAGCTTTCGCCCGGATCGAACATCAGCGGCATCCGGATCGATGCAAGCGAGCCCGGCACCGGCATGCCGGTCGCGCCGAAATACTGCAGCACTTGTGGGTGGATGAAGAAATAGCCCAGCCCCGCAGTGTGGGTCAGCAGGTGGCGCAGGGTGATCGGTTTGTTGGCTGGGCGCAGCTGTGGTTGGCCATCCGCGCCAAAGCCGGTCAGCACTTGTGGATTGGCCAGATCGGGCAGCAGCGTGCCGATGTCCGTGTCCAGTTCCAGCTTGCCCTGTTCGACCAGTTGCATTGCGCCTGCGGAAACCAGCGCCTTGGTCATCGATGCGATCTGGCAGGGGGTGTCCTCGGCCATCGGCGCATCGCCGCCCGCCTCCTTCACTCCCAGTGCGCGGGCATAGCGCACCCCATCACGGTCCACGATCAGGCCCACGGCCCCGGCGAGATTGGCCTTGGCAAAGGCCGCTTCGAATTGGTCATTGTTGCTCATGTTGCACAGGCTAACGTGGCTTGCGGGGTAGGGGAAGAGGCATTGCGGGCTTGGCGGAGCGCGGGTAGGGCAGCGCCATGACAGTCACCACCCGTTTCGCGCCGTCGCCAACCGGCAATCTGCACGTCGGCAATATCCGCACCGCGCTGCACAACTGGCTGCTCGCCAAACAGGCAGGCGGACGGTTTCTGTTGCGGATCGATGACACCGATGCGGAGCGCAGCCGCGAAGACTATGTCACCGCGATCCGCGCGGACCTGGCATGGCTCGGCCTGGTGCCCGATGGCGCGGAGCGGCAGTCGGCGCGGTTCGATCTGTATGAGGCGGAGTTTCAGCGGCTGGTCGCGGCGGGGCGCGTCTATCGCTGTTACGAGACCGCGCAGGAGCTTGACCTGAAGCGCAAGGTGCTGCTGGGGCGCGGGCTGCCGCCGATCTATGATCGCGCTTCGCTGGACCTCAGCGAGGCGGACCATGCGGCGCGGGCTGCAGCGGGGGAGAAGCCGCACTGGCGCTTCCTGCTTGATCGTGACGCGCCGATCGAATGGCAGGATGGCATCCGGGGCGCGCAGCACTTCGATCCTGCCAAGATGAGCGACCCGGTGGTGCGCCGCGCCGATGGTTCGTGGCTCTACCTGCTGCCGTCGGTCATCGATGACGTGGCGATGGGGATCACCGATGTGCTGCGGGGTGAGGATCATGTGTCCAACACCGCCACGCAGGTGCAGATGTTCCAGGCGCTGGGTGCCGCGCCGCCGCGCTTTGCGCATGAGGCTCTGCTGACCGGGGCAGAGGGCAAGTTGTCAAAGCGGCTCGGCTCGCTTGGCGTGGCCGAACTGCGTGAGGCGGGGATCGAGCCTGAAGCGCTGGTGGCGCTGCTGGCGCGGCTGGGGACGTCCGATCCGGTCGATCCGGCGCTGGATGCCGATGCGCTGGCGGCAAGCTTTACCCTGTCGCACTTTGGCCGCGCGCCCGCGCGGTTCGACGAGGCTGAGCTGCACCGGGTCAATGCCGGGATCGTCCACCGCCTGCCCTATGCGCGGGTCTCGCACCTGTTGCCCGATGGCATGGGCGAGACAGCGTGGGAGGCGATCCGGCCGAACCTGGAACATATCGGCGAGGCGGCGGAATGGTGGCGGGTGGTCACTGGGCCGATTGCCGCGCCCGCGCTGGAGGCCGAGGACCGGGCCTATCTTTCAGCCGCAGCGACGGCACTGGAGAACACCGGCGCGGACTGGCCCGCGCTGACCGCCGCGCTCAAGGAAACAACCGGACGCAAGGGCAAGGCCCTGTTCCTGCCGCTGCGTCAGGCCCTCACCGGCATGGACCACGGGCCCGACATGGCCGCGCTGCTCCCGCTGATTGGTAGGGATGCGGCGTTGGCGCGGCTGCGCGCGGCTGCTTAACCATTCCGATCCTCCCCCTTTGGGGGAGGGGGGCCATCCGCAGGATGGTGGAAGGGGGCGAACATGATCGCGCGCGGCAGCGCGCAGCCGCTATTGCGGCTTTCCTTGCATAGCCCCCCTCCGTCTCGCTGCGCGAGCCACCTCCCCCAGTGGGGGGAGTATCTGGACAGTCGCTTCAGCTGACCGAACGCACCCAGCGCACAATCTGCTCCACGCTCATCGCCCCCGCCGTGCGCGCCACTTCGCGGCCTTCGGCCAGCAGCATCAGCGTGGGGATCGAGCGGATCTGATAGCGCTGCGACAGCACCGGGGCGGCCTCGGTATCGACCTTGAGCAGCCGCAATTGCGGTTCCAGCACTTTGGCCGCCGCTGCGAAGGCCGGGGCCATCGCCTTGCACGGGCCGCACCATTCGGCCCAGAAATCGACCAGCACCGGCAGCTTGCCCGGCCCCATGTGTCGTTCGAACTGCGCCTGATCGACGGCCAGCGGCGCGCCGGTAAACAGCGCGGCCTTGCACTTGCCGCAGGTGGGGTGGGCGGAAAGCCGCGCGGCGGGCACGCGGTTGGCCGCGCCGCAGTGTGGGCACAGGGTTACGACCGGATCGGGCAGCTGGGGCATGGCGGTTGCTTTCGATACAACGTCTGGTGCGAAAATGGGACTTGCTTGATCGGTGTCAAGGATTAGTCCTCAATTTTATTAGATAGTGCTTATATAAAAACAAGGAGACCTGCCATGTTCCGCTTGATGATGGTGATCCATGCAGTGGTGATGACAACCCTGATGGGGATTTGCGTTACTGCCGTACTGACAATGAACCTGCCGGGGTGGAAGCCGGTCGCGCTTGCCGCAGCAGTCGGGTTTGTGGCCGCTTTCCCGGTGTCCTGGGGGATTGCCCGGGCGATCCTGAAGCAAACGGCGAAATAGGGAGCACGGAAATGCACAAGGACTGGCCCGCCATGGCGAGCGAACTGACCGCAGCGATCAAGCAGGTGCGGCTGGGCGCGCCGGACGTGATGAAGAGCTTCTCCGCCATGGCCAGCGCGGCGACTGCCAATGGCGCGCTCGATACCAAGACCAAGGAACTGATGACCATGGCGATTGCCGTGGCGATCCGTTGCGATGGCTGTGTGGCGTTCCATGCCAAGGCCGCGCTGCAGCACGGCGCGACGCGCGAAGAGATCATGGAGACGATGGGGCTGGCGATCTACATGGGCGCGGGGCCCAGCCTGATGTATGCGGCGCAGGCGGTCGAAGCCTACGATCAGTTCGCGGCGCAGGCTGCCGCCTGACCAATTATTTCACCGGCAGGGGGCGCTTGGCACTTTACATTGCGCTGCAGCATGGCTAGGGGCCGCCCCATGTTCGCCAAGCCGACCAAAACCATTACCATCAAACCGACCGCCACGCGCGGGACGGTTGTTGGTGTGTGCCTGGGCTGAGGCAGATACGGACAACCCGCCCCGCACGAGCAGGCGGGGCACTCCATACCGGAACTGACGAACCCCGCACTGCTCTCCCCGAATGAAGGAGTAGCATCATGGTTCATCGTTTTCCTGCCGGTCAGAAGCTCAATGTCGGGATCGTCGGCGCCACCGGCGTGGTCGGTTCGACCATGCGCGAGATCCTGAAGGAGCGGAATTTCCCGATTGCGACGCTGCGCCTGTTCGCCTCGGCCCGTTCGGCGGGCAAGGTGGTCGACGGCGTGACGATCGAGGACGCTTCGACTGCCGATTACTCCGGGCTGGACGTCGTGCTGTTTTCGGCTGGCGGTTCTACTTCCAAGGCGCTCGCATCCAAGGTCGCTGCCACCGGCGCAGTGGTGATCGACAACAGCTCGGCGTTCCGTTCGGACCCGGATGTTCCGCTGGTGGTCGCCGAAGTGAACCCGCATGCGCTTGCCGATCTGCCCAAGGGGATCGTCGCCAACCCGAATTGCACCACCATGGCCGTGATGCCCGCGCTCAAGCCGCTGCACGATGAAGCCGGGCTGATCCGCCTGGTCGCCAGCACCTATCAGGCGGTGTCGGGTGCGGGGCTGGAAGGGATCGACGTGCTCGCCCGCCAGCTTGCCCATGTCGGTGACAAGGCGCGTCTGCTGGCCGAAGGCGGGCATGACGATCTGCTGCCCGCGGCGGAAAAGTGGGCCGTGCCGATGGCGCACAATGTCGTGCCGCTCAACTATGTGCTGGGCGAGGACGGCTATACCGAGGAAGAGCTCAAGCTGCGGGACGAAAGCCGCAAGATCCTGGAAATCCCCGGCCTGCCGGTATCCGCCACTTGCGTGCGGGTGCCGGTGTTCACCGGGCACTCGGTGTCGGTCAACGTGGCCTTCGAACGCCCGATCAGCCCCGAACGTGCGCTCGAACTGCTGGGCAAGGCGCCCGGCGTGGTGGTCTGCGATGTGCCCAACCCGCTGGAAGCGACCGGCAAGGACCCGGTCTTCGTCGGCCGCGTCCGGGTCGACCATTCGTGCGAAAACGGCCTCGCGCTGTTCGTGGTGGGCGACAACCTGCGCAAGGGCGCGGCGCTGAATGCGGTGCAGATTGCCGAAGCGCTGATCGGTTAGGCGAGTTCATCTCCGGCCGGAGGAGGCTCATTTCCCGCATTGTCGAGGAAGGGTAGCATATCCTCCGGCCGGGACTTGCCCGCGCGTTTGGCCAGAAACGCACTCGCGGTTTCGATCACCCCGATCTTTTGCGCAATTGCCAATGAAATCCATTGGTTCAGCGAAACTCCATCTTCCTTGGCCAGACGCGCGGCGGCGTCCTTCATCGAGGCAGGGAGCTTCAAAGGGTAGGCTGCCTTGCTCATGATCTCAGTTCCTTCAATAATTCTCCTGGACGCAGCACCTTCAGACCAAAACGCCTTGCCGCGTTAACAAAGTGCCTCACATTGTGAGTGACCAAGGCATAGGCCATGCCGTTGACTGCTGCTTCCAGGACCATCTCATCATTTGGATCGGTCAATTGCGGTCGCCACAGAAAGCTGACTTCAACTGGCTCGCAGGCGCTGGCCAGCGCCGACAGGAAAGCATCGATCTCACCAAGGCCAAGTCCATGAGCGAGCCTCTGCTCAGGTCGTTTCAGCACCGCCTCATACTCCAGAAACAAGGCAGGTGAGGCCAGCGGAATGATTTGTCGTTGAGCGACGAGGCGCAGCACGGCGTTGCTGCCGCCTTCAGCGCTGCGCAGGGCAGTTACAATTACATCGGTATCCAGCACCACTCTGCGCATGAAATTTTGATATCATATCTTATGAGATATCTCAATCAAATTCAGGCCGCCACCTCGATCGTTTCCTCGTCCGCCGCTTCGAGCAGCTTCTTCTCCACCGCCTTCAACCGCTGCGGGGAGTCGATCTTTTCGCCCAGCAGGTCAGTGACATAGAAGGTATCGACCGCGCGTTCGCCATAGGTGGCGATGTGGGCGCTGTGGACCATCAGTTTGGCTTCGAACAGCGCGCGGGCCAGGCGGTTTAGCAGGGCCGGACGGTCGCGCGCGTTGACTTCGACCACGGTGAAGCGGTTGCTGGCCTGATTGTCGAATTCCACGCCGGGGCGCACTTCAAACGCATCGGCGCGCGGGCGCGAGAGCGGGCGGGCGGCGAGCTGGGGGACCAGCTTGACCCGGTTGGCCAGCGCGTCCGCAATCATCGTCTTGATCCGGGCGAGCTGACTGTCTTCGGAGAAGGGACGCCCGAGCGGGTCCTGCACCAGGAAATTGTCCACCGCCATGCCGCTCCGCGCCGTGTGGATCCGCGCGTCAATGATGTTCCCGCCCGCCAGGTGGATGCCGCCCGCAATGCGGTAGAACAGCCCCGGATGGTCCGCCGCGATCACCGTGACCAGCGTGGCCCCACGCGCGGCGTAGTATTCGGTGTGGACGTCCAGCGCCTGGCCCTGGGCCTGGCTCAGCTGGATCAGGTTCATCGCGATGATATCATCCGGCTCGGCGATCCAGTAAGCGTCGTTGAACAGCTTGGCCTGCTGTTCGACCAGCCCGGCCTGCGCGCCCAGCCGTTCGCTGACGCGGGCCTGCTTGGCCTTGACCCGCTCGGTCCGGCCATGCTGGACGTGGCCCAGCCGCAGGCGCTCTTCCGCCGCTTCATAGAGTTCATGGATCAGCTGGCGCTTCCACCCGTTCCACACCCCCGGGCCGACCGCGCGGATATCGACGATGGTCAGCATGGCGAGCAGTCGCAGCCGTTCGACCGATTGCACTTGCGCGACGAAATCGGTGATCGTCTTGAAATCGGCCAGATCGCGCTTGAACGCCACCGCGCTCATCAGCAGATGCTGGCGCACCAGCCAGGCGACCAATGCGGTTTCTTCGGGGCTGAGGCCGAGGCGCGGGCACAGCTTCATCGCCACTTCACCGCCCAGCACGGAATGGTCCCCGCGCCGCCCCTTGGCGATGTCATGCAGCAGGATCGAGGCATAGAGCGCGCGGCGGTTGACCACTTTGTGGATGATGCCCGAGGCGAGCGGATGGTCGACCTTCTGTTCGCCCTTTTCAATCTGGGCCATCAGCCCGATCGCGCGGATGGTGTGTTCGTCCACCGTATAGTGGTGGTACATATCGAACTGCATCTGCGCGTTGACCCGGCCGAAATCAGGAATGAACCGCCCGAACACTCCGGTTTCGTTGAACCAGCGCAGCACCGTTTCAGGATCGTTGCGGCTGGTCAGCAGATCGAGGAACAGGGCATTGGCGCGCGGATCGGTTCGGACGGAATCGACCAGCCGCGCGTCGCGCACCGCCAGCCGCAGCGCTTCGGGATGCAGTTCCAGCCGCTGTTCGTCGGCCAGCGCAAAAATTTCCACCAGCCGCACCGGATCCTCGGCGAACCAGGTCTCGCTCGGCACGTTGACCTTGCCGCCATAGACCGGATAGCCCCTGACCATCCGCCGCCGCGCGCGGAACCCTGCGAGCAGCCCGCGCGGCTGGCGCTTGGCCGATTGCTCGTCCAGCTGGGCCAGGAACAGCCCGGTCAGGTGGCCGACCCGCTTCGCCTGCAGAAAGAAGTACTGCATGAAGCGCTCGACCGCGCTTTTGCCGGGCCGGTCGTTGTACCCCATCCGCGCGGCAACCTCGCGCTGCAGGTCAAAGGTCAGCCGGTCCTCGGCCCGGTTGGTGATGGTGTGGAGGTGGCAGCGCACCGCCCAGAAGAAATCCTCTGCGCGGTTGAACGCGCGGTATTCCACCGGGGTGAGCAGGCCCACGTCAACCAGTTCGCTGGGATCGCGGACCTTGTGGACATATTTGCCGATCCAGTAGAGCGTGTGCAGATCGCGCAGGCCGCCCTTGCCCTCTTTGACATTGGGTTCAACCACATAGCGGCTGTCACCCTGCCGCTTGTGGCGTTCATTGCGCTCGGCCAGCTTCTCGGCAACGAACTGGCGTTCGGTTCCGGCGACCACTTCGGCCAGGAAGCGCGCCTGCGCTTCATTGAACAGCGCCTGATCGCCCCAGACATAGCGTCCTTCGAGCAGGGCGGTGCGGATCGTCAGATCGCTTTTCGCCATCCGCACCATGTCATCCAGCGAGCGGCTGGAATGGCCGACTTTCAACCCCAGGTCCCACAGGAAATAGAGCATCGCCTCGATCACCTGTTCGCACCAGGCGGTCTGCTTGATCGGGGTGAGGAAGGCGATGTCGACGTCCGAATGCGGCGCCATCTCGCCGCGCCCGTATCCGCCCACCGCCATGATCGTCAGCCGCTCGCCCGAGCTGCGGTTGCTGGCGCGATAGACCACGCCGACCACGTGATCGTGGATCACGCGGACCAGCTGGTCGATCAGGAAGGCCTGCGCCTCGGCGCATTCGTTGCCCTTGGTCCCGCGTTCGGCCAGCCGCCGCGCGATCTCCTCGCGGCCCTGAGCCAGCGCGGCGCGCAGCAGTTCGACCACTTTGGGGCGGGCACGCTCAACGCCCAGCTCGTCCACTGCATCCCACACCGCATCGCCCAGCGCACGCCGATCGACGATCCCGCGCTGGTTGGGGATGCGGGTCAGGCCCGGGACTACGTCTTCTGCTCGCTTTGCCACAGCGGCAGGTAACGGGCTTTCAGCGCGCGCTTGTCAACCTTTTCGGTGCCGAGCCGGGGCAAGCTTTCCTTTTCTTCCCACAAGCGTACCGGCACCTTGAACGGGGCAATGTGCTGCAGCAGGAACGCGCGCAGGTCTTCCTCGGAAAGCCAGCGGCCTTCCTCGACCTGATAGACCCCGGTGGGCAGCTCGCCGAACTTTTCGTCCGGCATGCCGAACACGCTGGCTTCGGCCACATCGGGGTGGGCATAGATCGCCTCTTCCACCTCAATGCAGCTGATGTTCTCACCGCCGCGGATGATGATGTCCTTCTTGCGGTCAACGATGAACAGGTACTCGTCCTCGTCAAGGTAGCCCAGATCCCCGGTGCGGAACCAGCCATCGGGCATGATCGCTGCCGCGGTCGCTTCGGGGTTCTGCCAGTAACAGAGAAAATTGGCGACCGAGCGGAACGCCACTTCGCCAACTTGCCCGGCGGGCAGGGTCTGGCCTGCATCGTTCAGGATGCCGACTTCCATCAGCGGCTTGGTGGCCGTGCCGGTCGATCCGGGCTTGGCCATGTAGTTTTCGTTGAGGTTGCCACAGCCCGCGCCGTTGGTTTCGGTCAGGCCGTAACCCAGCAGCGGGAAGGCATGGGGCAGGGCATCCTTGATCCGGCGCACGTGCTCCACCGGACGCGGCGCGCCGCCCCCGGCAAAGGCGGTGCAGCTGGTCAGGTCATACTTGTCGCGGTTCGGGTGGGTGGCGATTTCAAAGCTCATCAGCGGGACGCCGACGAAATAGGTGACCTTTTCGGCCTCGATCAGCCGCATCGCTTCTTCGGCATCCCATTTGGGCATCAGCACCAGTTTGCGGCCCAGCGCAAAGCTTTGCAGGAACAGCGGGACTTCGGCGGTAACGTGGAACAGCGGCACGTTGACCAGGCTGCACGGCTGGATCGTCGGCGCTTCGCCGCGTTCGGTCAGGATCGTCAGCACCGTCAGGGTCTGGGCGATATAGCTGAAGGTTCCTTGCACCACGCCGCGATGATCGCAAACCGCGCCCTTCGACTGGCCGGTGGAACCAGACGTGTAGAGCAAGGTGGCAAGGTCATCGCCGGTCAACGCGGGCAGCGGCGTATCGCTGCCGCCGCCGCGTGCGAGCAGCTCGGCCAGCCCTTCGCGGTAGTCATTGTCATGGCTGAACAGCACCACTTCGGCGGGGTGGGCATGGCCCTCGATCCGCGCGGCGCGCTGGGCGTCGGCCAGCACCAGCTTGCAGCCCGCGAGCTCGATCCCTGCGGCCAGTTCCTCGCCGGTCCACCAGCCGTTGAGCAGGGTGGCGCAGCCGCCGGCCATCAGCACGCCCAGATAGGCAATGATCCAGTTGGTCGAATTGCGCGCGGCGATGCCCACGCGGTCACCCTTTTGCACCCGATGTCCGGCCACTAGCCCGCCCGCCACATCGCGCGCGGCGGCCTGCACTTGCTTGAACGACAGACGGATCGCGCCATCGACCAGGAAGGGGGTGTCGCCGTGTTGTTCGCAGTAGTGATTGATGTAATCGACCAGGGTCGGCGGGGCCGCCTTGATCATCGGCAACTGTCGTCCGTACTTTTCAAAGGGGATCGTTTCCAGCGGGCCACCCGGCGCCGTCAGCGCCGCGACCGCGCGGTCCATTGCATTATCAAGTTCCGTCCGCATCAGGATTCCTTTTCCCCAATTGCTTGCGGACACGCCCCTTTTCGCGTCCGGTGCCGGTTTGTCTCCCGGCGATGCTTGTGCCAGAAGGCGCGGCATGGATATGCGTGTGCGCCCTCTGGTGCCCGTTTAGGAGTTCGGATCGTTGCTGTCACTATTGCTTGCCGCCGCAGCGGATCATGCGCCGATTTATTGGCAGGACCTGAACCTCAGCCGCTATCTGTTCAAGATCGGCAGCTTCGAACTGCGCTGGTACAGCCTCGCCTATCTGGCCGGGATCGTGCTGGGGTTCTGGCACCTGTCGCGGATGATGAAAGTCCCGGGGGCCCCGCTGGCGCAGCGCCATGCCGATGACCTGTTTTTCTACTGCACCCTGGGGATCATCCTGGGCGGGCGGCTGGGCTATGCCTTGTTCTATTCGCCGGATTTCTACCTGATCAAGCATCCGCTGGAACTGGCCAAGCTGTGGGAAGGCGGGATGAGCTTTCATGGCGGCTTGCTGGGCGTGCTGCTGGCGATTGCCTGGGTTTCGCGTTCGGGTGGTCTCTCGTTCCTCAGGGTGTGTGATTACATTGCGGTCTGCGTGCCGTTCGGCATGCTGTTCGGGCGGCTGGCGAACTTCGTCAATGGCGAACTGTGGGGCCGGGTGACGGAAAGCTATGTGCCCTGGGCGATGGTCTTTCCCGATGCGCCCGGCGGCCTGCCGCGCCATCCCAGCCAGCTGTACGAAGCGGGGCTGGAAGGGCTGCTGATGATGCTGATCATGCTGCTGCTGTTCTGGAAGAGCCGCGCGCGCTGGCGGCCGGGGCTGCTGGTCGGCACTTTTGCGCTGGGGATCGCGCTCAGCCGGTTCGTGGTGGAATTCTACCGTGAACCGGATGCCCAGCTTTCCGAATTCGCGCGGGCGACCGGGCTGTCGATGGGCCAGTGGCTGACCATTCCGCTGATGCTGGTCGGGCTGTTCTTCATGGTCCGCGCGCTGCTGCGTCCGCCGCTGGGCAGCGGCGCCGCCTCGCCGCAATGATCGCCGAAGAGGGGGGCGAGCCGCTCGCCGCGATCTTTCGCCGCCTGATCGCCAATACCGGGCCGATCAGCCTGATGCATTACATGGGCGAATCGAACGCCCGTTACTACACCAGCCGCGATCCGCTGGGCGGGGCGGGGGATTTCATCACCGCGCCTGAAATCAGCCAGATGTTCGGCGAACTGATCGGGCTGTGGCTGACCGACATGTGGATCAATGCCGGGCGCGAGCAGGGCGTGCACTATGTCGAGCTCGGCCCGGGCCGGGGCACGCTGGCCAGGGATGCGCTGCGGGTGGCGAAGCGGTACGGGCTGGAGCCGAGCGTCCACTTTGTCGAAGCCTCGACCGCGCTCAAGGACATCCAGCTGGAAACCATGCCCGGCGCAATCTGGCACCATGATCTCTCCACCCTGCCGCCCTATGGCCCGATGCTGGTGGTGGCGAACGAGTTTCTGGACGCCCTGCCGGTGCGGCAACTGGTCAAGACGCCCGATGGCTGGCGCGAGCGGATGGTGGTGCCCGAAGGGGACCGCTTCGTCTGCGTGGCGGGCAGCCAGCCGATGGACGCCGCGGTGCCAGAGATGCGGCGGCAGGCGGCGGACGGCACGATTATCGAGACTTGCCCCGGCGCGGCGGCGACGGTCTATGAAGTGGCCGGGCGGCTGATCGAACAGGGCGGGGCGGCCCTGTTCATCGATTACGGCCACGACCAGCTGCGCGATGGATCGAGCCTGCAGGCGGTGCGCCAGCACCTGAAGGTCGATCCCTTCGTGGGTCCGGGCGAGGCGGACCTGACCGCCCATGTCGATTTCGCCACACTGGCCCCGATCGCCCAGTCGCGCGGGGTGCGCTGGCTGGGCACGGTGCCGCAGGGCCGCTGGCTGCGCGAACTGGGGATCGAAGCCCGCGCCCAGGCGCTGGCCGAGGTCGCCCCCCAGCACAAGGCCGCGATCGACAGCGCGCGCGACCGGCTGATCGGCGAAGGGCAGATGGGCCTGCTGTTCAAGGTAATGGGCCTGGCCGCCCCCAACTGGCCGGGCGGGGTGGGGTTCCATGGCTAGGGTTGAAGGAGCAGCAACGATGCGGCGTTTGATAGTGCTGGCCCTGGCCGCGCTGGGTCTGTTTGGTGCCAATCCGGCCCAGGCGCGGACCGAAAGGATCACGGTCCATTCGCCTGCGATCGCTGGCAATCTGGAAGGCAATTCGCCGGACCGCACGGTCTATGTTGTGTTGCCGCCAAGCTATGACAAAGCGAAGAAGCGGCGCTTTCCGGTGGTCTATTTCCTGCACGGGTTCAATTCGACCGCCGATACCTACATGGGCCGGATCCCTTTCGACGATGACCTCAAGGAAGCCGGGCAGGAGGTTATTCTGGTGGTGCCCGACAGCATGACCAAGTGGGGCGGATCGATGTATTCCAGCTCGCCCACCATCGGCGATTTCGAGGGGTTCATCACCCGTGACCTGATCGGCTGGATCGATGGCCACTACCGCACCCTGACCGCGCGCCAATCACGCGGACTGGTCGGGCATTCGATGGGCGGATACGGCACCTTGCGGCTGGGGATGAAGCATCCGGAGCTGTTCGGCGCGCTCTATGCCATGAACCCGTGCTGCCAGATCCCGCGCCCTGCCGCGCTGGCCGATCCGAAGTTCGAGGGCTACTCGGTTGAGGAAGCGCTGAAGCTCGACTGGATGTCGCGCGGGAACTACGCAGTGGCCTCCGCCTGGTCCTCCAATCCGCAGCGCCCGCCGTTCTATTCGGATCTTGGCACGAAGGACGGCAAACCCGATGACTTCGTGCTGGCCCAGTGGGCCGCCAATTCGCCCGCGGCCATGGCGAGCCAATATGTGCCGGCGCTCAAATCGATGGCGGGGATCGCGATCGACACTGGCGATACCGATTTTGTCCGCCCCGATGACGAACTGATCCACCAGCACCTGACCAAGCTGGGCGTGGCGCACGATTGGGAAATCTATCCGGGCGATCACGGCAACCGCATCACCGAACGCTTCAAGAGCAAGGTTTTGCCGTTTTTCGCGCGCCACCTCAAAGGTTCGAAATAGCCACCGCAACTAGCTCTCCCATTTCACCGCGAAGCTGTTAGGCTGGGCGGCAAATTGGGGAGAAAGAATGGCGATCGAACCGGCCTTGCGGCCTCCAAGCCTGCTGTCGCGGCTGGTCAGGCGCGTGTTGTTGTGGCTCTATCGCTGGAAGGGCTGGGCGCTGCAGGGGGAGGAGCAGATCCCGCCGCGCTGCGTCATCCTGGGCGCGCCGCATACCAGCAACTGGGACTTCGTGTTCTTCCTGGGGGCAACCCACCAGTTGGGGGTCGAACCGGCCTTCATGGGCAAGCACACCCTGTTCAAATGGCCGCTGACGCGCTTCATGTTCGACATGGGCGGGGTGCCAGTCAACCGCAGCAAGGGCGGCAATTACGTTGAGGCGCTGATTGCGGAGTTCAAGCGCCGCAGCAAGCTGGCGCTGGTGATCGCGCCCGAAGGAACGCGAAGCGGCGGCAAGGGCTGGCGCAGCGGCTTTTACCACATCGCGCACGGTGCCGGGGTGCCGATCGTGCCGGCCTGGGTCAACAATGCGACCATGCAGGGCGGGATCGGCCCGGCGATCATGCCGACCGGCGATTACCGCGCAGACCTAGCGCGGATCGCGGCGTTCTATCGCTCGGTCCTGCCCGGCCATCCGCGCAACGACGGGATCGAGGCCAACGTGGCGCGGGAGGAGCAAGGCAATGGGTGAAGCGCTGCTGATCAATCTGGCGGTCGATCTGGTGATGATGGTGCTGCTGTGCTGGGTCGCGGTGCGGATCGGCGACGTGTCGTTCATCGATGCGGTCTGGGGCGCGGGCATGGTGGTCATGGCACTGGCCAGCTGGCTGCAACTGACCGCGCCGGGCCAGCGCGCCACTGTGCTGCTGGGCATGACCGCGGTCTGGGGCCTGCGGCTCGGCTGGCACCTGTTCACCCGCTGGCGCGCGCATGGTGAGGATCCGCGCTATGCCCGGATGCTGGGCAAGGCGAAAGAACAGGGCCGCTATGGCAGCGCGGCGTTCAGGCAAGTGTTCGGCCCGCAGGCGCTGCTGCTGTTCCTGACCAGCCTGCCCGCGCAAGTCGGCATTCTGACCAGCGAAGCACCCGCCGCGCTTGGCCCGCTCGGCTGGGCCGGGGCCGCGCTGTGGCTGACCGGCATGGTGTTTGAAGCCGTGGGCGACGCGCAACTGAAGGCCTTCCGCGCCGATCCGGCCAGCAAGGGCAAAGTGCTGGATACCGGGCTGTGGCGCTATACCCGCCATCCCAATTACTTCGGCGATGCCTGCGTCTGGTGGGGCATCTGGCTGGTCGCGGCAGAGGCTGGTGGCTGGCCGGTGCTGGCCAGCGTGATCGGGCCGCTGTTCCTGACGTTCACCCTGACCAAATGGTCGGGCAAACCCTTGCTGGAAAAAGGTCTGGCCAAGACCCGGCCGGGCTATGCCGACTATGTGGCGCGGACATCGGGATTTGTGCCCTGGCCGCCGAAACGCGGCTGAGCACCCGGTTACAGGCGGACAACAAGGTTACACCCTGTCCGGGTGGTTTCCCTTTCTGGATCAGATAGTTACGTGAAATAAAGTGACACTTGCCCGATTTTGAAATGCTTTTCGCGGCCGGGCGCGAAAAAGTGTTCAAATTCAGCTGATTACGGCAGGCTTTTGGCGGGTCCAGGTGTCACCTGGCGTCCGCCCGCTGCGTCTGGCGCAAGGGTCGTGACATTCCGGGGATCGACGATGTCAAAGAGCGACTTGGCTTATCGCAGATTCGCCGCGTGTAGGAAAGTTTTGGATGATGTCTCGATCCTTCCCATTTTCCCCGCAGGGACAAATGGGGAGGGGGATCGCCGCAGGCGAGACGGAGGGGTAATGGCGCGAGCGTACAAAACCCCTCCGTCATTTGCTTCGCAAATGCCACCTCCCCATTTGTGGCCTTCGCCAAAAATGGGAAGGATCTTTGCTGCCACCAGATCCTTCCCATTTTCACGTAGTGCAAATGGGGAGCAACCGTCTTTAGGCGGCCCACGGTTGGTTGTTTCGGATCATGG
>CAZKAX010000071.1:9042-17273 GCA_964550775.1 uncultured Novosphingobium sp. | reverse complement strand
AACCTCCCGCAAACGCTCCTATGCACCAAAATCAAGATACAAGGTGGATCGTCCGCAGGACGAGACGGAGGGGTAATGCGTCACAGCACAACCACTCCATTTGACCTCCCCAAAAATGCAACCCATCTGATAGCAACAACCAGACCAACCGGAGGCCCAATTGCCACGCAGGCGTATCCCACGCGACGTCAACAAGGCACGCGAACTGCGCGATAACCTGTCGCTTCCCGAAGCACTGCTGTGGCGTCTGCTCAAGGGGTCGCCCGAGGGAGTCCACTTCCGCAGCCAGCATCCGCTTGGCCCCTATGTGCTCGATTTCTACTGTGCCAGAGCCAAGGTGGCCTTCGAAATCGATGGCATCGCGCATGATATGGGGAACCGCCCCGAACGCGATGAACGGCGCGACGCCTGGCTACGTAGCGAAGGGATCGAGGTGGTGCGCATCGCCGCACGAGAGGTTCTGGCCGGGCCAGAGGTGGTCGCCGAGAGCATGGTTCGGTATTGCCTACGTGGATGACCCCTCCACCACCCGCTACGCGGGCGGTCCCCCTCCCCATTTGCACTTCGTGAAAATGGGAAGGATCTGGTTGTGCCACTGAGATCCTCCCCATTTTCACGAAGTGCAAATGGGGAGGTGGCAGCCCGCAGGGCTGACGGAGGGGTATTGCCTTTCAGGCCTACCCCTTCGCTTCCACCGCCCGTTCCTCGGCCGGAACCGCGCGGGCGGGCGTGGCTTTCAGCCAGGCTTCCAGCGCTTCCAGATCGGTGATCGGCGCGATCGCGGCGTCGCGTTGGCGGGCGAGGCCCGAGAAGCTGTCGCCGCCGTTGGCGAGGAAGCTGTTGGTGGTCACGCGGTAAGTTGCGGCGGGGTCGATCGGTTTGCCGTCCAGCATCATCGCCACCACCCGGCTGCCGGCCGGGCGGGTCAGGTCATAGGTCCAGCTGAACCCGGCTGAGGCAGAGAGCAGCTGTTTGGGCTGGTGATCGTCAAGGCCTTCTTCCAGCACGGCTTTCAGTTCGGCCCCGGTCAGCGATTGGGTGACCAAGCCGTTGGTAAAGGGCTGGACCTGATAGAGCTGGCCAAAGGTCAGCATGCCGTCCGCCGCCGGGCTCAGCATGTGGGGGGCGCGGATGCCGAAGGGGTTCATGAAGGCGATCTGTGCCCCGGCGGTGCGGGTTGCGGCCAATTGCGCATCGGCGATCAGGTTGCCGAGGGAACCGCCGTTCCACGACGAATCCCCGCCCGGCCGTCGCACTTCGCCCGCCAGGCTGCCCGCCGGGCGCTGGATTTCGACTTTCGAGGCATCGACATATTTGCTGACATAGGCCGCCACATCGGCGCGCGGGGTGAAGCGGGGGGCCAGGTCCTTGGGTTCGATCCGGCCGATCCGGGTGGCATAGCCTTCGCTCTGCACGATCACGTTACGAGCGCGCTTGGCCACCACGCGCTGGGTGGCGGGATCGATCTCCAGCGTGATGTCGGTCACCAGCTGGCCCATCACCCCGGCGCTGGTCAGCAGGAACGGCTTGGCCGGGTTGTATTGCGCATAGTCGCAGACATAGGACCAGTGGGTGTGGCCCGAAACCACCACGTCCACGCGGCTGTCCAGCCGATCCAGGATCGGCAGGATCCCGCCGGTCAGCTGCGGGCAGGTGCTCGGGTCCGGTGTGCCCTTGGTATAGCCGCCCTGATGGATCAGCAGCACGATCGCGCTGGCGCCCTTGGCCTTGAGTTCCGGGATCAGCGCGTTGACCGTATCGGCCTCGTCCGCGAAATGAATTCCCTTCAGCCCGTCACGCGATGACAGGTCGCCGGTTTCCTTCAGCGTCAGCCCGATCAGCGCAACCTTGACCTTGCGCTTGCCGCTGCCAAAGCTGCGGATCGCGGTGGCGGGGAACAGGGTGCTGCCATCGGGTTCGATGCTGTTGGCGGCGAGATAGCCGAATTTCGCGCCCTTGAACTTTTCCAGGCGGCACGGGGTCAGCGCGGTGTGGCGCTGACAGCCGCCGTCCTGCTTGCGCTTCAGCTCGTCGCGGCCGCGATCGAATTCGTGGTTGCCCACCGCGTTGAATTCCAGCCCCACGCGGTTCATCACCCCGATCGCCGGTTCATCAAGGAACAGCGAAGAGGACAGCTGCGTCGCGCCGATCAGGTCACCCGCGGCCACGGTCAGGTGGTTGGGATATTGCGCCCGCACGCTATCAAGCGCGCTGGCCAGCCAGGCCGCGCCGCCCGCCGGGATCTGCGCCACGCCGCCCTTGCCATCGGTAATCAGGGCCGAGGTCTTGGGCGGTTCCAGCGCGCCGTGAAAATCGTTGAGCGCGGCGATCCCCACGGTCACCGGGCCGCTGGCGGAGATGGGGGCAGAAGCGGGGGCGGCGGAGCGCACTGCGCCCTGTCCGGCGCAAGAGGCCAACGCCGGGGCGAGCAGCAGGGCGGGAAGGAATCGGGCGATGCGACGAAGGGTGATGGCCATGCTTCTTCCTAACCGTTTGGGCAGTTTCGGCAAGGTGCGTGTATTATAAGAATAAGTCAGTTTCTTGAAATTTTCCGGCGAATGTTTATCTTGCGCTTCGCAACGCCAGCCCTGGGGAGAAACAGTCATGGCGCGTCCGCAGACGGACATTGAAGCGGGACGGGAACAGTTGATCGACCTGACGATCGAACTGATCGAGGAACGCGGTTCGACCAACCTGACGGTGACCGAACTGGCCGCGCGGGCCAACATGTCGCCCGCCAGCCTCTATCGCTATTTCGAAGGCAAGGAGGCGCTGGTCGAGGCGGTGGCAGAACGCTGGTTTCAGCCCAAGGTGGCGATCATGGAAGAAGTGGTTGCCAGCGAGCTCAACCCCCGACGCAAGATGTTCGAATTCTTCGCCCGCCGCTTTGCGCTGATGAAAGCGGAATGGGAACGCGATCCGGTCGCTTTCGTGACCTATGTCGAGCTGGGCAAGGAGAACTTCGAACTGGTCCGGTCCTATGTCGACCTCGGCGATCACTACCTCTCGGTGATCATTGGCGAGGCGATGGCCGAGGGGCACTTTGCCGGACTGTCGATTGACGAGGCGCTGAGCCTGATCAACCAGATCGTCAACTGCTACGTCAACATCGGCGCGATGGAGCAAGTGATGCCCAAGCTCAGCATCGACAAGCTGGCGCGGATCATCGATGCGCTGTTCGATGGCCTGTCCGCTCAGGATCGCGGGGCCAAGGGCGTTACGGGACTGCGCGCGGCCTGATCTTTTCCGCCATTTCCGCGGCATAGGGCGCGCGGGCCAGGGCCATGGCCAGGGCGGACAGCAGGCACGGGACCGGCAGCACTTTCAGCGCGTCGAGTAGCTCGAACCGGTCGGCCAGCAGCCCGGTGACGTAAGGCCCCGGGGCCAGCCCCAGCAGGTTATAGGCCAGGGCCAGCACTGCCATCGATGTGCTGTGGATCGATCGCGGCGTGCAATTGGCGATCATCGATCCGGTCACCCCGGTAATTCCCGCAACCACCAGCAGCGCCATGGCGATCAGCGCCAGTTGCAGCGGGCCGGGCGGGGACAGGAAGGCTCCGGCAAACAGCGCGGCGGAACTCAGCGAAAAGCCGATCGAAAGCTTGGGCGTGATGGCCGGGCGGCGGCGCGACAGGCGATCGACCAGCATCCCGCAGCCGACCATGCCGATCGCGCAGACCAGCAGGAACAGCGCGGTGGTCCGCCCGGCCTGGGTCAGCGCCATGCCATAGTGCCGGGTCAGCAGGATCGGCAGGAACACCGCCAGCGTGCCGGTGCAGAACAGCTGGATCCCGCCCGCGAAATAGGTCAGCCACAGCACAGGCCGCCCCACCAGCAGGCGGGCCAGCTCGCGCCAGTCCAGCGCTTCGCGTTTTGGCGGCACGCCCAGGCGGCTTTCGCGCACCACCAGCGGATAGATCAGCGCCAGGACCAGCCCGAACAGGCCGATAACGGCAAAGGCCGTGCGCCAGCCATGGACCGCGGCCACTTGTGCCCCCACCGCCACGCCCAGGATCTGTCCGACCACCGATCCGGCCAGAAACGATGACGATAGAGTCGCGCGCAGGTGGACCGGAAACACCGCCAGCACCACCGCGATCCCGACGCTGCCATAGGCCGCCTCGCCCACCCCGACCAGCACCCGCGCGGCCAGCATCTGCGGGTAATTTTCCACCCAGGCCCCGGCCAAGGTCGCCAGGCTCCACAATGTGGCCATGGCGACCAGGCTTTTGACCCGGCCGTACCGGTCAGCCAGGTAGGACAGCGGCAAAGTCAGCAAGCCCACCGCCAGCGCCACCACACTGGCGAGCGAGGCCAGTTCGGCATTGTTGAGGCTCCATTCAGCCTGAATTTGCGGCCCGGCAGCGTTGAGCACCTGGCGGGCCATATGATCGCTCATCAGCAAGCCAAAGCTGAGCGCGAACACGGCCCAGCCGAAGGCACTGGTGCGTTCTGGGCCAGGCTCGTCGAAAATCGCTACCGGGCCTGCCACCTAGATCATTCCCCCGTTGGGGCTGATGACCTGCCCGGCAAGGTAGTGATTGTCCCCCGCCAGATAGACCGCCAGGCCCGCATATTCTTCCATTGTGCCCAGCCGTCCGGCGGGGATCATCTGAAACAAGCGGCCCCGCGCGTCCGCGTCAAGCCGCGCAAGGTATTCGTCGAACATGGGCGTCGCGACGCCGCCAGGGGCAATCGCGTTGACAAAGATGTTCGCCCCGGCAACTTCCGCCGCGACTGCCCGGGTGAAGGCGATCACCGCGCCCTTGGTGGCGCTGTAGTGCGGGCTATGCGCGCTGAGGCTGGAGAGCCCTGCAATCGAGGCGATGTTGACGATCCGGCCATAGCCACGCGGCTCCATCTGGCGCAGCGCCGCGCGGGTGCAGAAGAACGTCCCGTGGACGTTGACGCCCCAGTACTTCAGCCACTCCGCATCGCTCATCGCGCTGGTGAAACCCAGGCTGCGGCGCGGTTCAGGCGTGGTGAGATAGGCATAGTGGGCGCTGCGGCGCGCTTCGTCCTGCGGCCCGCCGGGGACCAGCGCGGCATTGTTGACCAGCGCTTCAACCGGGCCAAGCTGCTGCTGAACCGCGCTGAAGAACGCATCGACCGACGCACTGTCCGAAACATCGCAGCGCGCCGCGTAGACCTCGACGCCATTGGCGCGCAGTGCGGCGGCGGTTTCTTCAAGCTCCGCCTCCAGCACATCACAAATGGCAAGGCGACCGCCAGCAGCGCTCAGCGCTGCGGCGATCGCCCGCCCGAGCCCGCGCGCTGCCCCCGTGACAACGCAGACTCTCCCCTCCACTGCCGTCAAACCAGCGCACCCAGCGGCGCGCTGCGCACGTTGGCCACGCCGAAATTGTTGTTGCGGTTGGGCAGCCAGCCGTTCTCGCGCAGGGTTTCCTCTACGCTGTTATAGAACGTGCCGATCTTGTAGATCCGGCGCGCTTCGTCGGCCGTGGCGATCGGGCGGTAGAGTTCCTCTGAAATCCGCACCATCTTTTCGATCTGCTGGACCGAAGTGGCCCGTTCACCCTTGCGGCCCCACATGTTGTCTTCCTGGCCAACCCGAACGTGAAAGCCCATCGCGATGCCCATCGTGCACAGCGGATAGACATTGCGCATCAGCCCTTCCACCGTGAACACGGCGTTCTGCGGCAGGCGGTTGACGAATTCCATCAGGTTGCGCGGGTTGGGGCCATCGGCCCCGCCGCCGATCGCCACCCAGTTGCACACCAGCGGCCCCATGTAGTGCCCGGTGCGCACCAGCCGTTCAACCGTTTCCAGATCGCGCGCGCAAGTGATCATGAAATGGGTCTGGATTCCGCTCGCGGTCAGCCGCTTCATGTGTTCCTTCATGAACTTCGGCCCAGCCTCGTAATACATCTCGGTATAGGCATCGGCATAGTTGGTTTCGCCCATCGAGGTGCCGCGCGCGTCGTCCTCGGTGATCAGTTCCATCACGTTCATCTGGTTGGTGTTGACCGCCAGCGTGACCTGATCGGGCCGGGGGTTGAGCTCGGCCAGCATGTGGCGGGTGTCGTCCGACAGCCATTCAGCGGCCTGGCCTTCGTCCTTGGGGGCAAAGCTGATCGATCCGCCAACCTGGAGGATCATCCCCGGCACCGCGCTGCGCAGGCGGTCGAGCATTTCGTTGAACCGGTCGAGGTTCTTGGACCCCGATCCATCGGGTTCGCGCACGTGGACGTGCAGCACGGTGGCTCCGGCATTATAGCAATCGACCGCTTTCTGGACCTGCTCGGCAAAGCTGACCGGAATGTCATCACTGTCGCGCGGCAAAAAGCTGGGGGCATAGGGCGCGACCTGGATCACCAGCGGGTCCTGGGTTTCGGGCAGCAGGCTGTCATCAAAGAATTGCATGGCTCAGTCCTCCTTAAGTTCGGGCTTCAATTCGGGCACGGGCATTCCGCGCGCTTTCATTTCATCAACCAGATGGGGCGTGCCCAGCGCGACCGAATGGATCCCCAGCACGGCCACCAGTTGCAGCACGGCCATGATCTCTTCGGGCGTTGCGCCCAGATCGAGCGCCTTGGCAATGTGCCGCTTGACCCCCGGCGAATACATGTGGGTGCAACTGGCATCGACCGCGATGGCCAGGAATTCGTAGGTCTTGGGATCGATAATCCCCTTGCGGGCAGCATGGGTGCCCATGTCGAGGAATTTCTCCATCCATTCCTCGTCAAAGGCGGCGGCCTGGTCCCAGGCCGGGTTCCAGCCGCCAGCGGCACGTGCGGCGTCGCTGATCGGGGTCTTGGTCACGTCAGGTTCTCCCCTATGGGTTGTTCGATTGCGGGCAGACTGCACACATCGCCGAGCCAGTTGACTGTGCAGGCGGTCCAGATCAGCATCAGGCGGCTCCGCCAGGCATTGCCGCGGCAAAGTGCCGCAACACTTCGGCCGCGACGAAATCGGGCCGTTCTTCGGGAATCCAGTGGCCGCAGTTTTCGGCCACGCCGCCGCTGACCTGGCTGGCCACGCGCGACCAGCTTTCCAGCGCGGTCAGGCCGCGCCCGCGGGTGGCCGGATCGCCGCCATAGGCCAGGATCGGCATGTCCAGCTTGCGCCCGGCTTCGCGAAAGGCGGTGTTGTCGGCAATGTCCTGCGGGACGGCGCGGTAATAGTTGAAGCCGGCGGTCATCGCGCCCGGCTGGGCATAGGCGCGGACATATTCGGCCTGGGCTGCCTCGGCGATTGCATCGGGACGAGCCCCGGCGGCGCGGAACATGAAGCGCAGGTAGATGTCCTCGCGCCCTTCGGTCAGTGCTTCGGGCAGGTCGGGCAGGGCGTGAAAGCCAAAATGCCAGCGATTGTGATGCTCGATCGGGCCGCCATCGCCAAGCACCGGGGCATCGAACACGGCCACGGCGCGGACCCGCTCGGGAAACTGCGCGGCCAGCGCGAAGGCGACTGGGCCGCCCCAATCATGCGCCACCACGCCATAGCTTTCATGGCCCAGCGCCGCCATCAGTTCGGCCATGTCGCGGGCAATGGTCATCTTGTCATAGCCATCGGCTGGACGGGTGGAATCGCCCAGACCCGTCAGGTCGGCGGCAATTACGCGGTATCCGGCTTCGGCCAGCGGCGGGATCACATCGCGCCACATGAACCAGGTCTGCGGCCAGCCGTGCAGCAGCAGCAGCGGTGGGCCATCCACCGGTCCCGCAGTCACGCAGTGCAGCGTGGCGCGGCTGACCGGGACATGGGCATGATCAAAGCGGTCGGGCATATCAGAACGGCCGATCGCCCTTGATCGTCGCGCGGTTCATCCGGCGGATGCAGGGGGGATAGTCCATCACCGCATAGTGCTGGGTGCAGCGGTTATCCCACATCGCCACGGAGTTCGGTGTCCAGCGCCAGCGCACCTGGTATTCGGGGATGGCCGCCTGACTGGTCAGGTAGCGCAGCAGGCTGCCCGAACCGTCGGTAAAGTCCTGCCCGAACCGAACCCGGTGAGCGGTGTGATAGTTGGTGAAATGGGTGGTGAACCCGTTGACGAACAGCGATTTTGCCCCGGTCACCGGATGGGTGCGGATCACCGGATGTTCGGGATCTGGGTACCGTTCCTTCATCGCCAGTCGCTCTTCGATCGGTTTGGCGGCCATGAAACTGGCCTCCATCGAATGACGTGCGCGCAGATCGGCGATATCTTCCTTCACGCGGTCCGGCAGACGCTCATAGGCCAGTTCCATGTTGGCCCACATCGTGTC
>CAZKAX010000071.1:0-9032 GCA_964550775.1 uncultured Novosphingobium sp. | reverse complement strand
ATCGTGTCGCCGCCCACCGGCGGGCACTCGACGCAGCGCAGCACCGCACCCATCGGCGGAATTTCGCGCCAGGTCGCATCGTTATGCCAGGCGTTTTCATAGCGTTCGGGCGGGCTTTCCGGGCTCTTCCAGATGTGGATGATCCCCGGTTCACCATCCGCACTGTTTGCCAGCGGGTGGTCCTCCAGATCGCCAAAGCGGCGCGCGACAGCGGCATGCTGGGCGTCGGTGATGTCTTGATCGCGAAAGAACAGGACTTTGTGCCGCAGCAGCAGTGCGTTCAGTTCGCCGGCCAGATCATCGTTGGTGCCGGCCTCGGCCAGCGAGATGTCGCTGATCTGCGCGCCAAGCGCACAGGTGAGTTGTTCGACTTTCATCGCGTTAATCCTCCAGGGTGAAAATGGTTGAACCGATGGTCTTGCCGGCTTCCAGATCGCGGTGCGCTGCGCTGGCCTGATCGAGCGTATAGCGCGCGCCGATCTCTACCTTGACTCGCCCGGCGGACAGGTGATCGAACCAGAACTGCGCCAGTTCGGCGCGCTCGGCCGGGTCGGCATAGAAATCGGCGAAGGCCGGGCGGATGAAATAGACCGAGCCCTGCAGCATGGTCTGGAACGCATCGATCGGCGGGAAGGGGCCCGATGCGGTACCGCAGCCAACCAGCACCCCGCGCCGCCGCAGCGACCCCAGCGATCCTTCGAAGGTGTCCGCGCCAACGCTGTCGAACACGGTCTGCACGCCTTCGCCGCCGGTCAGTTCCCTGACCCGCGCCGCGACATCCTCGCGGCGGTAGAAGATGATCTCGTCGCAGCCGAGCGACCGCGCCTTGGCGGCCTTTTCCTCGGTGCTGACCGTGCCGATCACCCGCAGGCCGATCAGCTTGGCCAGCTGCACCGCCAGCAACCCGACGCCGCCGGCTGCCGCGTGGAGCAGGATCGTGTCACCCGGGCGCAGCCGGGGGTCGGTGCGCAGCAGCCAGTAGGTTGCCGAAAGGCCGCGCATGGTCGATGCGGCGGCGGTTTCATAGCTGACGTTATCCGGCAGTTTGAACAGCGGCGCGGCGGGCATCACCCGTTCCTGCGCATAGGCGCCCAGCGGCCCGCCGTTATAGCTGACCCGGTCGCCGACTTGTACAGAGGTCACGCCTTCGCCCAGTTCCAGCACTTCGCCCGCGCCTTCCACGCCGATCCCGCAAGGCGGCTGGACCGGGTAATAGCCCGACCGGAAATAGGTATCGGCAAAATTGCAGCCGACCGCGTGGTGGCGGATGCGCACTTCGCCGGGGCCTGGGCGGCCAACGGGCAGGTCCTCTACCTGCAACACCTCGGGGCCGCCAGCGGCGTGAAAGCGAACGGTCTTGACCATGGTTGGCATCCTTTTCCCACCACCGGGGATAGGGTGTCTTGCTGGTGAGGATTTGACCGATGATGACAAATCATCCACAGTTGACGACATGGAACTGGTCCGCGCCGCAACCCTGATCGGCTTTTCCGAAGTGGCCGCGTCGTTGCGGCTCGATCCGCTGGCGCTGCTGCGGCGGGCCGGGCTTTCACCCAGAGTGATTGCCGATCCCGAACGGATGATTCCGGCGCGTTCGACCATCCACTTGCTGGAAGAATGCGCGCGCAAGGCCCAGTGCCCCACCTTCGCGCTGCGCATGGCCCAGCGCCGGACCATTGCCGATCTTGGCCTGGTCAGCCTGCTGATCGCGCACCAGCCCAACCTGCGCGAAGCGCTGGGGGTGATGCAGCGCTATCGCAACCGGATCAATTCGACCCTACTGCTGCAACTGGAGGAACGCGGCGGGGTGGCGGTGCTGCGGGAAAGCTTTGCACTCAATCCGCCGCTGGTTTCGCGCCAGGCGGATGAACTGGCCCTTGGGGTCATCGCGGGGATCGGGCAGTGGCTGCTGGGGCCGCATTGGCGGGTAGAGGAGGTGCGCTTTGCCCACGGTGCGCCGCCGGTGGGAGAAATGCCGGTCTATAGCCGCGTGTTCGGCGCACCGGCGCGGTTTGGCAGTGATTTCGTCGGGCTGGTGCTGGATCCTGCGGTGCTCGATCTGCCCAGCGCGCGCGCCGATCCGGCGCTGGCTGCACATGCCCGGTCCATGGCCGAAGCGATGATTGCGGATCCGCAGCGCTCGATCGGGCAGGAGGTGGAAGAAGCGCTGCTGCTGCAATTGCCCGCAGGCGTTGCCAGCCTGCCCGCCACGGCGCGCGCGCTGGGGCTGCATCCGCGCACCTTGCAGCGGCGGCTGGATGCGGCGGGCCAGCCGTTCGCTGCGCTGCTTGAACAGGTCCGCCGCCAGCAGGCCGCGCGCCACCTCGCCAATCCGCGCCTCAGCCTGACAGAAGTGGCAGAGCTGACCGGCTATGCCTCGCTCAGCGCCTTTACCCGCTGGTACAGCGCCGCGCACGGCCAGTCCCCCAGCCGTGCGCGCGGCAAGGGTCTGGCAAGCCGTGACAATCTGCGCCAAGATGCACGCGGAGGGTAACGCGATGCAGGATGGAGACAACACCGCCGATCTGGACAGCTCGCCGCGCACCAAGGCCGGGGTGGCGGTGGCTGTAGTGCTGTTTCATGTCGTGGTCGTGCTCGGCCTGATCCGGGCTTTTGCGCCCGATTTCTCGGCCAAGGCGGTGGAAACGATGCTCAGCACGTTCAACGTCACCATTACCGCGCCGCCACCGCCGCCTGCCAAGGCCCCCGAAAAGGCAGGCGCATCGGGCGATGCCGGCAAGAAAGCCGTGGCGCGCGAAGTGAAAGCGGAAAAGCCCAAAGTCGAACTGGCCAAGGCCCCCGCGCCCAAGGCCGCCTCCACCGGCAGCGCCAACACCAGCGGCGCGGCGGCGGCGGGTTCGGGCACGGGGGCAGGCGGATCGGGCAACGGCCCCGGCGCGGGCGGCAGCGGCAATGGTTCGGGCGGCGGCGCAGTTAGCAAGGTTCAGCACGTTTCCGGCCAGATCAACAATGCCAAGGATTTCCCCGTTCCCCCCGGCGGGCGTGAGCAGCGGATCGGCAAATCGGTGATCCTCGCGCTGACCGTCGCCCCATCCGGCCGGGCGACCGGCTGCCGGATCTACAAATCGAGCGGGCTGCCGGAAACGGACGGCGTAACCTGCCGCCTCGCCATGGACCGCCTGCGCTTCAAGCCCGCCACCAACGCGGCAGGGGAACCGGTGACAGCGACGTTTTACTGGCAGCAGAAGTTCTTTTTCTGATTTGCTGAATCCTCCCCCCTTGGGGGAGGTGGCCCGACGCAAGTGGGACGGAAGGGGCATGAGCAGTGCCGCGTTCCCCCTCCGTCAGCCGCTTCGCGTCTGCCACCTCCCCCAACAGGGGAGGATTGGAATTGACGCGCCCTGCCGCCGCTCCCTAACTGCACCCAAACACGAATCTTCCCGGAGAGTCCCATGGCCACCACCCATCCTGTCCCCTCCGAATGGGCCGCACGCGCGCTGATCAATGCGGAAGTCTATGCCGAAAAGACCCGCGCCGCGCTGGAAACCCCCGAGGCGTTCTGGCGCGAGGAGAGTGCGCGGCTCGACTGGATCAAGCCGTGGAGCAAGCTGGGCCACTGTTCGTTTGACGAGGCGGATTTCGGGATTGAATGGTTTTCCGATGGCACGCTCAATGTCTCGGCCAATTGCCTCGATCGCCATCTGGCGGAGCGCGGCGATCAGGTCGCGATCATCTGGGAAGGGGATGACAGCGAGCACCAGCGCCGCCTGACCTATCGCCAGCTCCACGCCGATGTCTGCCGCATGGCCAATGCGCTGAAGCAGCTGGGCGCCAAGAAAGGTGACCGGGTTACCATCTATCTGCCGATGATCCCCGAAGCCGCCGTGGCGATGCTCGCCTGCGCGCGGATCGGGGCGATCCATTCGATCGTGTTCGGCGGGTTCAGCCCCGAAGCGCTCGCGGGGCGGATCCAGGACTGTGACAGCAATGTGGTGATCACCGCCGACGCCGGGATGCGCGGGGGCAAGCAGGTGCCGCTGAAGGCCAATGTCGATGATGCGCTGACCCATTGCCCTTCGGTCAAAGCCGTGCTGACGGTGCGCCACGTTTCCAACGCGGTGACCATGGCTGATGGCCGCGACCACTGGTGGCATGATCTGCGCGACAGCGTTTCGCCCGATTGCGCTTATGAGGAAATGGGCGCCGAAGACCCGTTGTTCATTCTCTACACCTCCGGCTCCACCGGCAAGCCCAAGGGCGTGCTGCACACCACCGGCGGCTATCTGACCTGGGCGGCGATGACCCACCAGTATGTGTTCGATTACCGCCCCGGCGAGATCTATTGGTGCGCGGCGGATGTGGGCTGGGTCACGGGGCACTCCTATGTGGTCTATGGCCCGCTCGCCAACGGGGCGACCACGGTGATGTTCGAAGGGGTGCCCAACTATCCCACCCACAGCCGGTTCTGGGAAATTGTCGACCGCCACAATGTCGAGATCTTCTATGGCGCGCCCACGGCGCTGCGTGCGCTGATGCGTGAGGGCGATGACTGGGTGAAGGCGACCAGCCGCAAGTCGCTCCGCCTGCTCGGCTCGGTCGGTGAACCGATCAATCCAGAGGCGTGGGAATGGTACTGGCGTGTGGTCGGGGATCAACGCTGCCCGATCGTCGATACCTGGTGGCAGACCGAAACCGGCGGGGCGATGATCACGCCGCTGCCCGGCGCCCACGCGCTCAAACCCGGCGCGGCGAGCAAGCCGATGTTCGGCGTGGTCCCGCAGATCGTCGATGCCGAAGGCGCAGTGCTGCAGGGCGCGACTGAGGGCAATCTGTGCCTGCTGCAGTCATGGCCCGGCCAGATGCGCACCGTCTGGGGCGATCACGAACGCTTTTTCCAGACCTATTTCACCACCTATCCGGGCAAGTACTTCACCGGCGATGGCTGCAGGCGCGATGAAGACGGCTATTACTGGATTACCGGCCGCGTCGATGACGTGATCAACGTATCGGGCCACCGGATGGGCACGGCAGAGGTCGAAAGCGCGCTGGTCGCCCACGCCAAGGTGGCCGAAGCGGCAGTGGTGGGCATGCCGCACGAGATCAAGGGGCAGGGCATCTACGCCTATGTTACATTGAACGCGGGCGAGGAACCCACGGACGCCATGCGCAAGGAACTGGTGCAATGGGTCCGCCACGAAATCGGCCCGATTGCCACACCGGACGTGATCCACTTCGCCCCCGCGCTGCCCAAGACCCGCAGCGGCAAGATCATGCGCCGCATCCTGCGCAAGATCGCCGAGGGGGACACCAGCAACCTCGGCGATACCAGCACGCTGGCCGATCCGGGCGTGGTCGACGTGCTGCTGAGCGAAGGACGCTAAGGCCCAAAGATCCTTCCCATTTTGCGAAGCCAAATGGGGAGGATCAGCTGGTCACGGCTGCTGGGTGATCCGCAACATGGACGTATCATAACCCAGCGCACCGGCCCGCGCGATCAGGGCGTCGCGCTGGGCCGCAGTGGGGTTCGCCTCGCGCGAGAGCAGCCACAGGTAGCGGCCCGAGGGTTCGCCGACGATCGACCAGGAGTAATCCTCCGCATGGTCCAGCACCCAGTAATCGCCATAGAACGGGCCGAAGAAGCTGACCTTCAGCTTGGCATTGGTGGCACTGTCCACCACTTTGGCGCGGCCTTTGGCCTGCTTCAGCTTGCCATCGGGCTTGCGGCAGGCGTTGAGCACGGAAATCTGGCCGTCATCGCGCCGGGCATAGTCGGCGCTGACGCCCTCGCAGTCCTTTTGAAAGCCCTGCTCATAGCGGGCCAGTTCGTACCAGCGGCCAAGGTAGCGTTCCAGATCGACCGCGCGGGCGGGCTGGGGGACGGCGCTGTTGCCGATCGGGTGCTTGGGGCCCAGCGCTGCGCAGCCGCCCAGCAGCAGGGCGGTGGAGGCCAGGAGGACGAGCGGGCGGATCATTCGGGTCATGCGGGGGTAAACCTTGGCCAGAGCGGAAAGTTCCCCCGCCGCACCGGGGCACGGCAAGGTCCTGCTTCATATGGGGGCGCAACTGGGATAGACCAATGCCATGATCGCGCAAACCATCCAGCTCGCGCTTGCCCCGGTGTTCATGCTGGTGGCGATTGGCAATATCATGAACCTGCTGTCCACCCGGCTTGGCCGCGTGGTCGATCGCTCGCGCGCCTTGCAGGATGTCCATATGGCGACCGAGGGGCAGGAGCACGACGAAGTGGTGCGCGAAATCCGTGCGATTGCCCGGCGGATCCACCTGATCACCCGCGCGATCTTTCTGCTGGTGCTGGCAGGTCTGGCCATCGGCACTACGGTGGCGGTGCTGTTTCTGGAGGAAATGGCCGGGCTGCGGCTGCCCCTGCTGGCCGCCGCGTTCTTCCTGCTGGCGGTGGGGCTGATGATGTGGGGGCTGGTGCTGTTCCTGACCGAAACCCGCATCGCCGCGCGGCAGCTGCGGATTCCCAAGGGCTATCTGGAGCTTGAGCGGGAACTGTAACCCCCGCCGCTTCAGCCCAGCCGGATGCAGTCGGCAATCGCCTGACGCAGCGGGCCGTTGTCAAACCCGACCATGCCGTTGCCGCCCTCTGCTGCAAAATCGACCACGAAGTTGTGGGGGTGGCCGGGAGTGGCGGCGCAGGCCTGGGGCACGAAGTTCAGCCCGTAATTGACCATGATCTCATACCGGTGGACTGCATCGCCCAGCCCGGCGCCAAGCTGGCTGGCCATTTCGATCAGCGTGTCGTTATCGTGGGTATGCGGGATTGGCGGGCCGATGTTGACCGGCCCCACGCCATAACACCGCACGCCCACACAATAGAGCCGCGATCGCAGTGCGCCGTCGGTTTCGTTGAGCCAGCCCAGGTCCTGGCTGATATTCATCATCGATTGCGCGCCGGGCCCGACAAAAACCGAACCGATGATGCTGCCCCCGGTGGTCCAGCCGGCTGTGCCGCGGTGCGGCGAATTGATCGTCAGCACCCCGTCAAACCGATAGCCCAGCACCATCATGGTCCGCGCCACCAGCCCGCCCATCGAATGGCACACGGCATAGTGCCGGTCGAACCCGGCGCCGTTCTGCATCCAGCCGGTTTGCATCAGCTGGTGGGAACACTGGATGAAGGTATAGTTGCGCGTATCCTTCATGTGGACCGATTGCGAGCTGATCTGGATCTGCGCCGGATCATAGCCCTGCTGGGCCAGCGTCGCTTCGACCAGCCGCTGCACGCTGGGCAGGTCATAGGGATTGCCCGACAGGCTCCAGCCGTGGATGTAGCTGATCAGGATGCGCATGGCCGTTACCCCTCTTGCCCGGCGAACTTGGCCATGCCGTGCGCTACCCGGTAGGTATAGCGGACCTGGCGATAGCCCAGCACGACGGTGAATTCCCAGATGACCGGGTTGGTGCTGACCTCACCGGGGGAAAGCGGCGGATTGGGCAATTGCCGCTTGCTGGTCCCGACACAGCTGATCGCCGCCGGATCGGCCTGAATCGATTGCGCCAGCGCCTGAGTGGCCAGGGCAATCGCGCGGTTGGTTTGTGGGTCGCTCATGAAAACAGGCTCCGCTTTCCCAGTGTTCATGGCGGTGCGACGCACAGTCGCGGCCCGAACCTGGACAATAGTTCTCCGATGCCGAAAGCCGCATGCTTCAGGCACAAGTGTTTTCCGGCATGGGATAAGCCGACTGAGCACGGGATAGGGGTAGCGCCCGGATCGGAATTGGAAAATGACGACAGCGATTCTGTAATTAAAATCACCAAATCGTCTGGGGCCGTCATGGAATCAGGCGTTTGCGGACAGCGCCGGGATCAGCTCAACAGCTTGCGCGCCTTGGGTTCCAGCGCCGATCTGATCATGCCCGATGCGAACGACAGCGATTGCGGCAGGTCGAAATCGAACACCACTTCGTTTTCGGCCACTTCGACCGCGCCCTTGATCGCCTTGCCCATCGCGGCAATCTGCAGTTCCAGCCGGTCGGCACTGGGCCAGCTGGTGGTCACTTCGGCCATGCCGGGGGCAATATTGGCGATGTCGTCCTCATGCTCGCGGATCCGGCGCAGGGCTTCGTCGCGGCCCAGACTGTGCGGGAAGGCCATTCTCATTCGGGCACCCTGGTCTGCTCTTCCAGAGCGTTACCGTATTTGTAATCGAGATAGCGGGTCTGGATCGCCAGATTGTCGATCGCGCCGCTGGCCAGCTGGCGGGTGACGCTGTCAATCTCGCCGCTGATCTTGCCCAGACTTTCGGTCAGGTGCTGGTCCGGGCTGGCACCGCCGCTGGCCTCGCCGCGCAAGTGGCGCGGGATCGAGGTATAGCTGGAAACCAGACCGGGCAGATGTTCCCCCACCAGCTTGCGCACTTCGCGCGCGGCGGGGGCCGCTTCGTCCAGTCCGTCAAGCTGCTGACCCAGGGCATCGAGTTGCAGGCCGATCTGATCGACCAGCTGCACCGCCGGGGCGGGCAGGGCAGGGCGCTGGCGTTCCAGCCACATTTCTGTCCGCCCGACCAGCGTCTTGGTATCGCCCTGTGCCAGCGAATCCAGCGTCGGCACTTTCAACTTGGGGTAATTGGAAAAGACCCCCAGCGCGACAACCATGGCCAGCATGGTCATGATCACCCCGGTCCAGCCGATCCCGTCCAGGATCAGCCCGGCGACCATCGCGGCGAAAATGATCGCCCCCAGCGCCATGACCGCACGCAGCGCCTTGCGCATCGTGTGCTCGCGCTTGAGCGCAGCCGAACGGCGTCCGATCGAACCAGCACGGCGCCCGCCGGCCTGCTGGCTGACCAGCGATTGGCGGGCCTGCTGCAGGATCAGGTCAGATTGACGCGCTTCGCCTGCCATCAGCCTTCAAGGCTCAGCATCGAGGGGGAATCGGCGGCATTGGCGGCCTGCGATGCGCCTTCGGCCCGGGCGATATAGCCCTTGGACTTTTCGACTTCGGCGGTCAGCGTGGTCACCGTCTGCTTCATGCTGTCCAGCGCCTTCAGCTTGAAGGTGTCGATGTTGTCCATCGTGTCATAGATGTTCTGGAACGCGCGCTGC
>CAZKAX010000070.1:0-17886 GCA_964550775.1 uncultured Novosphingobium sp. | reverse complement strand
ATGAAGATCAAGGCTTCGGCTCAGCCGAAGTTCAAGGCCGGCAAGGGCCTGAAGGACGCCGTCAACTAAGACGCGCTTCCAGCAGCGGGCCGGTCTACGCCTCGCCGCCCGCCGAATTCCTCGCGCCGCGCTTGTCCCAGGACAGGCGCGGCGTTTGGTATTTGGGGGAGGGCGCTCAGCCTGCGGGCTGCGCCTTGACCTCGGTCGGCTTGCTCTTGAACGAGATCAGTCTGGAGAAGACCCAGGCCAGCACCATCGCTGCCGCCACCGCGGCAAACCGCACCCAGGCATCGCGGCCCAGCAGTTCGGACATCCAGACCAGCACAGTCAGGTGGACGCAGTAGAGCGGCAGCGAGAAGTTGCCGAGCCATTCCATCGGCGCCTTCAGCGCTTGCGGCGGCTGGCTCATCGCTACCACCCACATGATCGCGGGCAGGAACAGCATCACGAAGACCAGATCGCCATTCACACGGCTCAGCGGCAGGACCGGGACCAGCACGATGGTCAGCACCGGCAGGACTGTCGCCAGCCACCACGGCAGCCCGGGACTGCGCATCCCGTCCTTGTACTTGCGCCCGAACCACACCCCCAGAACGTATGAAAAGCCGACCCGTGGCAGCGCCATCCACCAGGTCTTCCAGGTCGGGGCATCGACCCCCATGGTATCGCTACCGTGGCGCTGGACCGTGTAGATCAGCCAGGCACCCATCACCAAGGCCAGCACCAGCATGGCCCGCGTCGGCACCCGCTTCAGCACCAGAGCGTGGAGGAAATTGGCCAGCAATTCATAGAACAGCGTCCACTGCGGCCCGTTGAACCGATAGAATGGCCCGCTTCCGGTCAGGCTGGGGATCATCGCCAGATCAAGCGCAAGCCAGATCAGCAGCGTCAGCGGATCGGCCAGGCCGATGGCAAAGGCCCGCACCACCGCCACACCCGCACCCACCGCCACCAGCGGCCAGAGCCGCACGAACCGCGAGCGGGTAAATTCAAACGCGCCGATCCCCGCGTTCAGCTTCTTCTCGGTCGAAACCGCCAGCACGAACCCGCTGAGCAGGAAGAACATGTCGACGAACAGATACCCGCGCACGAAATGCCCATGCACCCGGTAAACGATGTCGAGGTGGTAGAACATGATCATGAAGGCCGCGATTCCGCGCAGGCCGTCCAGCTGGAACAGCCGCGGCGGATGCGCCGGCGCGGTGGCGGTGGCCTGTGTCATGTCTGCAATCCCCCATCCTGTGCGTGGTCCCCGCGCTCTTACACCGCAAGATCAAGCGATTGGCAAGGAATGCCGGGTATAGGGCAGGGGGCGGGCACTGGACGCCCAGCGCCAGATGGACTATATCGCTTCGCGATGAACCGCTTCCTCCTTGCCCTGCTGGCCCTGCTGACGGGCCTTGCTGCACAGGTTACCCCTGCGCAGGCGCGGATGAGCGGTGCTTCGGATACCGAAATCGGTGCGGTCGAAGGAATGCGCAGCCCGGCGCGCAGCGCAGTTCCTGCCCAGTCGATTTCTGCCCCGGTGGTTCGCCAGGAACGCCGTGAACAGGAAGCCGCTCGGGCCAAACCGGTGCGGGTCCGTGTCTATATCCCTTCGGTCCTGTTCGGACCCGACCGCGCATTCGAATAGCGCTTCGGCCTGATCCAGTCTGACCAGCCTGCGCGGGGCCGCCCCGGTGCGGGCTCTTGCCATATTATCCCAATCACTATCAGGAATCTGCCCATGCTCGGCGCTATCGCCAAGGCCATTTTCGGTTCGTCCAATGATCGCTACGTCAAATCGCTCGACAAGATCGTCAAGCAGATCAATGCGCTCGAACCCACTATCGAAGCTCTTTCCGACGATGAGCTGAAAGCCCAGACCGCCAAGTTCCGCGCCCAGCTGGACGATGGCAAGGAACTGGACCAGATCATGCCTGAAGCGTTCGCCACCGTGCGCGAAGCGAGCAAGCGCGTGCTGGGGATGCGGCATTTTGACGTGCAGATGATCGGCGGGATCGTGCTGCACCGTGGGGCCATTGCCGAAATGCGCACCGGCGAAGGTAAGACCCTGGTGGCGACCCTGGCGGTCTATCTCAACGCGATCGAGGGCAAGGGCGTCCACGTTGTCACGGTCAACGATTACCTCGCCCGGCGCGACGCCGAATGGATGGGGCAGATCTACAAGTTCCTGGGGCTGACGGTGGGCGTGATCGTGCCCAACCTGTCGGAAGACGAACGCCGCGAGGCCTATAATTCCGACATTACCTATGCCACCAACAACGAACTTGGGTTCGATTACCTGCGCGACAACATGAAGCAGGAACGCGGGCAGATGGTCCACCGCCCGTTCAACTATGCGCTGATCGACGAAGTGGATTCGATCCTGATCGACGAAGCGCGCACCCCGCTGATCATTTCCGGGCCGACCGACGACAAGAGCGACCTCTACATGTCGGTCGATGCCGTCGTGAAGCGGCTAAGCGAAGACCTGTATGAAAAGGACGAAAAGACCAAGAGCATCACCCTGACCGAAGACGGGGTGGAATGGGCCGAGCGCGAGCTGGAAACGGCTGGGCTGCTGGTCGGTTCGAACCTCTACGATGTCGAGAACACCCAGGTGGTCCACCACCTTGACCAGAGCCTCAAGGCCAACGTCATGTTCAAGCGTGACATCGATTACATCGTCAAGGACGGCAAGATCGTCATCATCGATGAATTCACCGGCCGGATGATGGACGGGCGGCGCTGGTCCAATGGGCTGCACCAGGCGGTGGAAGCCAAGGAAGGCGTGCAGATCGAGCCCGAGAACCAGACCATGGCCTCGATCACGTTCCAGAACTATTTCCGGATGTATCCCAAGCTGGGCGGGATGACCGGCACTGCCGCGACCGAAGCGGCGGAATTCCATGACATCTACAAGATGAACGTCGTCACCATCCCCACCAACGTGCCGGTGCAGCGCGTGGATGAAGAGGACGAATTCTACAAGAACACCACTGACAAGTTCCAGGCGATTGCCAAGCTGATCGCGGAAAAGAGCCAGTCTGGCCAGCCGGTGCTGGTTGGCACGGTTTCGATCGAAAAGTCGGAACTGCTGTCGGACTATCTCAAGCAGGAAGGGGTAAAGCACGCGGTGCTCAACGCCCGTTTCCACGAAATGGAAGCCCACATCGTTGCCCAGGCCGGGCGGATGGGCGCGGTGACCATCGCCACCAACATGGCCGGGCGCGGCACCGACATCCAGCTGGGCGGCAACGTGGAATTCCGCATCGAGGATGAACTGAAGGACGTGCCGGAAGGCGCGGCGCGAGACACCGCGATCCAGAAGATCAAGGATGAGGTCGCCGCCGAAAAGGCCCGTGTGCTGGACGCGGGCGGGCTTTGCGTGATCGGCACCGAACGCCACGAAAGCCGCCGCATCGATAATCAGCTGCGCGGCCGTTCGGGCCGTCAGGGCGATCCGGGTCTGTCGAAGTTCTACCTCTGCCTCGAAGACGATCTGCTGCGCATTTTCGGGCCCGACACCCTGTTCAGCCGGATGATGAACAGCAACCTGGCCGATGGCGAAGCGATCGGGTCCAAGTGGCTGTCCAAGGCGATCGAGACCGCGCAGAAAAAGGTAGAGGCGCGCAATTACGACGTGCGCAAGCAAGTGGTCGAATACGACGACGTGATGAATGACCAGCGCAAGGTGATCTATGCCCAGCGCGAGGAAATCATGGATGCCGATGCGTTGGACGATGTGGTGCTGGACATGCGCCACGACACGATCAACGCGATTGTCGGGGATGCCTGCCCCCCGGGTTCCTATCCCGAACAGTGGGACGTTGCCGCGCTCAAGGCGCGGATCGCCGAAGTGGCCGGGATCGATGCGCCGATCGAACAGTGGATGGAAGGCGACGGGATCGAACCCGAAGACATCGAACAGCGCATGGCCGATCTGGCCGATGCCAAGATGGCCGAAAAAGTGGGCGAGGATCACGCGATCTGGCGGCAGGTTGAAAAGCAGGTGCTGCTGGAACGGCTTGACCATTACTGGAAGGAACATCTCGCCACGCTCGACGCGCTGCGCCAGGTGGTGTTCCTGCGCGCCTATGCCCAGAAGACCCCGATCAACGAATACAAGCAGGAAGCTTTCGGCCTGTTCGAACGCATGCTCGAAGCCATCCGCGAGGACGTGACGCGGATCCTGTGCAACAGCGAACTGCGCATGCCCGATCCGGTCCAGCTGCCGGACCTGCCGGACTTCCTGACCACCCACATCGACCCTTTCACCGGGGAAAACGACGCGGGCGGGCAGCGCATGGCCGGGGCCGATGCGATGATGGGCGCGCTGGGCACCGGTGCGGCCATGGCTGCGGGCGGCGATCCCTATGCCCACCTTGGCTTGTCGCGCAATGCGCCTTGCCCGTGCGGTTCGGGCGAGAAGTACAAGCACTGCCACGGCGCGGTGGGGTAAGCTGCGATGATCTGGCTCCCCGCCGGATTCTTCGCCACTGCGCTGCTCTATGCTTCGGTCGGGTTCGGCGGAGGATCGACCTATAACGCGCTGCTGAGCCTGACGGGGTTTGACTATCGGTTGCTGCCGATCGTCAGCCTGGCCTGCAACGTGGTGGTGGTAAGCGGCAGCACGGTGCGCTTTGCCCGTGCGGGGACGCTGCCGTGGCGGCGGGCGCTGCTGCTGTCGCTGGTGGCCGCACCGCTCGCATTTCTGGGCGGGCTGACCCCGATCAAGCAGGCGACGTTCATGATCGTGCTGGGCCTCAGCCTGATCGCGGCCGGACTGGCGCTGTTCCTGCCACGCGCGCCAGAGCGGGACGCCGCACCTGCGCCCGCCGCACGCTATATGGGGCTGGCCGCCGCGCCGCTGGGTTATCTGGCCGGGCTGGTCGGGATCGGTGGGGGCATCTTCCTCGCCCCGATCCTGCACCTGACCCGCTGGGACAGCGCCCGCCGGATCGCGGCAACGACCAGCCTGTTCATCCTGATCAATTCACTGGCGGGAATCGCCGGGCAACTGGCCAAAAACGGCCCCGAACGCTTTGCCGAGGCGCTGTCGGGCGCCTTGCCGCTGCTGATCGCGGTGGTGCTGGGCGGCCAGCTGGGCAGCCTGCTGGCGCTGCGCCTGTTGCCGGAACGGGTGATCCGCTGGCTGACCGCGGCGCTGACGATCTGGGCCGGAAGCCGGTTGCTGATTGGCTAAAAAGCAAAAGCCCCGCCGGTGAGGGCGGGGCTTTGCAATGCCCGGGCGGGGATGGCTCCCCGAGTAGGATTCGAACCTACGACCAAGTGATTAACAGTCACCTACTCTACCGCTGAGCTATCGGGGAATGCTCCCCCGCCTGCGGGCAGGGGTGCGCCTATAGCACCAGCGCGGCGTTTGGCAAGCGGGTGAAGTGGCAAAATCGATCAGAACTCAAACTGCTCGGCGAAAATGCGGTCTTCCAGGGTTTTGCCGGGATCGAACAGCAAGGTCAGCTGCTGTTGCCGCGCGACCTTGACCTTGACCGCCAGAATATCGCGCAGTTCCTTCTGATCGGCGACGGCGGCGACCGGGCGTTTGACCGGATCGAGCACGCGGAATTCGATCTCGTAGTGATCGGGGATGATCGCCCCGCGCCAGCGCCGCGGACGGAACGGGCTGATCGGGGTGAGGGCGAGCATGTTCGATCCCAGCGGCAGAATCGGGCCGCTGGCAGAATAGTTGTAGGCCGTGGATCCGGCCGGAGTGGCCACCAGAATACCGTCGCAGGTCAATTCACGCAGCCGGATCTTGCCATTGACCGAAACCTCGATCCGCGCGGTCTGGCGGGTTTCACGCAGCAAGGACACTTCGTTGATCGCGCAGAAGCTTTCCTGCTTGCCGCTGCCGGTGGTGGCGATCATTTCCAGCGGAGTGACCGCCAGCGGCTTGGCTCGGGCAATCCGTTCATGCAGCGACCGGCTGCTTTTGGGCCGGTTCATCACAAACCCCAGCGTGCCGAAATTGATGCCGTAAGCAGGGATGACCCGCCCACTGTCGAGCATCGAATGGAGCACGTGGAGCATATGCCCATCGCCGCCCAGCACCACCGCGACATCGGCATCTTCCAGCGGCACGAACATGCCGCTTTCCTCCAACATGGCCGCTGCTTCCTGCGCGCGCGGAGTGTCTGACGGCAACAGGGCAAGTCGCAGTGGCTGGGCCATGGCGCTTGCATATGGCCCGCTGTCCGCTTTGGCAATGCGCGGGAGCGGAACGGGAACACTTTGGCAGGAACCTTGTGCTAAGAGGCTGATATGACTGCGCCGCATCCTGACGAGCTTGACCCCGGCCGCGACGCCGTGACCGGGCTGCCCGGCGCGGAAGCGGCGCGGGCACGGTTGGGCGAATGGCTGGCGCGGGGCGAGCAGGTTCAGGCTCTGTTGGTGGGCTTGCGTCGGTTCGATGCGGTCAACCTGGCCTATGGCACTGCCAGCGGCGACGCTGCGCTGGCCGAACTGGCGAGCCGGATCAAGCATTTCGCCGCCGATGAACTCGACGGTCCCTGGCTGGCGGCACGCGGCGGGGGCGGGCAGTTCCTGCTGCTCAGCGCCGATCCGTGCAGCCGCGAACGCTGGCAGCTGTTCGCCGCCGAACTGCTCGACCGGCTGGCCCGGCCGATCGCGACCAGCGGCGGTACGGTCCGCCCCAGCCCGCGCGCGGCCCTGCTGCGTGGCCTGAGCGGCGAGGGTGCGGATTCGCTGCTCGACCGGCTGGCCCATGCGCTGGACCGGGTGATGGTCCAGCCCGGCCGCCGCCTGCTGTGGGGCGATGGCGAAGCCACCCGCGCGGGTCGCCGCGCCGCGCAGCTTGAGGCAGACCTGCTCCAGGCGCTCGACCGGGGCGAGATCGAGGTGCTGTATCAGCCGCAATTCTCCTGCCTCGATGACCGGCTGAGCGGGGCCGAGGCGCTGGCGCGGTGGGATCACCCCCAGCTTGGCCGGATCGGTGCAGGCGCGCTGTTCGCGATTGCCGAACGGGCAGACCACGTCGCCCAGCTCAGCCGCGAGATCCAGCGCCGCGCTCTGGAGGGCGCGCGCGTCTGGCCGATGGACCTGCGGCTTTCGCTCAACGTCACGCCGAACGATCTGCTCGCCGAAAACTTCGCTGCCGAATTCGCCGCACTGGTGCAGTCCAGCGGTTTCCCGGCCTGGCGGCTGACGCTGGAAGTGACCGAACAGGTCCTGCTGGCCGATGTCAGCCATGCCGCGCGGGCACTGGGTGAGCTGGCCGGGCAAGGGATGCGGATCGCGCTCGACGATTTTGGCGCGGGGTTCTGCAACTTCCGCTATCTGAAGCTGCTGCCGCTGCATTACCTCAAGCTCGATCGTTCGATGATCGACGGCGTGGTTGGCGATGCCCGCGATCTGGCCGTGCTGCGCGCGATTATCGCCATGGCCGGAGCGCTGGATCTGAAAGTCATTGCCGAGGGGGTTGAAACCGAAGCCCAGCGTGTGCTCGCCGCTGGCGAGGGCTGCGCCTTCTACCAGGGCTTCCTGCGCGCCCAGCCGATGAGCGCGGACGAGTTCGGAGCCTTGGCGCGAGGTTAACGCGCTTTGCGCGCAATCGCGCTCAAGCCCTTGGTCAGCTGGAACAGACCGTTGAGCCGCGCTTCGGGGTTGGCCCAGCTGCGCACGACCACGATCTTGCTGTCGGGGCGCAGCTTGATTGTGCCGGCCAGCCGGTCGGCATAGGCGATCAGCCCGGCGGGGTCGGGGAATTGGTCCTGATGGAACGATACCAGCGTGCCCTTGGCCCCGACATCGATCTTGGCGATGTTCGCCTCGATTGCCTGGCGCTTGATCTGGATCAGCTTGATCAGGTTGGCCGTGGGCTGGGGCAGTGGGCCGAACCGGTCGATCATTTCGGCGGAGAGGCTTTCGACCTCCGCCGTATCTTCCGCATCGTTGAGCCGGCGGTATAGCGCCATCCGCACGGCGAGGTCCGGCACGTAATCTTCCGGGATCATGATCGGCGCATCGACGGTGATCTGCGGGCTCAGCGCGTGCCGCTCCTTCGCAATCCCCATATCGCCCGCCTTGGCGGCTAGGATCGCGTCTTCTAGCATCGACTGGTAGAGTTCGAACCCGACCTCGCGGATATGGCCGCTCTGCTCGTCCCCCAGCAGGTTGCCCGCGCCGCGAATGTCGAGATCGTGGCTGGCGAGCTGGAAGCCCGCCCCCAGCGAATCGAGATCGCCCAGCACTTTCAGCCGCTTTTCCGCAACTTCCGAAAGCTGGGTGTCCGCAGGTGTGGTCAGATAGGCATAGGCGCGCAGTTTGGCCCGGCCGACCCGCCCGCGCAGCTGATACAGCTGGGCCAGACCGAACCGGTCGGCGCGGTGGATGATGATCGTATTGGCGCTGGGGATGTCCAGCCCGCTTTCGACGATGGTGGTGCTGACCAGCACCTCGTACTTCTTTTCGTAGAAGGCGCTCATCCGCTCTTCCACTTCGCCCGCGCCCATCTGGCCGTGGGCGGAGATATAGCGCACTTCGGGAACGGTCTTGTGCAGCCAGTCCTCCACCTCGGCCATGTCGGCGATCCGGGGGACGACGATGAAGCTCTGCCCGCCGCGATGGTGTTCGCGCAGCAAGGCCTCGCGCATCACCATCTCGTCCCATTCCATCACATAGGTCCGCACCGCCAGCCGGTCGACCGGCGGGGTCTGGATCGTACTGAGTTCACGCAGGCCCGACATCGCCATCTGCAGGGTGCGCGGGATCGGAGTGGCGGTAAGGGTCAGCATGTGGACGTTGTGGCGCAGCTGCTTGAGCGCTTCCTTGTGGTTCACGCCGAACCGCTGTTCCTCGTCCACCACCACAAGGCCGAGCCGTTTGAACTGCAGCCCCTTGGACAGCAACGCATGGGTGCCCACCACCACGTCAACCGTGCCGTCGGCCAGCCCGGCCTTGGTCAGCTTGGCTTCCTTGTCCCCGACCAGCCGGCTGAGCCGCCCGACTTTCAGCGGAAAGCTGCCAAACCGTTCGGTGAAATTGGTGAAGTGCTGGCGCGCGAGCAAAGTGGTTGGCGCAATCACCGCCACTTGCTGCCCGGCCATCGCCGCGACAAAGGCAGCGCGCAGCGCAACTTCGGTCTTACCGAAGCCGACATCGCCGCAGACCAGCCGGTCCATCGGCCTGCCCTCGGCCAGATCGTTCAGCACGTCCTCGATCGCAGCTTCCTGATCGTCGGTTTCCTGCCACGGGAACCGCTCGACAAACTGGTCGAAGCTCGACGGTTCGGGCTGGAGCACCGGGGCCTGCCGCAGCGCGCGCAAGGCGGCAGTGCGCAGCAATTCGTGCGCGATTTCGCGGATGCGCTCTTTCAGGCGGCTCTTGCGCTTTTGCCAGCCTTCGCCGCCCAGCCGATCCAGCGCGACGAATTCCGCGTCAGAGCCATAGCGCGAGAGGACGTCGATGTTCTCAACCGGCACGTACAGCTTGTCGCCGCCGACATACTCCAGCA
Source organism: uncultured Novosphingobium sp. (assembly GCA_964550775.1). GTDB lineage: Bacteria > Pseudomonadota > Alphaproteobacteria > Sphingomonadales > Sphingomonadaceae > Novosphingobium. Next base: position 8,411 of record CAZKAX010000070.1, on the reverse strand, counting down.
TCACGCAGTCGTGCGGACTGTCGCCGACCGGGATTGATTGCAAGCCGCCATAGCGGCCGATCCCGTGCTCCATATGGACCACCAGATCACCCGGGGTCAGCGCGCTGAGTTCGGCCAGGAAGGCATCGGCGCCCTTGCGGCGTTTCTTGCGGCGGACCAGCCGGTCGCCCAGCATGTCCTGTTCGGTCACCAGTTCCAGATCGGCGGTGCTGAACCCGGTTTCGAGCGGCAGGACCAGCGCCACCGGCGCGCCCTTTGCGGCAAGGCCCTGTGCTTCCTGCCAAGTGTCCGCCAGCACCGGTTCGGGCCGCGCGGCTTCACCCAGGATCGCGGCGATGCGGGCGCGGCTGCCCTGGCTGTAGGCCGCGATCAGCACCTTGCGCCCGCGCTTGGCCTGCCCGGTCAAGTATTGTGCGGCGGCTTCATAGACATTGTCGCCGCGCGCCCGCTCCGGCGCGAAATCGCGGCCGCTGGAAAAGCCGAAGTCCAGCACGGTGGCGCTTTCCGGCTGGGCGAACAGATCGGTCTTGTGGATCGGGCGCTGCTGCAGCGCGGCGTCAAGCTCCCCGCGCGAAAGGTAGAGCGCGGCGGGTTCCAGTGGACGGTACGATCCCGCCGCCTTGCCCGACGTATCGGTGCGCGCGGCGTAATAGTCGGCAATGTCGCCCAGCCGCTCATCCGCCGCGCCCAGCGCCGCGCTGTCGATCAGCAACAGGTCGCCCGCGCTCAGGTGGTCGAACAGGGTCGCCATCCTGTCTTCGAACAAGGGCAGCCAGTGCTCCATGCCCGACAGCCGCCGCCCGTCGCTGACCGCCTGGTACAGCGGATCGCCGGTGGCATTGGCACCGAATTTCTCGCGGTAATGCCCACGAAAGCGCTTGATCGATTCCTCGTCGAGCAAGGCCTCGCTCGCCGGGAGCAGCAGATGCTGCTCAATCGCGCCAGTCGAACGCTGGGTGTTGGGATCGAACAGCCGCAGCGTTTCCAGCTCGTCGCCAAAGAAGTCGAGCCGCAGGCCGCTTTCCAGCCCCGACGGATAAATATCGAACAGCGATCCGCGCACCGCATATTCGCCCGCATCGGCCACCGTATCGGCACGCGAATAGCCTTGGCGCTGCAGCAGGCCGATCAGTGTTTCCCGGCCTATCGACATGCCGGGCTTCAGCAGGCGGACGCTTTCGCGGATCCGGAACTGGCTTTGCACCCGCTGCAGCACGGCGTTGATCGTGGTGACCAGCAATTGCGGCCCGGCCGGCTTGGCCTGCAGCCGGTACAGCGCCGACAGCCGGCGCGCGCTGACCGACAGGGCCGGGCTGGCGCGGTCATAGGGCAGGCAATCCCAGGCGGGGAAAGTCAGCACTTCCAGTTCCGGTGCGAAGAAGGCTGCGCTGTCTGCAATACCCTGCATCGCCGCATCATCTGGCGCGATGAACACCACCCGCCCGCGCGCCGCCCGCGCCAGATCCGCCAGCACCAGCGGCTGCGCCCCGCGCGCGATCGAGGTGAGGGTCAGCGGGGCCTTGGCATTCAGGATTCTCGACAGGTCAGGCATGGTCCACGCAACAGCAATTGCCCCGCGTGCCGAATCGCAAGGCAAGCGGGGTCAGGGAAGGAAGCGGGGCTTAGCCGTTCTTCGCGCCGCTGTCAGCGCGGGATTTCGACGTAATCGAGCTTGCGGAATGCATCCATCAGCGCGCCGCGGTATTCCTCTGGCACGTCCAGCGTGCCCAGCGCCCAGCCCATGATGTCGGCGTCTTCCTCGTCAAGCAGGCGTTCGAACCAGTCGATGTCCGCCTCGCCCCACGCGGCGTGAAACCGGTCAAAGAAGCAGCCGATCATATAGTCCGCCTCACGCGTGCCGCGGTGCCAGGCGCGGAACTTCAGGCGGCGGAGGCGGTTGGTATGGTCCATGGGGCGGCGGTAGGATATTCGCCGCCCGGGTTCAATTCCCCCGGCACGCTACGCTCGCAATGACGAACTGAATTTGCAATAGGTCGCAAATGCGCCCCGACCGGCTCAATCCCCTGTTTGCCACCGCCGATAGCCTCAAGGGCGTGGGCAGCGGCCTCGCGCGGCCGCTGGAGAAGCTGGGGCTGACGCGGGTCAAGGACTTTGCCTATCACTTGCCCGATCGTTTCGTGCAGCGCCGCGCCGTGGCCAATCTGGACGAAGGAAGCGTGGGCGAGAACATCGTGGTTGCGCTGACCCCGATGGAGCACCGCAGTTCGTCCGGACGCGGACCGTTCCGGGTGCTGGCGGCCGATGCGGTGGGCAACATCTGTGCGCTCAGCTATTTCGGGCGCGCCTCCTATTCCGCGAAGAAGCAGCTGCCGGTGGGCGAATTGCGCTGGGTGGCGGGGCGGCTCGATCAGTATGGGCAGATGCTCCAGATCGTTCATCCGGATCACGTATCCGAAGGCAGCAGTTCGGCGCTGGGGCAACTGGTGGAGCCGATCTATCCGCTGTCCGAAGGGCTGACCCAGGGGCGGATCGCCGCTTTGGTCCAGCAAGCGCTCGAACATGTCGAGCCGCTGCCCGAATGGATCGAGCCCGGCCTGCTCGACAAGATGCATTGGCCGGCCTGGCGCGATGCGCTGTCGCTTGCGCACAAGGGAGAGCACGCCCCGGCGCGCGACCGGCTGGCCTATGACGAATTGCTCGCCAACAGTCTGGCGCTGTTGCTGGTCAAACAATCGAACCGCGCGCGGGTGGGCACGCCGCTAACGGGCGATGGCTCGCGTCGCAGCCGCCTGCAACTGCCGTTCCCGCTGACCGGCGCGCAGCAGCGCTCGATTGCCGAGATCGAGGGCGACCTGGCCCAGACCGCGCCGATGCTGCGGCTGCTGCAGGGCGATGTCGGTTCGGGCAAGACGGTGGTGGCGCTGGAAGCCATGCTGATCGCGGTGGAGGCCGGGGCGCAGGCCGCCTTGCTCGCGCCGACCGAAATCCTGGCGCGCCAGCATTACGAAACGCTCAAGCGGATGGCGGCGGGAACCGGCGTCGAAATCGCGCTGCTGACCGGGCGTGACAAGGGCCGCCCGCGTGAGGCGATCCTGATGGGGCTGCTCGATGGCAGCATCGACATGGTGATCGGCACCCACGCGATCTTTCAGGACAGCGTGACTTACAAAAACCTCGCACTGGTGGTGATTGATGAACAGCACAGGTTTGGCGTCGGCCAGCGGTTGCTGCTGACCCAGAAGGGCCGCCGCACCCCGCACTGTCTGGCGATGACGGCCACCCCGATTCCGCGCACGCTGACACTGGCGCAGTACGGCGAAATGGACGTCAGCAAGCTCGACGAGATGCCGCCCGGCCGCCAGCCGATCGACACGCGTGTGGTCGCGGTGGAGCGGATGGGCGATGTGGTCGGCGCGATTGCGCGGCATATCGAGACCGGACAGCAGGCCTATTGGGTCTGCCCGATGGTCCGTGAGCTCGAAACGGAGGACATCGCCGCCGCCGAAGCCCGCTTTGCGGAACTGCGGGAGCGCTTTGGTGACAAGATCGTGCTGGTCCACGGCCAATTGCGGCCTGAGGTCAAGGACGCAGCGATGGAGCGCTTTGCCCGCGGGGAGGCGGCGGTGCTGGTCGCAACCACGGTGATCGAGGTGGGGGTGGACGTGCCCAATGCCACCCTGATGGTGATCGAACAGGCCGAACGCTTTGGCCTCGCCCAGCTCCACCAGCTGCGCGGACGGGTCGGGCGCGGATCGGGCAAGAGCACCTGCCTGCTGCTGCGCGGCACCGCCCTGTCCGAAACCGCGCGCGAACGACTGGCCTTGATGCGCGAGACCCAGGACGGGTTCCGCCTGGCCGAGGAAGACCTGCGACTGCGCGGCGGGGGCGAACTGCTCGGTACCCGCCAATCGGGCGATACGCCGTTCAAGGTGGCGCAGCTTGACCAGCTGCAACGGTTGTTGCCCCTGGCCCACGATGATGCGCGGTTGCTGGTTGAACGCGATGGCGGGCTGACCGGCGAACGCGGCGAAGCGGCGCGGCTGCTGCTCTATCTGTTTGAGCGGGACTGGGGGGTACAGTTGCTGCGGGGTGGGTAGGCGGCGGTTGGCCTGAACCGGGATCGTGGGGGGATTGAGTGCCCCTCGCTATCGCTCGGGAGTTTTTTGGATGACCGTCCCCCGGACGGTCATTGATTCCAAAAAAACTGGTCGGGGAAAGAGGATTCGAACCTCCGGCCCCTGCCTCCCGAAGACAGTGCTCTACCAGGCTGAGCTATTCCCCGACCGATCTTAGAGCCCCCAAGGGAGCCCAAGGCAGGAGCGCGCCTATAGAGAGCGATTCCCGGGGTGGCAAGCGGGCAATCGCATGTTTATCGTGCACCCCATGGCCACTGCCGCGATTCCCTCCGTTCCTGCCCCCGATCACTGGGAATGGCAGTACCTCAGCCTGATGCGCCGCATCTGGGAAAGCGGGGACGAACGGATCGACCGCACCGGGGTGGGCACACGGTCCGTGTTCGGGGCGGAGCTGCGGTTTGACCTGTCGGGCGGGGCGATGCCGCTGCTTTCGACCAAGCGGGTCTACTGGAAAACCGCCGCCCGCGAATTCCTGTGGTTTCTGACCGGCGATACCAACATCCGCGAATTGTGCCGCCAGGGCGTGGAAATCTGGACCGACTGGCCGCTCGACCGCTATCGGCGCGAGAGCGGCGAGGCGATCGAGCGGGCGGATTTCTCCAAGCGAATCGTCGAGGATGCGGCCTTTGCCGCGCAGTGGGGCGATCTGGGCTCGGTTTACGGTAAGCAGTGGGTCGATTGGCCGGTCTATGAACCGGCGGGCGAGGGGCTGTTCCGCCAGCGCGCGCAAGGGGTGAACCAGGTCGCCGATCTGGTGACGAGCCTGCGCCACAACCCCGGCAGCCGCCGCCATATCGTCGAAGGCTGGAACGTGGCCGAGCTCGACCGGATGGCCCTGCCGCCGTGCCACAAGACCTATCAGTTCCATGTCAGCGCGGGCAATCGGCTGTCCTGCCTGCTCTATCAGCGCAGCTGCGATGTGGCGCTGGGCCTGCCGTTCAACCTGTGGGGCGCGGCGCTGTTCACGCGGATGCTGGCGCAGCAGTGCGATCTGGAACCCGGCGAACTGGTGTGGATGGGCGGCGATACGCACCTCTACCTCAACCATGCCGAGCTGGTGGAGGCGCAATTGGCGCGGTCCCCCAGTTGCACCGCGACCATGGAGATCGTGCGGCGGCCGGATTCGGTGTTCGGCTATCGAATCGAGGATTTCGAAGTAAGCGGCTATGCCCCGCAGGCGCACCTGAGCGCGCCGGTGGCGGTTTAGAAAAGGGGTTCACGCAGAGCCGCGGAGAAGAAAGGGAGGCGCAGAGGACATGCCTGGAGCCGCAGGCTCAGCTGAAAAACGCGGCGTTGCGGTCTGATTGAGGCAGCAGAAAATGGCGGCTTCGCCGCAAGCCCGACACCTCCGCACCTCCCTTTCTTCTCTGCGCCTCTGCGTGGACCATTCCACTGGTGCAGTCTGTTGACGCCGTAACCGGCTTGAAATAATATGTCGCACGTCTAAAATTTTGCTTCCCGCGTGGAAGCGAGTCTGGAGAGTGCCCGATGGCCAATGGGCCTGCCGATTCCGGAGCTGCGCGCAGCAATCTGCCGCCCCTGTCGCTGCACGTGCCCGAACCGCCGTTCCGGCCGGGCGATCCGGTGGACTATTCCTTCCTCGACATCCCCCCTGCAGGCGCAGCGCCGCGCCCGGATGAGGCCTGCGCGGCGGCGGACACCGCGCCGCTGTGCACCGGCATGATTCGCGTGCTGGATGCCGATCACCGCGCGGTCGGGCCGTGGGATCCCCGGCTCGATCCCGAAACGCTGCGGCGGATGCTGCGCGTCATGGCGCTGACCCGCGCCTTTGACGACCGGATGTATCGCGGTCAGCGGCAGGGCAAGACCAGCTTCTACATGAAGTGCACCGGGGAAGAGGCGACCAGCGTTGCCTCGGCCTTTGCGCTGGCCGATGATGACATGGTGTTCCCCAGCTATCGCCAGCAGGGCATCCTGATCGCGCGCGGCTATCCGCTGCAGGAAATGATCAACCAGATCTATTCCAACCGCGCGGACAAGCTGAAGGGTCGGCAGCTGCCGATCATGTATTCCAGCCGCGAGCACAACTTCTTCACGATCAGCGGCAATCTGGCGACGCAGTACCCGCAGGCGGTCGGCTGGGCGATGGCCAGCGCGATCAAGGGCGACACTCGCATCGCCAGCGCCTGGATCGGGGAAGGATCGAGCGCGGAGGGCGATGCCCACGCCGCCTTCACCTTTGCCACGGTGTTCAACGCGCCGGTGGTGCTCAACGTGGTCAACAACCAGTGGGCGATTTCCAGCTATTCGGGCTTTGCCGGGGCTGAGCGGGCAACCTTTGCCAGCCGTGCCATGGGCTATGGCATCGCCGGCCTCAGGGTCGACGGCAACGATGCGCTGGCGGTCTATGCCGCGGCGCGCTGGGCCGCCAACCGGGCGCGGGCCAATCAGGGGCCGACGCTGATCGAACACTTCACCTACCGCGCCGAGGGGCACTCGACCTCGGACGATCCCGGCCAGTACCGCTCTGCGCATGAGCGCGAGGAATGGCCGCTGGGCGATCCGATCATGCGGCTGAAGCGGCATCTGGTGGCTTTGGGCGAATGGTCGGTCGAAGCGCACGCGGCGATGGACGCGGAACTGGTCGAACAGGTCAAGCTCGCCACCAAGGAAGCCGAAAAGAACGGCGTGCTGGGCCACGGGCTGCACCATCCGTTCCACACCATGTTCGAAGACGTGTTCGAGGAACTGCCGCCGCATCTGGTCGAACAGGCCGATCAGGCGATGCGCGAACGGCGGATCAAGTGGCCGGATTGGAAGGAAGCATGAGCGAGTTGCCCGAGGAAGGCCCGGTGACCCTGGCCGAGGCGCCCGTGCGCCGTCTCAACATGATCGAGGCGATCAACGAGGCGCTGGACCTGATGATGGAGCGCGACCCGGACGTGGTCGTGTTCGGTGAGGACGTCGGCTATTTCGGCGGCGTGTTCCGCGCCACGGCGGGGCTGCAGAAGAAATACGGCAAGGCCCGCGTATTCGACACCCCGATCAACGAATGCGCGATCATCGGCGCGGCGGTGGGCATGGCCGCCTATGGCCTGCGCCCGGTGCCGGAAATCCAGTTCGCGGACTATATCTACCCCGGTTACGACCAGCTGGTCAGCGAAGCGGCGCGACTGCGCTATCGCTCGGCGGGGGAATATACCGCGCCGATCACGGTGCGATCGCCGTTCGGCGGCGGGATCTTTGGCGGGCAGACCCACAGCCAGAGCCCCGAGGCGCTGTTCACCCACGTCGCGGGCCTCAAGGTGGTGATCCCCAGCACGCCGTATGATGCCAAGGGCCTGCTGATCGCCGCGATCGAGGACAACGATCCGGTGATCTTCTTTGAACCCAAGCGGATCTACAACGGCCCGTTCGGCGGCTATTACGACAAGCCGGTCGAACCCTGGGCGCGGCATCCCGCTTCGGAAGTGCCCGAGGGGTACTATTCGATCCCGCTGGGCAAGGCGAAAGTGGTGCGCGAAGGCGAGGCGCTGACCGTGCTGGCCTATGGCACCATGATCCACGTCGCCAGCGCGGTCTGCGCGGAAAAGGGCGTGGACGCGGAAATCATCGACCTGCGCACCCTGGTGCCTTTGGATGTGGAGACTGTGCGCAAGTCGGTGGAAAAAACCGGCAAATGCATGATCGTCCACGAAGCGACCCGCACCGGCGGATACGGCGCAGAGCTGTCCGCGCTGGTGCAGGAACACTGCTTCTACCACCTCGAAAAGCCGATCGAACGCGTCACCGGGTTCGACACGCCGTACCCTCACAGCCTCGAATGGGCCTATTTCCCCGGCCCGGTCCGCATTGGCGAGGCGATCGACCGTTTGCTGAAAGACTGATCCCATGGGCCGTTACACTTTCACTCTCCCCGATATCGGCGAAGGCATCGCCGAGGCCGAGATCGTCGCCTGGCACGTCAAGGTGGGCGACCGGATCGAGGAAGACGACAAGATCGCCGACGTGATGACCGACAAGGCCACGGTCGAAATGGAAAGTCCGGTGGCCGGCACGGTAATCGAACTCGCCGGGGCCGAGGGCGACATGGTCGCGATCGGTTCGGCGCTGGTGGTGATCGAGATTGAGGGCGAAGGGGAGGTTGAGGCTGCTCCTGCGCCCGCTCCGGGAGAACCACCCGAAGCACCCCCGGTCCCGTTCGTGTCGAGCGAAGTCGAGACACCGCCCACCGCGCCTGAACCTGAACCCGCGCCCGAACCTGAGCGTGTCTCGACTTCGCTCGACACGAACGGTGGGGGGAGCCAGGTCCTCGCCAGCCCCGCCGTGCGCGCCCGCGCAAAGGGCCTCGGG
>CAZKAX010000069.1:0-18583 GCA_964550775.1 uncultured Novosphingobium sp. | reverse complement strand
AGCGGCGGCGCAGCGCCATGCGCTTGGCGCGCAGTTCGTCGGCTTCCTTGGCGTGACCCTTGTTCCCGCCTTGACGGCGGCGACCGCGACCACGGCGGCGGTTGTCTTCGCCGCCTGCTTCGTCGCCGTTGTCGCCCTCGGCGGCTTCTTCGCCGTCATGATCGAACGCGCCTTCGACGTGGCCGTCCTCGATCGTGGCGACATCGTCCTTTTCGGCGGTGTCGACTTCGGTCACCCCGCCGAAATCGTCGTCGTGATGGTCGTGGCTGGTGCCAGCCAGATCATCGGCCAGGCTTTCGCCCAGTTCGTCGTCACCAACGAAGTCTTCCTCACCCTCGGCGATGGCGCGCAGCGCGGCCTCTTCCTCGGCGTGGGCGGCTTCTTCCGCGAGCAGGGCCTCACGGTCCTCCTTGGGGATCTGGTAGTAATCGGGGTGGATTTCGCTGAAGGCCAGGAAGCCGTGGCGGTTGCCCCCGAAATCGACAAAGGCCGCCTGCAGCGACGGTTCGACGCGGGTTACCTTGGCGAGGTAGATGTTACCCTTGATCTGCTTGTGTTCGGCGGATTCGAAATCGAATTCTTCAATCCGGTTGCCTTTGAGCACCGCCACCCGGGTTTCTTCCTGGTGGCGCGCATCGATTAGCATGCGCTGGTTCATTTAAAATTCTCCGTGCGCGCCGCCGGGGTGCCGTCTGTAACGAGCGGTTACCTGCCAGGCTGGCGCGGGTCTGTGCGGAACAACCGCGCGCGGCCGGAACAGGTCCGGCGGTGCGAGCGGAGGTATCGGAAAAGCCGGGGCGAACATTCGCGACGGCGGCGTGGTGCGTGTCTGCAGCAATGAACAGGCGCGGCCTTGCGTGTCGCGCGGGGGCCGCCAGCACTGCCACGGCCCGTTCGGGCTGCGACAGATGGGACGGCGAAAGACTATTCATTCCAGCATCAACCTGTGTGACCCCGGGCGATTGTGCCCGGGATTCTCCCCCGGAGGCCTTGTTCTGCTCTGCCGGCATAAGTGCATGGCAGGCTTGGATTGCCCCGGTAGGACGGGGTGCTAGCACTGCTTGGCAGCGGCGGCAAGTTGCTAAGAACCCATAGGCAACGGTTAGCGAATGGATTGCCTATCGGCGCGGCGGTAACTACGCAGGCGCTTGAATGCGTCGCGCTCTTGTCATCCTGCTGCTGTTTCTGGCCCCGATCGGGGTCTTTGCTGCCATGGTTGCGGCCGACCGCACCTTTGGCGCGCCGGGGCGGGGCTATGACTATGTCGTCAGGGTCGACCTGCCGCAAGGCGATGCCGCGCGGGGCCTGCCGAAGATCGAAGGGCCGATCGACGCGGGGCGCCCGCTGGTGGTGATCGATGCGGGCCACGGCGGCAAGGATCCCGGCGCGGGCACCGGTTCGGTCCGCGAAAAGGACCTGACCCTCGCGCTCGCCAAGGCACTGCGCGACGATCTGCTCAAGCAGGGCGGCGTGCGGGTGGCGATGACCCGTGATGACGATACTTATCTTGTGCTGCCGGAACGTTCGGCGATTGCACGGCGGCTGGGGGCGGACCTGTTCATCTCGATCCATGCCGACAGCACCGAAGCGGCGAACGGGGCGAGCGGGGCGACGGTCTATACCCTTTCGGCCAAGGGCAGCAATGAAGCGGCGGAAAAGATCGCCGCGCGCGAAAACGCTGCGGACCGGATCAACGGCGTGCGGATCGACGAGCAGAGCGACACGGTCGGCGCGATCCTGGTAGACCTGTCGCAGCGTGAAACCCAGGCCCGCTCCGAAGAGTTCGCGCGGCTGATCCTGCGCGAAGGGCAGGGGCGCCTGCCGTTCCGCGAGCGGTCGGAACAGTCCGCCGCCTTCGCCGTACTGAAATCGCCCGATCTGGCCTCGGTCCTGTTCGAAAGTGGCTATATCAACAACCCAGTGGATGTCGCCCGCCTCTCATCCGCGCAAGGGCGCGCTACCTTTGCCGGGATCGTCGGCAATGCCGTGCGGGCCTTCTTTGCGCGGCATTCACAGGGCAGCGCAGGTGGCTAGGAACACGCGATTTCCCGTGCTAGTGCGGCGCCCGTGATGACCGATCCCGACGCGCCAGAATCCGTCCACCTGCGTATCCGCCGTGAGGCTGGAGGTGTGCTGACCTGGCTGAAGCAGCATCCGCTGGGGGATTGGGCGCGCGGCAAGTGGCAGTCCAGCCAGCTGTTCCGGATCGGCGGTTATCTGCTGGCGGCGCTGGTTGCCTTCAACCTGCTGCTGTGGGTCTTCGTGACCCGCAATCTGCCTTCGGCCGAATCGCTGCTGACCTATCAGCCGCCGCTGCCGACCATGGTGCGCGGGGTGAATGGCGAAATCGTCTATTCCTATGCCCGCGAACGCCGTGTGCAGCTACGTTTTGTCGATCTGCCCAAGCCGCTGATCAACGCTTACCTTTCGGCCGAGGACAAGACCTTCTGGACCCACGGCGGGGTCGATTATACCGGGCTGGCCGGGGCCGTGCTGGACTATGTCGGCAAACTGGGTTCGGGCACCCGGGCCAAGGGCGGGTCGACCATTACCCAGCAGGTTGCCAAGAACATCCTGATCGGCAACGAATATTCGATCACCCGCAAGTTCAAGGAAATGATCCTGGCGCGGCGGATCGAAAGCGTGTTGAACAAGCAGCAGATCCTTGAACTCTACCTCAACGAGATCCCGCTCGGCCGACAAAGCTTTGGCGTCCAGGCCGCCGCGCGCGCCTATTTTGACAAGGATGTGGGCGAACTGCAGCTGCACGAGGCAGCGTTCCTGGCGATTCTGCCGCGTGCGCCGGAAACCTATGGCCGCGAAAAGGGTGCGGTCCGGGCGCTGGAACGGCGCAACTGGGCGCTCGATCAGATGGTCCGGAACGGCTATATTTCGGCGGGCGAGGCAGGTCAGGCCAAGGCCCAGCCGCTTGGGCTCAAGCCACGCCACGCGGAAATCTATGATCCCTCGGTTGGCTACTATGTCGAAGAAGTGCGCCGCCGCCTGATCGCCAAATATGGCGAAAAGGCCGAGGACGGGCCGAACAGCATCTATGCCGGCGGCTTGTGGGTGCGCACCTCGCTCGATCCGCAGCTGCAAAAGGCGGCCCAGGCCGCGCTGCGCGGCGGGTTCATGCGCTATGGCGGCGCACGTGGCTGGCACGGCCCGATCGAGCATGTCGAGCTCGACAAGGACAACTGGCAAAGCCAGCTGCTGACGCTCAACAAATCGATCAACTATCAGAACTGGCGGATCGGCCTGGTGATCGAGCGTTCGGGCAACCAGGCGACGATCGGCTTTGCCGATGGCACCAAGGCGCCGCTGGCCGGCCTGCCGGACCAGCTGCGCGCGGGCGATGTCACTGCCGCTGCGCCGCAGGGCAATGCCTGGGTGGTCAAGATCATTCCCGAAGTGTCGGGCGGCATGGTGGTGCAAAATCCGCACAGCGGCCGCGTGCTGGCGATGCAGGGCGGGTTCGACGCCGGGCTGGGCAGCTTCAACCGCGCCACGCAGGCGATGCGCCAGCCCGGATCGACGATCAAGCCGTTCGTCTATGGCACCGGGCTCGATTTCGGCATGACCCCCGCGACCGAGGTGCTGGATGGCACGTTCTGCGTCTATCAGGGGGCCAAGTTCGGGCAGAAGTGCTTCAAGAACTTTGGCGGCAGCGGGGGCAGCGGCAACCATACGATGCGCTGGGGGCTGGAACAGTCACGCAACCTGATGACCGTGCGGATCGCCAACGATGCCGGGATGGAGCACGTGGTCGATACGATCAACCGCGTCGGCATCGGCAAGTATCCGCCTTACCTCGCGTTCGCACTGGGCGCGGGTGAAACCACCGTGCTGCAGATGACCAACGCCTATTCCGCGCTGGCCAACAACGGGGTGCAGTTCGAACCGACGATGATCGATTTCGTCCAGGACCGGGCCGGCAAGGTGATCTGGCGCGCGGACAATCGGCGCTGTGACAAATGCAATATGGCCGAATGGGATGGCAAGCCGATGCCCCGGCTGGCTGCACGGGGCAAGCAGGTGATGGACCCGCGCACCGCCTATCAGGTGGTCCATATGCTGGAAGGCGTAGTGACCCGCGGGACCGCGGTTGTGCTCAAGGATCTGGACCTGCCGCTGTTCGGCAAGACCGGGACCACCACCGGCCCGACCAACGTGTGGTTCGCGGGCGGATCGCAGGACATCGTCGGGGCGGTCTATCTGGGCTATGACCAGCCGCGTTCGCTGGGCGGCTATGCTCAGGGCGGCACTTTCGCCGCGCCGATTTTCAAGCAATTCGTCCAGGAAACCCGCGACCGGTGGAGCCACGTGCCGTTCGTCGCCCCGGCCGGGGTGCATATGGTCAAGGTTGATCGGGTTTCGGGCAAGCGCGTGTTTGCCGGTTCCCCCGGCGATGATCCCAAAAGCTCGCTGATCTGGGAAGCTTTCAAGCAGGACAGCGAGGCCAAGCGCACCACCCGGCAGGATGAACTGGCATCGCAGCGTGACCAGCTGATCGCCGCCATCCGGCGCGGTTCCGTGGCCAAGGCCAGGGCTGACAGCACTGCGACCGCCAGCACCGAAGCGGATGATGCCCCGCCGCCGATCAGCGCCGATACCTCCGTCATCAGCCAATAGCCGACTGCTGGACAAGCCTGGCGGTTCGGCGCATTTGTTGCGAATGAATCGCACCCTGTTCGCCGCGCTCGCCGCCGCATCCGCCCTGATCGTTCCTGCCGCCGCCTCGGCCGAGCTGCCGGTTGGCACCCGCGCCCCCAATTTCGCCACCCAGGGCGCGCTGGCGGGCAAGGCGTTCGGCTTCAACCTCGCCGCCGCGCTGCGCAAGGGGCCGGTGGTGCTGTATTTCTATCCCAAGAGCTTCACCCAGGGCTGCACTCTGGAAGCCCACGCCTTTGCCGAGGCCATGGGTGATTTCCAAAAGGCCGGAGCCACCGTGATCGGGCTTTCGGCGGACGATCTGGAAACCCAGAAGAAGTTTTCGACCGAGCACTGCCGTGACAAGTTCCCCGTCGCCATCGCCAGTCCGGCGATCATCCAGGCCTATCAGGTCCAGCTGAAAAAGCCCGATGGCACCGTGCTGCCGATCACGTCGCGGACCAGCTATGTGATCGGGCGCGACGGGCGGATCAAGTTGGCCTATTCGAACATGGACTATGCGGACCATGTCAAGCAGACGCTGGCTGCGGTTCGTTCGCTGAAGCGCTGACGCGCCCTTTACTTTCGGGGCAATCCGGCTAGGGCGCTTTCTCCCGAATTTGCGGAGATTTTCCATGCGTGCCGAAGGGCAGGCCCATATTGACCGGATCGAAGCCGCGTTGGCACTGGTGCGCAAGTTCCTTGTGTGGGACCGCGCGCTGCGCCGGCTTGATGAACTGAACGCCCGGGTCGAGGATCCGAAGCTGTGGGACAATCCCAAGGATGCGGAAAGCGTGATGCGCGAACGCCGCCGCCTGGATGCCTCGGTCAGCACGGTGAAGCAGATCGCGCAGGAAATGGCCGACGCGATCGAATATGTCGAACTGGGCGAAATGGAAGACGACGAGGCCACCGTCAACGAAGGCCTGGCCGCGCTCGCCGCGCTGGCTGACCGCGCCGATGCGGACAAGGTTCAGGCGCTGCTGGCGGGCGAAGCCGATGCCAATGACGCCTATCTCGAAGTCCACGCTGGGGCTGGCGGCACCGAAAGCCAGGACTGGGCCGAGATGCTCCAGCGGATGTATTCGCGCTGGGCGGAACGGCATGGTTACAAGGTGGAACTGGTCGATTACCACGCCGGCGAACAGGCCGGGATCAAAAGCGCGACGCTGCTGATCAAGGGCGAAAACGCCTATGGCTATGCCAAGACTGAAAGCGGGGTCCACCGTCTGGTCCGGATCAGCCCCTATGACAGTTCGGCGCGCCGCCATACCAGTTTCAGTTCGGTCTGGGTCTATCCGGTGATCGATGACGACATCGACATCGAGATCAATCCGGCCGACCTCAAGATCGATACCTACCGCGCTTCGGGGGCGGGCGGGCAGCACGTCAACACCACCGATTCGGCGGTGCGGATCACCCACATCCCGACCGGGATCATCGCCGCCAGCCAGAACGACCGCAGCCAGCACAAGAACCGCGCCACCGCGATGAACATGCTGAAAGCGCGGCTCTATGAAGCCGAGCTGGCCAAGCGCGAGGCCGAGGCGAGCGGGGAGTATCAGGCCAAGACCGAAATCGGCTGGGGCCACCAGATCCGTTCCTACGTTCTCCAGCCCTATCAGCTGGTCAAGGACCTGCGCACCGGCACCACTTCGACCTCGCCCGACGATGTGCTAGACGGGGCTCTCGATCCTTTCATGGCCGCCGCGCTGGCGCAGCGCGTGACGGGCGAGAAGGTGCAGGTGGAGGACGTCGATTGAGGCCACTGGCCGCCGCGATGGGAATGGTGCTGGCGCTGGCAGGATGCCAGCAGGCCGGTTCCGACGCTGACCGGCCGGAAACCTCGCGGCAGTTCCCCCGCGCCTGGCGGCCGGTTTCGGCGCTGGGCGGCAACGATTTCGCCAGCGAAGACCAGCGCGACAATCTGGGTGAAGCCAAGGTCGTGATGGACCTGGCCCGGATTGGCGCGGGCACCACCGTGGCCGATATCGGCGCGGGCGAGGGCTATTACACGATCCGCCTGGCCGAACGGGTCGGGGCCAAGGGCCGGGTGCTGGCCGAAGATATCGATCCCGGCGCGATCCAGCGGCTGGGCCAGCGGGTTGAGCGCGAGCGACTCGACAATGTCTCGATCAAGACCGGGACGCCCGACGACCCGCGCCTGCCGGACAATTCGTTCGACCGGATCTTTCTGGTCCACATGTACCACGAAGTCGGCGAACCTTATGCCTTCCTGTGGCGGCTGCGCCCGGCGCTGCGCGCAGGCGGTCAAGTGATCGTGGTCGATGCCGACCGGCCGACCGACCAGCATGGCATGCCGCCAGAGCTGCTTTTCTGTGAATTTCAGGCGGTGGGCTTTCGCTTGGTGGAATTTGTCCGTAAGCCCGAACTGAAGGGCTATTACGCGCAGTTCGAGGCAAGCGGAGCGAGACCGGAGCCTGCTGCGATCAAGCCGTGCAACACGGCCAAGGGAAAGACGGGGACGCAATGAGTGCGGTTGGGAGTTTCAAGGGGTTGAAGCCGATTCTCTATGGTGGCCGCGAGGTTTGGCCACTGGTTGAGGGCGGCAAGGGTGTGGCCGTATCGAACCATGCCAGCTCCGGTGCCTGGGCAGCAGCGGGCGGAATCGGCACGGTCAGCGCGGTCAATGCCGACAGCTATGATCCCGAAGGCAAGATTGTCCCGCAGATCTATGACGCGCTGACCCGCAAGGAACGCCACGAACAGCTGGTCCAGTTCGGGATCCGCGGCGGGGTCGAACAGGTTCAGCGCGCGCATGAAATTGCCGGGGGCAAGGGCGCGATCAATATCAACGTGCTGTGGGAAATGGGCGGCGCGCAGCAGATCCTGGAAGGCGTGCTGGAACGCACCAAGGGGCTGGTCACCGGCGTCACTTGCGGCGCGGGCATGCCCTACAAGCTCAGCGAGATCGCGGCGCGCTTCAACGTCCATTACCTCCCGATCATCAGCTCTGCCCGCGCGTTTCGCGCGCTGTGGAAGCGGGCCTATCACAAGGTCGCCGAACTGATGGCCGCGGTGGTCTATGAAGACCCGTGGCTGGCGGGCGGGCACAATGGCCTGTCCAATGCCGAGGATCCGCGCGTGCCGCAGGATCCCTATCCGCGCGTCAAGGCCTTGCGCGATACCATGCGCGCCGAAGGGATTGCCGATAGCGTGCCGATCGTCATGGCCGGGGGCGTGTGGTTCCTGCGGGACTGGAACGACTGGATCGACAATCCAGAACTCGGCCAGATCGTGTTCCAGTTCGGCACCCGCCCGCTGCTGACGCAGGAAAGCCCGATCCCGCAGCCCTGGAAAGACCACCTGCGCACGCTGGAGCCGGGCGACGTTCTGCTCCACCGCTTCTCGCCGACCGGTTTCTACAGCTCGGCCGTGCGCAACCCCTTCCTGCGCAACCTTGAGGAACGCTCGGGCCGCCAGATCCCCTATTCGCGGGTCGAGGCGGGCGAACATACCGTGCAGCTGGACGTGGGCGTCAAGGGCAAGAACTTCTGGGTTGTCCCCGCAGACCGCGAACGCGCGCGGGGCTGGGCCAATGCCGGCTTCACCAGCGCGCTGCGCACCCCCGACGACACGGTGATCTTCGTCACCCCCGAAGAGCGCGAGCTGATCCGCAAGGACCAGGCCGAATGCATGGGCTGCCTGTCGCACTGCGGGTTTTCGGCGTGGAAGGATCACGACGATTACTCGACCGGCTACCTCGCCGATCCTCGCAGCTTCTGCATCCAGAAGACCCTGCAGGAAATCGCCCACGGCGGCCCGATTGACGAGAACCTGATGTTCGCAGGACACGCCGCGTTCAATTTCAAGACCGACCCGTTCTATTCGAACAACTTCACCCCCACGGTGAAGCAGCTGGTCGACCGGATCCTGACCGGGGATTGAGCGGGGAGCAGTGACGATGGCGGGCGGCGCACCCAGCCTGTGGCTTTGGGCGCAGGAGGCTCTGCAGATCCCTCCGTTGCTGGCCAGCCCGCTGCTGGGCGCGGTTCCTCTTCCCGGCGGCCGAGGGCAGCCGGTCATGGTCTTGCCGGGTTACCTGACCACGGATGTCTCTTCAGTCCGGCTGCGGCGTTCGCTCAACGCGGCGGGCTACAAGGCGCATGGCTGGGAATTGGGCCGCAATGTCGGCGCGCGGCCCGAACTGTTCGACGCAGTGCTGGCCCGGATCGAGGCCCTGCATCACCGCCATGGTGAACCCGTGGCGCTGATTGGCTGGAGCCTGGGCGGAGTGTTCGCCCGCGAGGCGAGCAAGCAGCTTCCCGACAAGGTCAGCCTTGTCATGACTTTGGGAAGCCCGTTTTCCGGTGACATGCGGGCCAACAACGCCTGGCGCATTTATGAGCTGTTGAATGACCATCCGGTTGACCGGCCGCCGATTCCGTTGACGCTATCCACCAAACCGCCAGTCCGGACCATCGCCGTTTGGTCAAGCAAGGACGGGATCGTCTCTCCGGCATCGGCGCGCGGCCTGCCTGAGGAGAGCGACCAGCAGGTCGAGGTCAATTGCCGCCATTTGAACTATGCCCGATCAAGCGTCGGGATCCGTGAGATCGGGCGCCTGCTGGCCGAAAACCTCGCCTAGCCTGCTCCGCGCGGATCATCGCCGTAAGCGTTGGGGCCGGGCGTGCCCGGGATCAGGCACAGGGCCACGGCGGCCAGATTGGTGGCGATGGCCAGCCAGTCGAGCGGCCAGATGAACCGGTCAAGCTGCAGGTTGGCGCCGATCCCGCCGCTCAGCCCGGCGATCCCGCGGGCAAGCGGCAGGGCAAGGCAGGGCAGCAACAGCCAGACCCAGCGTCCGCCGCGTCCGCTATCGTGGCAGCGCCGCACGAACAGGGTCAGGAACGGCAGGGCAAGCAGCACGCCGATCCCCAGATCGCCCTCGCGCGGGATGGCGTATCCGGACAGCAATTCCCCCAGCGACAGCGCGAGCGGCACCAGCCACAGCGCGAAGACCGCATAGCTGAGCACATCGGTGCGCCGGGCACGGCCGCGCAGGCGAAAGGTGCCGCCCGCCACGCGCCGCAGCGCGGGCAGAAAGCCGGGCCCGGCAGGCAGCGCGGCCTGCCGGTCCGGCTCAGTCAAATTCCCAGGCCCGTTCGCCATGGCTGGCCAGGTCCAGACCTTCGCGCTCGTCATCCTCGCTGACCCGCATCGGCAGGACCAGGCTGACCAGCACCGCGATCAGCGCGGTGGCAACCGCCGACCAGACCGCGACCACGCCTACGCCGATGAACTGCGCGGCGAGCTGCGAGATCATGGTCTTGCCCTCGGCATAGCCGGTGCCGCCAAGGTCGCTCGACAGGAACACGGCCAGCAGCAGCGAGCCGACCATACCGCCGACCCCGTGGACCGCGAACACGTCAAGCGAATCGTCGATCTTGAGCTTGCCCTTGACCAGCTGGATCATCGGGTAGCAGACCAGCGCCGCGACAATGCCGATCAGCAGGGCCGCCCCGGGCGAGACGAAGCCCGCCGCCGGGGTGATCGTGGCCAGCCCCGCCACCGCGCCGGTCGCAAAACCGACGCTGGTGGGCTTGCCCACGGTAAAGCGTTCGACCAGCAGCCAGACCATCGCCGCCGCGCAGGCACCCATGTGCGTGTTGATGATCGCGCTCGCCGCATCGTCGTTTGCCGCCAGCGCCGAACCGCCGTTGAACCCGAACCAGCCGACCCACAGCAGGGCCGCCCCGGCCATGGTCAGCGACGGGGCGTGCGGCAACATCAGCGTGCGGGGAAAGCCCTGACGCTTGCCGAGCAGGGCAGCGGCGACCAGGGCGGAAATGCCGGCGGTGGTGTGGACCACGATCCCGCCGGCAAAATCCAGCGTGCCCATGGTCTTGGCGAGCCAGCCGCCGCCCCAAACCCAGTGCGCGACCGGGGCATAGACCAGCAGGCCCCACAGCGCGCAGAACGCGATAACCCAGCCAAACCGCGCGCGGTCAACCCAGGCACCGGCCATCAGGGCAGGGGTGATCGCGGCAAAGGTCAGCTGGAACAGCGCGAACGAGCTTTCCGGAACAGTCAGCCCTTCGCGCACATTGCCCAGATCGATCAGCATCCAAGCATTGCCCGCGCCCAGCCACCCGTTGGTGACGTGGCCGAACGCCATCGTGTAACCGCAGATCACCCAAAGCATCGATGCCACCGCGGCGATCGCGCCGACCTGAACCAGCACCGCCAGAAAGTTCTTGGCCCGCACCAGCCCGCCATAGAACAGCGTCAGCCCCGGCATGGTCATCATCAGCACCAATGCGGACGAAATCAGGATCCAGGCCGTATCGCCGGTATCGGCTACATCGGTAGCGTCCTGGGCAAGGGCGGCGGCCGGAGCCAGCGCGGCCATTGCGGCCAGGCCAAGGGCAGTCAGTTTGCGCATCGGTAGATTTCTCCCCACGCCGTTCGTGCGGCGATTCCTCGCCGGGCGGCTTAGAGCAATGATCGCATATTAGGCAAGGTGGGGCGCGTACGGATGTTGCGCCAATGCGGGATTATGCCCAGCCTTCCAGCACCTGATCGGGCGGGCGGTGGCCATCGACCCAGAAGCGGATATTGGCGATCACCTTTTCCCCGGCATGCTCGCGCCCTTCCAGCGTGGCGCTGCCCAGGTGGGGCAGGGTGATGACATTGGGCAGCGCGATCAGGCGCGGATCGACCTTGGGTTCGCGGGCATAGACATCGAGTCCGGCCCCGCCCAGGTGCCCGCTTTGCAAGGCGCTGATCAACGCATCCTCGTCAATCAGGTCGCCGCGGGCGGTGTTGATCAGATAGGCCCCCGGCTTCATCGTGGCGAGCCGCGCGGCGTTGACCACGTGGTGGGTGGCGGGGCCTGCCGGGCAATGCAGGCTCAGCACGTCCGCTTCGGCGAACAGTCGGTCCAGATCGGCTTCATAGCGGGCACCCAGCATGGTTTCAAAGCTGGCGGGCAGGCGGTGGCGGTTGTGATAGACCACTTCCATGCCAAAGGCCCGCGCACGATGGGCCACGGCCTGGCCGATCCGGCCCATGCCGACGATCCCCAGCCGCTTGCCGCCGATGCACCGGCCCAGCAGCGCCGACGGGGCCCAGCCGGTCCACTGTCCGTCGCGGACCAGACGGCTGCCTTCGCCCAGGCGGCGCGGGACTGACAGGATCAGCATCATGGTCAGGTCGGCGGTGTCATCGGTGAAGACCCCGGGGGTATTGGTGACCAGGATCTTGCGGGCGCGGGCGGCGGCCAGATCGATATGTTCGGTGCCCGCCCCGAAATTGGCGATCAGGCCCAGCCGGTCCCCGGCCTCGGCCAGCATGCCAGCATCGATCCGGTCGGTCACGGTCGGCACCAGCACGTCCGCCTCACGCATGGCGGCGATCAGGTCGGACCGGGTCAGCGGCAGATCGGCGGGATTGAGCACCGCATCGAACAGTTCCGCCATCCGCGCTTCCACGGCGGGCATCAGGTGACGGGTCAC
This sequence comes from uncultured Novosphingobium sp., assembly GCA_964550775.1. Taxonomy (GTDB): domain Bacteria; phylum Pseudomonadota; class Alphaproteobacteria; order Sphingomonadales; family Sphingomonadaceae; genus Novosphingobium. Next base: position 6,455 of record CAZKAX010000069.1, on the reverse strand, counting down.
GACCACGCGCGGTTTGCCGTGGACGCGGCGGGTGAGGGGGGTATCCGAGACGATGGTCATTGGCTTATCCGCTAGGACTTTGCGCAGGGGCCGGTCAAGCGGCTTGAACCGATGCGGGTGCGAAGGGTATCAGCGACTCATGCGACTGCGCCTGAAATTACCCGTCCTGCTGGCTGCGCTGGCGCTTTGCGCGCCGCTGCGGGCTGCCGATGATCCCAAAGTGCCTTACTGGGCCTCGATCCGCCCGGATGAGGTCAACATGCGGGTTGGCCCGGGGGAGGAATACCACATCCTGTGGGTCTATCACCGCCAGCACCTGCCGCTCAAGGTCCTGCGACTCAAGGAAGCATGGCGTCTCGTGCGGGATCCCGATGGCGCCCAGGGCTGGATCCACCAGCGCTTCCTGACCCGCAAGCGCGGCGGCCACGTGGTGGGCAAAGGGTTGGCCGACATGCGCGAAAGCGGGGACGGCGGGGCGAAGCTGCTGTGGCGGCTCGCGCCGGGGGTAACCGGCCTGCTGGGGGACTGCGCCAATGGCTGGTGCGCTTTCACCGTGGGTGAACGCAAGGGCTTTGTCGAGCAGGGCAGGCTGTGGGGTGCAGGCGAGCCCTGAGGGCCCGCCCGCTATCGTCCGATCAATGCGTGCGGCGGAAGTCGCGGCGGTCTTCGCGCAGTTCGTGCTTGGCGCGGCCGAGTTCGCGGCGTTCCACTTTGGCGCGCTGCCAGTTCTTGTTGGCGACGGCGCGGTGCAGCTGGCGCTTCTCGTGCTTCACGGCGGCGTGATCGCGGCGCAGTTCGGCGCGGGTGGTGTGGGCCTGCGCCGCTGCGGCGGGCAGAGTCAGGCCGCCGACGATTGCAAGGGCGATAAGCTTGGCCTTCATGGGTTTTCTCCTGCTGGATCATGATGGTTTTGCGACCGGACCAAGGGGGGGAAGCCCGGTCGCAGGAGGAGAATTAGGTCCGCGAAAATGAATGCCAGCGAAACAGACGGGCTGTTTCGCTGGCATTTGTGTCTCAAACTGTCGCAGGTCCGGCGCCAATTGTCGCGCGCCGGGGCCGCTGCGGTGAGTCTAGGCTGGCGTTATTTCGCCTTGGGGCGGACGTTCAGCACGTTGCCCTTGGCGTCGGTGGCGGTAAAGCTGCCATCGGCGCCCGGTGCGCTATCGGTATAGCATTCCGCCGGGGCCGCGCCTGACGGATCGAAGCAGGTCTTGCCATCGACCAGCTTGACCAGACCGGCCACCCGGTGGCCCTTGCCGTCATCGTCGACATAGGTGCCATCGGCATTGATCGTGGTGGATCCGACCACTTTGCCATCGGCGCCCACAACTTCGAAAGTGCCCGGGGTCAAGGTGGCGGCGGCCTGCGGTGCGGCGGCGGCATCGCTGGCAGCGGCTTCGCTGGCTGCAGGGGCGGCTTCCGGCGCGGACTTGCTGCAACCGGACAAGGCAGTGGCCGCAGCAAGGGCGGAAAACAGTAGGCTGTTACGCATGATCGGGCATCCTGTTGTTATGGTTGCACTTTGGCGGGTCACCGCCGAAGCGCAGGCTAACACCCCAACAGGTGCCCGACAAGCGATGCGTCAGACCAGTTCGACCGCCACGGCTGTCGCTTCGCCGCCGCCGATGCACAGGCTGGCAATGCCCTTGGTCTTGCCGTGGCGCTTGAGCGCGGCGATCAGCGTGGTGACGATCCGCGCGCCCGATGCGCCGATCGGATGGCCCAGCGCGGTCGCGCCGCCGTGGACGTTGATCTTGGCGTGATCGATCCCCAGGTCATGCATCGCGAACATGGCGACGCAGGCGAAAGCCTCGTTCACTTCGAACAGGTCGACATCGGCGATGGTCCAGCCAGCCTTGGCCAGCACCTTGTTGATCGCGCCGACCGGAGCGACGGTGAAGTCCTTGGGTTCTTGCGCGTGGGCGGCCATTGCCACCACCTTGGCCACCGGGCTGAGGCCCTTGGCGGCGGCCACGCTCTGGCGGGTCAGGACCATCGCGGCGGCGCCGTCGCTGATCGAGCTGGAGGTTGCGGCGGTGATCGTGCCGTCCTTGGCAAAGGCGGGCTTGAGCGTCGGGATCTTGTCCGGGCGGCCCTTGCCGGGCTGTTCGTCGGTGGCGACCACCGTTTCACCGGCGCGGCTGACCACCGTCACCGGCACGACTTCATCGACAAAGGCCCCGTCGACGATCGCGGCCTGGGCGCGGCGAAGGGATTCGATCGAATAGCTGTCCTGCGCCTCGCGGGTCAGCTGATAGGCATTGGCGGTGTCCTGAGCGAAAGTGCCCATCGCGCGGCCCGCTTCATAGGCATCTTCCAGCCCGTCAAGGAACATGTGGTCATAGGCCGTATCGTGCCCGATCCGCGCGCCCGAGCGGTGCTTCTTGAGCAGATACGGCGCATTGGTCATGCTTTCCATGCCGCCCGCGACGACCAGGTCGATCGAGCCAGAGGCCAGCGCTTCGGCCCCCATGATCAGGGTCTGCATGCCTGATCCGCAGACCTTGTTGACTGTGGTCGCCTGGACCGACTTGGGCAGCCCGGCCTTGATCGTGGCCTGACGGGCCGGGGCCTGGCCCAGTCCGGCCGGCAGCACGCAACCCATATAGACCCGCTCAACATCCGCCCCGTCCACGCCCGCACGCTCAACCGCGCCCTTGATCGCGGTGGCGCCCAGATCGGTTGCCGATACGTCAGCCAGCGCGCCCTGCATGCCGCCCATCGGGGTGCGGGCATAGGACAGGATGACGACGGGATCGTTGGCGGAGAACATGGCCATGGCGGTGCCTTTCGGTGTGGGAATGCTGAGTCCCGCAGGGGCATAATGCTGCACTGCATCATTGGCAATCGCGCAGTTGCCGCGTTGCTGGCTTGCCAAGCGGGCGCAACTGCGGAACAAGAGTGGCAAATCAAAACGGAGGGGACGCCGTGTCCGATACTGAATTGGCCCGCCTGCAGACCGTGCTCGATAGCCAGCGCGCTGCCTTTACCGCCGCTTTGCCCGAACCGATGGCGGTCCGGCGTGACCGGATCGACCGGGCGATCGCGCTGCTGGTCGATCACAAGGATGCCTTCGCCAAAGCGGTCAGCGCCGATTTCGGCCATCGCAGCATCGAACAGACGCTGATGAGCGACGTGATGCCCTCGGTCGGGGCGCTCAAACATGCGAAGAAGCATTTCGAGGCCTGGAGCCGCGATGACAAGCGCAGCCCGATGTTCCCGCTCGGGCTGATCGGGGCCAAGGCCAAGGTGATGTACCAGCCCAAGGGCGTGGTCGGGGTGATCGCGCCGTGGAACTTCCCGGTGGGCATGGTGATGGTGCCGATGGCCGGGATCCTCGCCGCCGGCAACCGCGCGATGATCAAGCCGAGCGAGTTCACCGAGCGGGTTGCGGACCTGTTTGCCGAAGTGGTGCCGCAGTATTTCGCCGAAGAGGAAATGGCGGTATTCACCGGCGGGGTCGATGTGGGGACGGCGTTCAGCAAGCTGGCCTTCGATCACCTGATCTTCACCGGGGCGACCAGCGTGGGCAAGCACATCATGCGCGCCGCGGCGGACAACCTGGTGCCGGTGACGCTGGAGCTGGGCGGCAAGAGCCCGACCTTCATTGGCCGGAGCGCTAACAAGGCGCAGGCGGGTGAGCGGATTGCGATGGGCAAGATGATGAACGCCGGGCAGATCTGCCTTGCCCCGGATTACCTGTTGGTCGCCAAGGATCAGGAAGGCGAGATGATCGAGAGCGTCAAGACCGGCGTATCGACGATGTATCCCACCTTGCTCGCGAACGATGACTACACATCCGTGGTCAACGGGCGGAACTTCGAACGGCTGCAGGGCTATCTGGCCGACGCGAAGGAAAAGGGGGCCGAGCTGATCGAGGTCAACCCGGCGGGCGAGGACTTCAAATCGAGCAACGGCAACAAGATGCCGCTGACCATCGTTCGCAACGTCACCGAGGACATGAAGGTCATGCAGGAAGAGATCTTTGGCCCGATCCTGCCGGTGATGACTTATGACTCGATCGACCAGGCGATCGACTATGTGAACGCGCATGACCGGCCGCTGGGGCTCTATTACTTCGGGCAGGACAAGGCCGAGGAGGAGAAAGTGCTCAGCCGGACGATTTCGGGCGGGGTCACGGTCAACGACGTGCTGTTCCACAACGCGATGGAAGACCTGCCGTTTGGCGGGGTCGGGCCATCGGGGATGGGCAATTACCACGGGATGGACGGGTTCAAGACCTTCAGCCACGCCCGCGCGGTCTATCGCCAGGCCGGGCTCGACGTGGGCAAGCTGTCGGGCTTCAAGCCGCCCTATGGCAAGCAGACCCTGGCCACGCTGAAGCGCGAGCTCAAGAAGTAGCGTGCCCGCCGCCGCCTCGCGCGGCGCGGGTGACAAAGGTTACAAAGGTTACACGGAATCGATAGTTTCCTGAACGAGATTCCGCCGGGCGAACAGCAGGCGATGGGCGCAGCCTTTGCAGGCGCACCTACGCAAACCGAACTGACCGGCGAATCGCCATACCAGATCGCGGGCATGTAGGAAAATTTCACCCGAATTGCGGGCTTCCCCCACTTGCGCCCTTGCCTTGCGGGGACTAGGGCGCGCACATCCCTTGGCAAGGCTGATTCCGGCCCCAGAAAGGCACTGTTCGTGGTCGATTTATCGCAATACCTGCCGATCCTGATCTTTCTGGGGATCGCCTTCGCGCTGTCATCGCTGTTCGTGTTCCTGCCGATGGGGGTTTCCCGCCTGACCGGTTCGCACCAGCCCAATGCGGAAAAGAACAGCGAATACGAATGCGGCTTTCCCGCGTTCGAAGATCCGCGCAGCCAGTTTGACGTGCGCTTCTATCTCGTCGCGATCCTGTTCATCGTGTTCGATCTGGAAGCGGCCTATCTGTTCCCCTGGGCGGTCAGCCTGAAGGAAGTGGGTTGGGCCGGCTGGCTGGCGATGATGGTATTCCTGGCGGAACTGGCCATTGGCCTCGCCTATGCATGGAAAGTGGGAGCGCTGGATTGGGAATGAGCACGCTCGTAAACAGCGCCGGACAGCCGATTTCGTCGGGGCAGGGGATCGTCCCGCCCGATCAGGGCTTTTTCAACGACCTCAACAGCGAAGTGCATGACAAGGGCTTCCTTGTCACCAGCACCGAGGATCTGTTCCAGTGGGCCCGCACCGGCTCGCTGTGGTGGATGACCTTCGGCCTCGCGTGCTGCGCGGTCGAGATGATCCATGTGAACATGCCGCGTTACGACATGGAACGCTTCGGCGTCGCCCCGCGCGCATCGCCGCGCCAGTCGGACGTGATGATCGTGGCGGGCACGCTGTGCAACAAGATGGCCCCGGCGCTGCGCAAGGTCTATGACCAGATGAGCGAGCCGAAATACGTCATTTCGATGGGCAGCTGCGCCAATGGCGGCGGCTATTACCATTACAGCTACAGCGTTGTGCGCGGGTGCGACCGGATCGTGCCGGTGGACATCTATGTCCCGGGCTGCCCGCCGACTGCCGAAGCGCTACTCTATGGCGTGATGCAGCTGCAGCGAAAGATCCGCCGGGTGGGGACGATCGAGCGATGAGCACTGTGGTCCATTCCGCTCCGAAGTTCGCCAGCAACGAAGGCGTGCTTGATGCGCTGACCAAGGCGCTCGGCAGCAAGCTGGTGTCCGGCCACGAAGCCCACGGCGAAGTGGTGCTGACCGTCGCCCGGGCCGAGATTGCCAATGCGCTGCGCCAATTGCGCGATAGCCACGAATACCAGCAGCTGATGGAGATCGCCGGGGCCGACTATCCCGGCCGCGCCGAACGCTTTGAAGTGGTCTACATGCTGCTCAGCGTGACGAAGAACCACCGGATCATCGTCAAGACCACGGCGGCTGAGGATACCCCGGTGCCGACCGTGACCACGCTCTGGCCGGTTGCGGGCTGGCTGGAACGCGAAGTGTTCGACATGTACGGCGTGATCTTTGCAGGCAACACGGATCTCCGCCGGATCCTGACCGACTACGGTTTCGAAGGGCACCCCTTCCGCAAGGACTTCCCGCTGACCGGCTATGTCGAGCTGCGCTATTCCGAGGAAGCCAAGCGCGTGGTCTATGAACCCGTCAAATTGCCGCAGGATCTGCGCCAGTTCGATTTCATGAGCCCGTGGGAAGGCGCGGATTACGTGCTGCCGGGTGACGAAAAGGCCGAGGAGAAGAAGGCATGAGCTTCACCCTCGAGGAATCGCCGACCACCGGCGATGAGGTCATCACCAATTACACGATCAACTTCGGGCCCCAGCACCCGGCGGCGCACGGCGTGCTGCGCATGGTGCTGGAGCTGGACGGCGAAGTGATCGAGCGCGTCGATCCGCATGTCGGCCTGCTGCATCGCGGCACCGAAAAGCTGATCGAGTACAAGACCTATCTGCAGGCGCTGCCCTATTTCGACCGGCTCGATTACTGCTCGCC
>CAZKAX010000068.1:0-18762 GCA_964550775.1 uncultured Novosphingobium sp. | reverse complement strand
TGAACAACATCATCCCGGACTGGAACCACCTGACCTATGAGGGCAACTGGCAGGCCGCGCTGGAAGTGCTGCACAGCACCAACAACTTCCCCGAATTCACCGGCCGCATCTGCCCCGCCCCGTGCGAGGCGAGCTGCACGCTGAACATCCAGGACCAGCCGGTCACGATCAAGAGCATCGAATGCGCGATCGTCGACAAGGGCTGGGAGGAAGGCTGGATCGTCCCGCAGGTCCCCGCGCAGCGCACCGGCAAGTCGGTTGCGGTGGTCGGCTCGGGCCCCGCCGGTCTGGCCGCCGCCCAGCAATTGGCCCGCGCGGGCCATTCGGTGACCCTGTTCGAAAAGAACGACCGCGTCGGCGGGCTGCTGCGTTACGGCATTCCTGATTTCAAACTGGAGAAGCACCTGATCCAGCGCCGCATGGTGCAGATGCTGGCCGAAGGCGTCGAATTCCGCACCTCGACCGAGGTTGGCGTGGCGATTTCGGTCAACTCGCTCAAGGAAAACTTCGACGCGATCGTGCTGTCGGGCGGGGCGGAAGATCCGCGTTCGCTCGACATTCCGGGCTGGGAACTGCCCGGGGTGCGGTTCGCGATGGAATTCCTGACCCAGCAGAACAAGCGCAACGCGGGCGACGATGAACTGCGCGCCGCCCCGCGCGATTCGCTGATCGCGACCGGCAAGCACGTGGTGGTGATCGGCGGCGGCGATACCGGCTCTGACTGCGTCGGCACCTCGATCCGCCAGGGCGCGGCGTCGGTCACGCAGATCGAAATCATGCCCAAGCCGCCGGAAAAGGAAGACAAGGCGCTGACCTGGCCGAACTGGCCGATGAAGCTGCGCACCAGCTCCAGCCACGAAGAAGGCTGCGAACGCGACTGGGCGATCCTGACCAAGCGCGTGGTCGGCGAAGGCAACCAAGTGACGGGCCTCGAATGCGTCCGCGTCGAATGGGTCGGCGGCAAGATGCAGGAAGTGGCAGGCAGCGAGTTCACGCTCAAGGCCGACCTGATCTTCCTCGCCATGGGCTTCCTCGGCCCGCGCAAGCAGGGCCTGCTCGATCAGGCCGGGGTCGATCTGGACGCGCGCGGCAACGTGTTTGCCGATACCTTCAGCTATCAGACCAGCGATCCCAAGATCTTTGCCTGCGGCGACATGCGCCGGGGCCAGTCGCTGGTGGTCTGGGCGATCCGCGAAGGCCGTCAGGCCGCCCGCGCGGTCGATCTGATGCTGATGGGCAGCACCGAACTGCCGCGCTGAACCCTTTCACCGCGAGTGAAACCAGGCAGGGCGCTTCCTTTATCGGGAAGCGCCCTGTTTTCTGATTCAGATCTTCGCCGGCATGAACCGCGGATTGCGCAGCAGCGTTGCTGAAATCAGCGGCACCAGCAGCGCGATCGGGGCGATTTCGCTGAGGGTGATCAGCATCCGCTGCAGCGGATTGGCATACATCGCGGCAAAGGCATCCATTTCCGCCCTGAACGCCGCCAGATCCGCCGCACTGGCACCGCTGGCCTGCTTTTGCGCGAGCGCGGAAGCCATATATTCAGCCATGAAGCGATAGTCTGTGGACCACATGTAGGCCTCCCAGCCGAGCACGTAGAACAGGCAGGCGACCGCCGCGATCCCCATGCCCACGCCCAGCGCGGGCCAGAACCGGATCACCCCGCCGCGCTGCTCATCACGCACCTTGCGCACGCCCACGAAGACCAGACTGAGCGCGATCAGCATCGACAGATAGCCCAGCGCCATGCCCAGCGCGCCACCTTCGACCCCGGACAGGATCACAAAGGCCAGGTTGGCCAGCAGGATCGCTCCGCCAATCGAACCGTAAACCAGAATCAGACGTTGCATGTTCAGTCCTCCATGATTGAGGACCGTCCAGCTATCGCACTGGCAGGCCCGGATGTATCGCCCAGATGGGTGACTGGCGGAAAACCAGCCATTTTTACGGCACCAGATCCAGGCTGCGCGCCCTGGCAATCGCCTGGGTGCGGCTCTGCGCCTCCAGCTTTTCGAACAATCGCGCCAGATGCGTCTTCACCGTGTTGGGCGATATCGCCAGCCGCCGCGCGATCACCTTGTTCGAATGCCCCTCGGCCAGCAGATCGAGCACCTCGCACTCGCGCGGGCTGATCCCCAGGCTGGCGAGCGCGGCGTGGTTGCGGGTGAACGGGCCGGCGCGGGCGCGCGGGGTCAGGCGGTTGCCCAGCCAGATCCCCAGCGCGGCGAACAGCAGCGCCACGCAGACCACATAGAACGATGTCGACCATGCACGGCTGGCGTGACGGAAATCCATCCACTCCACCAGTAGAGCCAGCGCCGCCAGCGCGCCGCCGTAGATCAGGATCAGCCGGGCCATGGTGGCGGATAAGACCACGGCGCGCGGTGATGCTCAAGGGGGCAGGGCTTGCGGCGCGGGCGGCGCAGCGGCTAAGCCAGCGCCATGCAGCCCAAGATCGCTTTCCTCGCCTGCCCCGATACCTTGCCCGGATCGCCCACCCGGCGCCCCGATGCGTTTGAGCATGACCTGCAGATCGGCGCGCTGCGCGATGGGCTGGCGGGACGGGCCGAAGTGCTGGAATTCGACTGGCGCGCGCCGCTGGACCAACTGGCGCAGTGCCAGGTCGCGCTGCTGGGTACGGCCTGGGATTATACCGATCATCCCGACGAGTTTCTGACCCGGCTGGAAGAGCTGGAGCGCGCCGGGGTGCAGGTATGCAATCCCGCCGCCGTGGTGCGCTGGAATGCCGACAAGCTCTATCTGGCCGAGCTGGCCGAGGCCGGGGCGCCATCAATCCCGACGCTGTGGCATGACAATCCCGGCGCTGCCGATATTGCCGCTGCCTTCGATCACTTCGGCTGCGAGCGGGTGGTGGTAAAGCGCCGGGTCGGCGCCGGCGCGGTCGGGCAGTTCAGCTTTACCCGCGGTGACCCCGCCCTCAGCGGCTGGCAGATGGGCCATGCGGCGATGATCCAGCCGTTCCTGCCCGCGATCCAGAACGAGGGCGAACTCAGCCTGCTGTTCATCGCCGGACGCTTTAGCCACGCGCTGTGGAAACGCGCCGTGGCGGGTGATTACCGCATCCAGTCGCTGTACGGCGGGACCGAGCATGCCGTGGTGCCGGAACCGGCCGACCTGGCCCGCGCCGAAGCGGTGATGGCGATGCTGCCGTTTGCCGATGCGCCGCTCTATGCCCGGATCGATATGGTGCGCGGGCTCGACGGGCAGATGGCCTTGATCGAGGCGGAGCTGATCGAGCCCTATCTCTATCCGCTGCAGGATGAGGGGTTTGGGGCAAGGCTGGCGGAGGCGGTGCTGGCGCGGGTGGGGTAGGCGGACAGGACGAGACGGAGGAGCTTGGCGGCGAGGCATTTACCCCTCCGTCATTCGCTGCGCGAATGCCACCTCCCCATTTGCACTGCGTGAAAATGGGAAGGATCTTTGCGGGACCGCCCCACCAGATCCTTCCCATTTTTGGCGAATGCCACAAATGGGGAGGTGGCAGACGCCGCAGGCGGCTGACGGAGGGGTAATGGCGCAACGCCGCAATACCCCTCCACCAGCGCTTCGCGGCGGTCCCCCTCCCCATTTGTGCTACGCAAAAAATGGAGGTGGTCGTTCGGCAAAACCATTTTCCTACATGGAACAAATGTGAAACATTATACCCCTGCACTCCCATCGCGCGATTCGGGGTGGTCTTTCTCATGGTGGATCGGGCAGGCCCTGCGGCGGGTGGCGGACAGCGTGACGCTGTGACTTTTGCCGCGCGGGCCGATTTTTCGGAATTATTGATGTAATTCAATATCTTATGCGCAATTTCCGGAAGGGTGGAGTCTTACCCCAGGACAGTGTCAACCGTGTCAACCTGAGTTGGATTTCCCGCTCACTCCACCCGCCAGTCGATCCCGCCCCGGCCGTGCTGTTCCAGGAACGCGTTGGCCTGGCTGAAGTGGCGGCAGCCGAACCAGCCGGTGTGGGCCGACAAGGGGCTGGGGTGCGGGGCGGTGAGGACGAGGTGGTGGGTGCCGGGGCCGAGACCGGGGACGTTCTGGGCCTTCTTGCGGGCATGGCTGCCCCACAGCAGGAACACGCAAGGCTCCGTCTTGGCCGCGACGGCGGCGACCACGGCGTCGGTCAGCGCCTCCCAGCCCTTGCCCTGGTGCGAGGCGGGTTTGCCGTCCTCCACGCTCAGCGCATTGTTGAGCAGCAGCACGCCTTGCTGCGCCCAATGGGTCAGATTGCCGTGCGCGGGGCGCGGCAGGCCAAGGTCGCTTTCCAGTTCCTTGTAGATGTTGACCAGGCTGGGCGGCACCCTGACCCCGCGCTGGACCGAAAACGACAGGCCGTGGGCCTGACCGGCCCCGTGGTAGGGATCCTGCCCCAGGATCACCACCTTGACCGCACCCAGCGGGGTCAGGTCCAGCGCGGCGAGGCGGGTCCCGCGCGGGGGGTAGATCGCCTTGCCGGCCGCCTCCTCGGCCTTGAGGAACCCGCCGAGGCGGCGGCTTTCGGGCGTGGCCAGCACGGGATCGAGCGCCTGGCGCCAGCTGGGCGGGACTGCATCGTTACCGGACATGGCCTCTTTCCTAACTTCACGGATCAGCCTAAGCGTTTTGGCCTATGGCAGTCTATCTCCACGAAGAAGATCTCCCCGAGGGCGTGCTCGCGCCCGGGCCGATCGCCGTCGACACCGAAACCATGGGGCTGATCACCCCGCGCGACCGGCTGTGTGTGGTGCAATTGTCCGACGGCAAGGGGGACGAACATCTGGTCCGCTTCAAACCGGGGTCGGACTATGCCGCGCCGAACCTGAAAGCGGTGCTGGCCGATCCGGCGCGGGTCAAGCTGTACCACTTTGCCCGGTTTGATCTGGCCGCAATCGAACATTACCTGGGCGTCATCGCCGCCCCGGTGTTCTGCACCAAGATCGCCAGCAAGCTGGTGCGGACCTATACCGACCGGCACGGCCTCAAGGATCTGGTCCGCGAACTGCTGGGCAAGGAGATTTCCAAGCAGCAGCAATCGAGCGACTGGGGCGGCCCGGTGCTGAGCGAGGCACAGCAGGAATATGCCGCCTCCGACGTGCGCCATCTCCACGCCATGCAGGTGATCCTGGCCGAGCGGCTGGAGCGCGAAGGGCGGATGGACATGGCCCAGGCCTGCTTCGATTTCCTGCCCCACCGCGCCCGGCTTGACCTGATCGGCTGGTCGGACAAGGACATCTTCAGCCACGAGTCATAAGCTCGTCACTACGGACCCCGCATGACCCAAGCTGCTGACCAGATCCGCGACCAGCGCCGCCATTGGGCCGCGCCCGGGGGATCGCATGACCGCACCGTGCGGTTCCTGGCGCGCTGGCTGCCGGGCGCGGTGGGGGTGGTTGCGGCGCTGATGATCGTCGGCCCGCTGTTTCCCCGGGGCGAGATCAGCTTCCTGCTCGACCGGACCAAAGTGGCGGCGGTCAAGGAACGGCTGCGGGTGGCCGATGCGATGTACCGGGGCGAGGACAGCCAGGGGCGGCCCTTTACCGTCACCGCCGGCAGCGCAGTGCAGGTCAGCGCGGTCGATCCGGTGGTGACGATGCAGAACCTGGTCGCCCGGATCAAGCTGGCCGATGGCCCGGCCGAACTGGCGGCGGCGGGCGGGGTCTATGACTATTCGAAGGAAACCGTCTCGGTGACCGGCCCGGTCACTTTCACCGCGGCCGACGGTTACCGCATGACCACCCAGAACATCATGATCGACCTCAGGCGCCGAATCGCGACCGGGGGCGGCGGGGTGACCGGGGCCATTCCGGCTGGCACTTTCAGCGCCGACCGGATAGTGGCCGATCTTGGCGAGCGCAAAGTGACGCTCGATGGACACGCGCGGCTGCTGATGCAGCCCGGCAAGCTCAGGATGCCGTGATGGCAAAAGGTTCGATCAAAGCTGTTGCCCTCCGCTCGCTGCTGGGCGGTTTCGCGCTGGGCACCCTTGGCCTGCTGGCCGTTAGCCAGGGCGGCGCCCAGGCGATTGCCGGGCACAACAGCGATGCCCCTGTCAGCTATGCCGCCGACCGGATCGAGCTGCAGGACAAGGCCCAGCGCGTGGTCCTGTCGGGCAATGTCGATATCCGCCAGGGCGATCTGCATATGACCGCCGATCGCACCACGGTGGCCTATACCAACAATGGTTCGATCAAGATCCAGCGGATCGACGCAACGGGCGGCGTGCTGGTGACGCGCGGCGGCGAAAGCGCGCGCGGCGACGTGGCGATCTATGACTTCAACCAGCGGATCATCACGCTCGCGGGCGGGGTCGGGCTGAAGCGCGATGCCGATACGCTGAACGGCGGGCGGCTGGTGATCGATCTCAAGAGCGGGCTGTCGAGCGTCAGCGGCGGATCGGGCCCCGCCGGCAGTGGTGGCCGCGTTTCGGGGACCTTCCAGGTTCCCAAGCGCGGCAACTGATCCGGCCAGCCGGGACCAGACAGACGATGGACCGGCCCGCGCTGTGCCGCGTGCTGCTGGAATTGACCGGCACCACCGGCAATCCTGATCTGGGCAGACTGTCGGCGGCGGACTGGGAGGCCATCGACCACCTTGCGGCGGAACACCGCCTGCGCCCCCTGCTCCACGCCCGCCACCGCGATGATTCCGCGATCCCGCCTGCCCTGCGCGAAAGCTGGCAGGCCGCCCACCGCCTGACCGCGATGACGGCGATGGTCCAGCGCGCCGAGCTGGCTGACACGGCGCAGCTGCTGGCCAGGGCGGGGATCGATGCGATGGTGCTGAAGGGCGGCTGGCTCGCCTGGCAGGCCTATCCCGAAGCCGCCCAGCGCCCCTTGCGCGACATCGACCTGCTGCTGCGCGAGGAGCAGTTCGTCGCCGGGTGGCACTTGCTGCTGGAGGCCGGCTACCGGCCCGCCGCCGAACTCGACCTGCCGCTGGACCAACTGGTCGAGGTGGACAAGAGCCCGCCGCCGCTGATCGGCCCGCGCGGCACCGCGATCGAGCTGCACCTCCATGCCTGGTTCCCGGAAGGGCGGCTGGAATACCACAGCCCCCCGCCCGATGATGCCGGGCTGTTCACCCGCGCCCGGCGCGGCGTGGCAGGGGTGCTTCACCCCGCCCCGGAAGACATGCTGGCGCATCTGGTGATCCATGCGATCTACAGCCACAGGCTCGATTGCGGCCCGCTGCTGCTGCCCGACATCGATTACCTGCTGCGCGCCGAAGCGATTGACTGGCCCACCTTCTGGACCCGCGCCGCCGCCGGGGGCTATGCCGGAGGGGCGCGGCTGGTGCTCGATCTGGTCCAGCGCTATCGCGCCCCACCCGGGCTCGATCTGGCCATGGCGCCGGTCCCGGCCTCTCCGCCCGAACTGCTGGCCACTGCCGAGGAGCTGATGCTGCAAGACCTGACCACCCGGTACAGCGCGGGGTTCGCCGCCTCGGGCCTGGCCCAGGGCCTCAAGGGCCTGTGGCCACGGATTGTCCGCCGGGTGGCAAGCGGGGACAGCGCGGCCCACCACCGCGACAGTGCGCGCGATGGCGGCTACCTGGCCTGGGCGGGTAGCCGGCTCAAGCGGACGCTGGGCGATCTAACCGACCCCAAGGTCCGCCGTCAGTCACGCCAGCTCGCGCAGCTCAGCCAGTGGCTCGATCAATGACCAGGTGCAACGTCCTGCTGCTGACGCTCAACTACGCGCCCGAACCGGTTGGGATCGGGCCCTACAGCGCTGGGCTGGCCGAAGCGCTCGCCGCGCGCGGGCACCGGGTGGAAGTGATCGCGGGCAAGCCATACTATCCGCAGTGGCGGGTCTATCCGGCCCATGCCGGGGGGGGCTGGCAGACAGCGCAGGAACACGGCGTCAGCGTGACCCGCTGCCCGCACTATGTCCCGGCCGAGCCGGGCGCGCTCAAGCGGATTGTCCACCTTGCCAGCTTTGCACTCAGCGCCCTGCCCGTGGCCTTGCGCGCCGCCTTGCGCGGCAGGCAGCAGCAACCGCAAGTGGTGATGGTCACTGCCCCGGCGCTGCTCAGCGTGCTGACCGCCTGGATCGCGGCGCGGCTGGCGGGGGCCAGTCTGTGGATCCATGTCCAGGACTTTGAAGTGGAAGCCGCGCTGGCCACCGGGCTGATGGACCAGGCCAGCCTGCCCGCGCGGTTCGCTCGCTGGCTGGAAAGCTGGGTGCTGCGCCGGGGGGACCGGGTGTCCACGATCAGCCCGCAGATGTGCGCCAAGCTGGTGGAAAAGGGCGTGGAGCGCGCCCGCGTGCTGGAAGTGCGCAACTGGGCCGACAGCCGGTTTGCACCCGATCCCGCCGGGGCACAGGCGATCCGCGCCGAATGGGGGCTGGGGGACAGGCTGGTCGCGCTCTATTCGGGCAATATCGCGCGCAAGCAAGGGATCGAGATTCTGGTCGAAGCAGCGCGGCTGTTGCAGCACCGCGCGGACCTGCGCTTCGTGATCTGCGGTGAAGGTCCCAACCGGACCGAGCTGGAACGGCTGGCCGCAGGGCTGGACAATGTCCAGCTGCACGATCTGCAACCGGCGGAGCGGATGGGGGCGATGCTGACCATGGCCGATCTGCACCTGCTGCCGCAGATCGCGGGGGCGGCCGATCTGGTCCTGCCCAGCAAGCTGACCAACATGCTCGCCTCGGCCCGGCCGGTGGTTGCCACCGCCGATCCGAGCACCGGGCTCTATGGCGAGGTCGAGGGCTGCGGCGCGCTGACTCCGCCGGGCGATGCCCCCGCGCTGGCCGCAGCCATTGCTGCGCTCGCAGACGATCCGGCCACGCGCGAAAGCTTGGGCAAGGCCGCCAGAACCCGGGCGGAAGAACGCTGGATGAAAGACGCGATCATCGACCGGGTCGAGGCTGAACTAGGCCGACTCTAAACCGCGCTGTCGGTCGCTTCGCCGGGTTCGACCGGCGCTTCGGTTTCGGCGGGCGAAGCCTCTTCCCCGTCCTCCATGGCCGGATCGCTGCTGGGTGGCAGCGGCGCGGCGGCGGGGGTTGCGGCGGGGGCAAGCTGTTCGCGCTGGGCCCGGATCTGATCGGCGCTGGCCTGGATTTCCGCCTGTCCGCCGTCACTTTCGGTAAAGGCAGCCGCACTGGCGGTCAGGCCGATGGCCCACAGCATGGCGAATTTCCAGTTGCGGAAGATCAGTTCGTACATCGCCGTTCAATCCTTCGCCCAGGGCGATTTGTGCGCGGCCTTGGCCTGGACCACCTGCTTGGTCTCATGTTCGCGCGCGACATCGGCGGCGGGCAGGGTGCAATAGGCCGTGGCCAGAATTCCGAGCGACCAGGTCAGCGCTTTCCAGCGGCTCGCGAAGACCTGGCTCATCTTGGGACCGAAACCAAACATGGCCGCCGGTCTAGCGGACAATGCTTAAGGAAGCCTATTCGGCCAGCCGCCGCAGTTCATAGAGCAGGTCCAGCGCCTCGCGCGGGCTGAGCGCATCGACATCGGTCGCGGCGAGCCGGGCGCGCAGCTGATCGGCCTCAGCCTCTTCCACCGCCGCGCTGGCGGCGAACAGCGGCAGGTCACCCAGCCCGGCGGCGAGCCCGCCGGTTTCGGCGCGGCCTTTCTCCAGCTTGTCGAGCACCGCCTTGGCCCGGGCCACCACCGGCGCGGGCACCCCGGCGAGCTTGGCCACGGCGAGGCCATAGGAGCGGTCCGCCGGACCTTCGCTGACTTCGTGCAGCAGTACCAGTTCGCCCTTCCACTCCCGCGCCCGGACATGGTGGAGCGACAGGGCATCGCAGCTGTCGGCCAGCCGGGCCAGTTCGTGGTAATGGGTCGCAAACAGGCAGCGGCAGCGGTTGACGCCGTGGACCGCCTCGACCACCGCCCAGGCCAGCGCCAGCCCGTCATAAGTCGATGTGCCGCGCCCGACCTCGTCGAGGATCACGAAACTGCGCTCGCTCGCCTGGGCGAGGATCGCCGCTGTTTCGACCATTTCGACCATGAAGGTCGAGCGTCCGCGCGCCAGATTGTCGCTCGCCCCGACCCGGCTGAACAGCCGGTCGACGAGGCCAATCCGCGCGCGCGCGGCGGGGACGAACCCGCCCGCCTGGGCGAGCAGGACCACCAGCGCGTTCTGGCGCAGGAAGGTGCTCTTGCCGCCCATATTCGGCCCGCCGACCAGCCACAGCCGGTCATGCACGGCCAGGCGGCAATCGTTGGCGACGAAGCGTTCGCCCTTGGCAGCCAGTGCGGTTTCGACCACCGGATGCCGCCCGCCTTCGATTTCCAGCGCCATGCCTTCGCTGATCACGGGCCGGGTCCAGCCGCCTTCGGCCGCGCGCTCGGCCTGTCCGGCGGCAACGTCGATCCGGGCCAGCACTTGCGCGGTGGCGGCGATGGCGTGGCGGGCGGCAATCGCCTCGGCCACCAGTTCCTCGAAGTGAGCTTCTTCCGCGATCAGGGCATGGCCCCCGGCCTGCGCGATCCGGCTGGCTTCCTCGTGCAGGGCCACGGCGTTGAACCGCACGGCCCCGGCCATGGTCTGGCGATGGGTGAAGCCGCTATCCGGCGCCATCAACGGATCGGCGCGCCCTGCGGGCACTTCGATGAAATAGCCCAGCACCCCGTTGTGCCGGATCTTGAGCGCAGCGATCCCGGTCTGGTCGCGGTACTTCGCCTCCAGCGCGGCAATCGCGCGGCGGGCATCGCCCGAGGTCCGGCGCAGTTCATCGAGCGCGTGATCGTAACCTTCGGCAATATAGCCGCCCTGGCTGCGCTCGGTCGGCGGGCTGGGCACCAGCGCGCGGGCGAAATGATCGCACAGTGCGCCGTGGCCCGACAGGCCGGGCAGCAGCGCGCGCAGCACTTCGGGCAAGTCGGTCCGCGCCAGCAGCACGTCATGGATCCGCCGCGCCTCGGTCAGCCCGTCGCGCAGCTGGCCCAGATCGCGGGGAGAGCCGCGCCCCGCCACCACCCGGCCCAGTGCACGGCCCAGATCGGGCAGCCCGCGCAGCACCGCCCGCAGGTCTGCCCGCAGCAGCGGATCGCCGTGCAACCACTGCACCAGATCGAGCCGCGCTTCGATTGCGGCAGGATCAGTTAGCGGGGCGGACAGGTCCTCCGCCAGTAGCCGCGCGCCCGCGCCGGTGACGCAGCGATCAACCGCTTCGACCAGACTGCCCTTTCGGCTCCCCTGGCTCGAGACGAGGATCTCAAGGCTCGCCCGCGTCGCCTCGTCCATCGCCAGATGCGCCTCGCCGTGGCGCGCCACCGGGGGCAGCAGCAAGGGCAGCTTGCCGCGCCCGGCATGGTCAAGATAGGCGATCAGGCCGCCCGCCGCGGCCAGCATCGCCCGCCCGAACAGCCCGAACCCGTCGAGCGTGGCGACCTGATGCACTGCCTTCAGCCGCGCTTCGCCGCTATCGGAGGCAAAATCGCGCGCGGGGCGGGCAATCGCTTCGGCGGGGGCCAGTTCCCACCCCTCGGGTACGACCACTTCGCTCGCCCCCAGCCGCGCGAGCGCCGCGCCGAGCCGGTCGGGCGGGCATTCTTCCAGCTCCATCCGCCCGGTCGATATGTCGCAGGCCGCGATCCCGCTGGTCCCGCGCACATCGCACACCGCAGCCAGCACATTGGCGCGGCGCGGTTCGAGCAGGGCTTCCTCGGTCAGCGTGCCCGCCGTGACGAAGCGAACGATGTCGCGCGCCACCAGCGCCTTTGATCCGCCGCGCTTTTTCGCCTGTTCGGGGGTTTCAACCTGTTCGGCAATCGCCACCCGGCAACCAGCCTTGATCAGCCGCGCCAGATAGCCTTCGGCCGAATGGACCGGCACCCCGCACATCGGGATCGGCATGCCCAGATGCTCACCCCGGCTGGTCAGCGCAATATCAAGCACTTGCGCGGCATGGCGGGCATCATCGAAGAACAGTTCGAAGAAGTCGCCCATGCGGTAGAACAGCAGGCAATCCCCGGCCTCCTGCTTCAGCGCAAGATACTGGACCATCATCGGACTGGCGCCGCTGCCTGACATGGCAGGGGGTTAGCCGCTCTATCGACGATTCGGAACGGTGCGATCCCACGCTTTCCCCTATCGCGTGGCTTTTGCATCCGTTAGGGCTGGACTGAACCCGGAGAAGACCCTTGGCAGAAGAAGTTTCCCAGCAGAACGAAAGCAACGTCCGCTTCACCGAGCGTGAGGCGCTGTTCTATCACAGCACCATCCGCCCGGGTAAGATCGAGATCATCGCATCGAAGCCGATGGCAACCCAGCGCGACCTTTCGCTGGCCTATTCGCCCGGCGTCGCCGTGCCGGTTCAGGCGATCGCCGACGATCCCGCCGCCGCCTATGACTATACCGCGCGCGGCAATCTGGTGGCGGTGATTTCGAACGGCACAGCGATCCTGGGGATGGGCAATCTGGGCGCGCTGGCATCGAAGCCGGTGATGGAAGGCAAGGCGGTGCTGTTCAAGCGCTTTGCCGACGTCGATTCGATCGACATCGAACTGGACACCGAAGATCCGGACAAGTTCATCGAAGCCGTCGCGCTGATGGAGCCCAGCTTTGGCGGGATCAACCTGGAAGACATCAAGGCCCCCGAATGCTTCGTGATCGAGCAGGCGCTGCGCGAGCGCATGAAGATTCCGGTGATGCACGATGACCAGCACGGCACCGCGATCATCGCCGCCGCCGGCCTCGTCAACGCTTGCTATCTGACCGGGCGTGACTTCAAGGACGTCAAGATGGTAGTCAACGGGGCAGGCGCTTCGGCGCTGGCCTGCACCGCGCTGATCAAATCGATGGGCGTGCGCCCCGAAAACGTCACCGTCTGCGATACCAAGGGCGTGATCTATGTCGGACGCGAAGGGGTGGACCAGTTCAAGAGCGCCCATGCTGCGGTGACCGACAAGCGCACCCTGATGGAAGCGCTGGAAGGCGCGGACATCTTCCTGGGCCTGTCTGCCAAGGGCGCGGTGACGCAGGAAATGGTCAAGCATATGGCGCCCCAGCCGATCATCTTTGCCATGGCCAACCCGGACCCTGAAATCACCCCGCCCGATGTCAAGGCGGTGCGCCCCGATGCGATCGTCGCCACGGGCCGGTCGGACTATCCCAATCAGGTCAACAACGTGCTGGGCTTCCCCTTCATCTTCCGCGGCGCGCTGGACGTGCGGGCGACCGCGATCAACGAAGAGATGAAGATCGCCGCCGCCAATGCGATTGCCGAACTGGCGCGCGAAACCGTGCCCGAGGAAGTCGCGGCGGCCTATGGCCAGAAGTACCAGTTCGGCCCGGAATACATCATCCCCGCGCCGTTCGATCCACGCCTGATGGAAGTGGTGTCCTCCGCCGTCGCCAAAGCGGCGATGGATACCGGGGTGGCGCAAAAGCCGATCGAGGATTTCGACGCCTATCGCCACAGCCTCAAGGCCCGGCTCAACCCCACCACTTCGGTGCTGACCCAGGTCTATGAAGCGGTCAAGGCCCAGCCCAAGCGGATGATCTTTGCCGAAGCCGAAAACGAAATCGTGCTGCGCGCCGCGATCCAGTACCGCGACTATGGCTATGGCGAACCGGTGCTGGTCGGCCGCACCGATGCGGTCCGGTCCAAGCTCGCCGAACTCGGCGTGGGCGATCCGGACAGCTACGAGATCGAGAATTCCGCCACCAGCACACATGTCCCCGCGATGGTCGACATGCTCTACGAACGCCTGCAGCGGCGCGGCTTTCTGGAACGCGACGTGCGGCGCATGGTCAACCAGGACCGCAATGTCTTCGCCTCGGCCCTGCTCAAGCTGGGGGTCGGCGATGCGATGGTCACCGGGATCAGCCGGACCTTTGGCCAGACGATCCGCGAAGTGCGCCAGGTGCTCGATCCGCAGGAAGGACGCCTGCCGTTTGGCATCCACCTGATGATCGGCAAGAATTACACCGTGTTTCTGGCCGACACCACGGTCAACGAACGCCCGAGCAGCGCCGATCTGGCGATGTTCGCCCGCGAAACCGCCGCCGTCGCCCGCCGTCTGGGCCACGAACCGCGCGTTGCCTTCCTGTCCTATTCGACCTTCGGCAACCCGCCGGGCCGCTGGCTGGAACCGATCCGCGAGGCGGTGGCGATGCTTGATGCCGAACAGCCCGGGTTCGAATATGAAGGCGAACTGGCCCCCGATGCCGCGCTGAACCCCACGGTGATGAAGAACTATCCGTTCAGCCGCCTGTCGGCTCCGGCCAATGTGCTGATCATGCCGGGGCTGCAATCGGCCAATATCTCGGCCAAACTGCTGCGCGAACTGGCGGGCAACGCCACGATCGGGCCGATGCTGATCGGGATGGAAAAGCCGGTGCAGGTGATCCCGATGACCGCGATCGCGCCCGACGTGCTGACGCTCGCGGTGCTGGCGGCGGCAGGGATCGCGGGATGACCCACCCGGCGCGCCCGCGCCGCAGCGCACTCTACCTGCCCGCTTCCAATGCCAAGGCGCTGGCCAAGGCGCGCGGTCTGGCGGCGGACGTGGTGATCCTCGACCTTGAAGACGCGGTCGCGCCCGAACACAAGCCGGAAGCGCGCCAGATGGCCGTGGCGGCGGTGCGCGAAGGCGGGTTCGGGCGGCGCGAGCTGGTGGTGCGGGCCAATGCCCTGTCCACCCCGTGGGGCGCGGACGATCTGACCGCGATAGCCGAGGCCGGGCCCGACGCGGTGCTGGTCCCCAAGATCGACGGACCGGCAGACGTGCGCGCCTATGACGCGGCCCTCGCCGGGGCACCGCCGCAAACCCGGCTGTGGGTGATGATCGAAACCTGCGCCGTCCTGCCGCAACTGCATGCTGTGGCCGCCTGCGCCGCCGACAGCCGCCTGGCCGGCTTCGTGCTCGGCACCAATGACCTCGCCAAGGAAATGCGCGCCCAACTGCGCCCGGGCCGCGTCCCGTTCCAGCCGGTCCTGACCATGGCCGTCGCCGCGGCGCGGGCGCACGGGTTGGTGGTGCTTGACGGGGTCTGCAACGAATTCCGGGAACTGGACCTGTTCCGGACCGAGGCGGAGCAGGGGCTGGAGTTCGGGTTTGACGGCAAGACGCTGATCCACCCTGACCAGATCGATCCGTGCAACGCGGTGTTTTCACCAAATGCGGCGGAACTCGATTGGGCTGAAAAGGTGGTCGCCGCCTTCGCCCTGCCAGAGAATACCGGCAAGGGCGCGATTAAGGTTGATGGCAAGATGGTCGAGCTGCTGCACCTGGAACAGGCCCGCCGCCTGCGGGATATCGCGGCGCTGATCGCGGCCTGAGCGTCAGCCCCAGGCCTTCCAGACCCCGAACCCGCTGGTCAGCACCAGCACGATCCCGACCAGGATCAGCATCTGCTTGGGCGGGAAATGCTTGGCCGCCCAGGCTCCGATCGGCGCAGCGAGCAGGCCGCCGATCAGCAGGCCCAGCGTTGCCCCCGCTACGTCAGCGAGGCCGATCCGCCAGATGAAGGCGGCCGAGACGGTCAGGGTCAGGAAGAATTCGACCGTGCTGACCGTGCCCACCACCTTGCGCGGATCGGCGCCCTGGATCAGCAGGTTGCTGGTCACCACCGGCCCCCACCCGCCACCGCCCACAGCATCAAGAAACCCGCCGAATAGCCCCAGCGGCGCGATCACCCGCGCCGCCTTGATCTTGGGCGGATAAAACAGCCCGCGCACCAGAATGTAGAACCCGATCGCGGTGAGGTAGAGCAGCACGAACGGCTTCATCACCGCCGCATCCAGGCTGGTCAGCACATAGGCCCCCGCGATCCCGCCGATCATGCCCGGCACCAGCAGCCGCAGGAACAGGTCCTTATCTACATTGCCGTGAAGCAGGTGGCTGATCCCCGAAGTGGCCGTGGTAAAGCATTCGACCACATGGACCCGCTGCGATGCCAGCGCGGGCGGCACGCCCATCACCGCCACCAGCAGGGTGTTGGAAATCACCCCGAAAGCCATTCCCAGCGCGCCATCGACCAGCTGCGCGGCAAACCCGACCGCGATAAACGGCAACAGCGCTTCCACGCTCAACAGCGACAGGTCCATGGCAAACGACTCCCCAGGCGGTTTTGTCAACCAAAGTGGTGGAGTTTATATGGGGAGCGCGCCAGATAGAAAAAGTTCGGCGGCGCTGAGGCGGGCTATCCGCGCGCCAGTCTGCTATTTGCGGCGATAGCGGAAATACCACACCTCGTGCCCGTAAACGGTGCGGGCCTTGTGTTCATAGCGGGTTTCGGGCCAGCCGCCGGGGCGGTTCTGGAACTGCGCGGGCTGATCGCACAGCCATTCGAACTGGTCGGTGTGGCGGCGCATCACCATCAGGGCATGGCGCAGATAGACCGCATGGTCGGTGCCGAACCGGAATTCCCCGCCCGGCTTGAGCTTGGCCGCGAACAGATTGACCGGGCCGTCGTTCATCATCCGCCGCTTGGCATGGCGCGCCTTGGGCCAGGGATCGGGATGGAGCAGGTAGAGGAAGCTGAGCGAGCCGTCCGGGATCCGCCGCAGCACTTCCAGCGCATCGCCATGGTGGATCCGGACATTGCCAAGCGGCGGGTGCGCGCCGCCATCGCCATCGACATGGGTCAGCGCCTGGGCAACGCCGTTAAGGAACGGCTCCGCGCCGATAAAGCCGTGGTCGGGCAGCATATCGGCCCGCGCCGCCATGTGTTCGCCCCCGCCAAAGCCGATCTCGAAATGCAGCGGGCGGTCATCGCCGAACAGCACCTCGGCGGTGATCGGCCCTTCATCCGGCATCGCGATGCGCGGCAGCAGGGTATCGACCAGCGCCTGCTGCCCGACGCGCAGGGGCTTGCCCTTGGCGCGGCCGTAGAGGCGATTGATCGTGGTCGGGTCACCGGACTTGTAAGCGCTCATGGCGCGGGCGTTTGGCAGTCACCCCGGATCGGGTCAAGTTTGCGCTGTCCAGTCGCCGCATGGCCGCGCCCGGACAAGAAAATTGTGATGGACGCGGCAGGGCGGCCCGTGGTCAGTAATCGCGCATGTCTTACCCGATGCCGCGTGACAGCGCACTTGCCGCGCTGAATGACAAGGAACTGGAAGTCCTGCGCCTGCTGACGTTGGGCCACACGGTCAAATCGATCGCAGTTCAGCTGGACCGGTCGGAAGCATCGATCAACGAACGCCTGCGCGATGCGCGCCGCAAG
Organism: uncultured Novosphingobium sp.; assembly: GCA_964550775.1. Lineage (GTDB taxonomy): Bacteria > Pseudomonadota > Alphaproteobacteria > Sphingomonadales > Sphingomonadaceae > Novosphingobium. Next base: position 1,629 of record CAZKAX010000068.1, on the reverse strand, counting down.
ACTGGCGTGGGCAGCAGCAGGGAACTGGCCCGGCTGGTAGGCGCCCAGAAAAACTGGGACAAAAATATCGATCTTCCCAACCACGGCGGTCTGTCCGAGGCCGGGGTGCCGCCCGCAAGCAGCGGGCGCATCAGGTCGAAAGGAACGCTTATCATGCTAATCGCAATGCCCGCCGCCGCAATCGGACTGGCGATCATGGCCGCGCAGCCGGTCCAGACCCCGGTTGCCCCGCAGGTCGCCCACGCTGCCCCGGCCCGGCAATCGCCGCTGGTCGGCACCTGGTCGCTCGATGTCGCGCGCATTCCCGCAGAGGAACGCCCGCGCCAGGTGACCATGAAATTTCGCATGTCGGACGATCAGAAATGGTCAACCGTGGTCGAGATCACCGGTGCCGATGGCGCTGTCATGCGGGCGGAATCGAGCGCCGCAGCCGATGGTGTGCCCGTGCCGATCAGCGGCAACATGGGCTTTATCGACACCGCATCGCTGCGCCAGCCCGCCCCGAACACCCTGGTCATGACCCTGGGCAAGAACGGCGCACCGGTATCGACGCGGGTCTATACCGTTGCGAAAGATAGCAAATCGATGACTGAAACGATCGTCTGGGCCGGAGCCGGGATTCCGAAACTGGAAACCACCACTTTCAACCGGATCGACTGAACCCGCCCAGATCCACAAACCAAAACGGCCCGCCTGAAAGGGCGGGCCGTAGTGGTTACATTCCCGGGTACGAGAAAATCAGGCGGCCTGCGCCTCTTCGCCCGGATCGCGCAGCACATAGCCGCGGCCCCAGACGGTTTCGATGTAGTTTTCACCGCCGCAGGCATGCGCCAGCTTCTTGCGCAGCTTGCAGATGAACACGTCGATGATCTTGAGTTCGGGTTCGTCCATCCCGCCATACAGGTGGTTCAGGAACATTTCCTTCGTCAGCGTGGTGCCCTTGCGCAGCGAGAGCAGTTCCAGCATCGCATATTCCTTGCCGGTCAGGTGAACGCGGGCGCCATCGACCTCAACGGTCTTGGCATCCAGGTTGACCGCCAGCTTGCCGGTGCGGATGACCGACTGCGAATGGCCCTTGGACCGGCGCACAACCGCATGAATGCGGGCGACGAGTTCTTCGCGGTGGAACGGCTTGGTGACGTAATCATCGGCCCCAAAGCCGAACGAACGCACCTTGGAATCCATTTCGCTGATGCCCGAAAGGATCAGCACCGGGGTCTGCACCTTGGCCACCCGCAGCTTTTTCAGCACGTCATAGCCGTGCATGTCGGGCAAGTTCAGGTCGAGCAGGATGATGTCGTAATCATACAGCTTGCCGAGGTCCAAACCCTCTTCCCCCAGGTCCGTCGAATAGACGTTGAACCCTTCGGAAGTCAGCATCAGTTCGATAGCCCGTGCCGTAGTCGGCTCGTCCTCGATCAACAGTACGCGCATGGGTGTCCCCCTTTGCCCCGAATTTCCCGACCGCCCGGCACCAAGCCAAAGCGGTTGTGTTCCATTAACCATATGACCAATGAAGATGAAAGGTTAATTTCTCGTAAACGGCAGAACTGCGCGAGTCGTTTTGGTAAGGTGCGCTGATCGCCTCCGCGATCAGCTTGGCCTGGCCGGCCCACGCCCCCGGCCCGA
>CAZKAX010000067.1:0-19281 GCA_964550775.1 uncultured Novosphingobium sp. | reverse complement strand
CGATCTGGCCAGCCTCGATGGCACGGCCGTGTTCTGCCTCAGCGATGCGACCACCGATGCGCAGGGCCGCACCTACGTCGGTGACATCGGCTACAACTTCTGGAATCCCGAGGCCTCTCCCGTCGATACTTGTGTGATTGCCCGGATCGATCTGGACGGCAGCGTTGCCAAGGTCGCTGGCGGTTTGGAGTTTCCCAACGGAATGGTTGTCGCGCCTGATGGCAAGACGCTGATCGTGGCTGAAACCAACGCGTTCCGCCTAACAGCGTTCGACGTGGCTAGCGATGGCTCCTTGTCAAACCGGCGGCTCTTTGCCCAGCTTCCCGATGGCGTGCAGCCGGATGGTATCTGCCTCGATACCGAAGGTGCGGTCTGGGTTGCTAATCCTGCGGGCAACCCTGCCATAATGCGGGTGCGTGAAGGCGGCGAAGTAACCGATACTATTGCGCTTAAAGCACATGCATACGCCGTGATGCTAGGCGGCCCGGAGGGGCGACACCTTTTCATCTGCGCGTCTGCCAGTCACGACCCCGCCGAGATCGCCACAAACCCCAGCGCAAGGATCCTTGTCACCGAGGTTTCTGTATCCGGTGTGTAGGTGCTGTAGCGCTTGCCTGGCTGATCGACAGTGCTTGGCGGCTCAAGAGGAATTCAAAGCATCGACGGGATTGCGCAAACGTCCGCTCCGCCGCGAAGGCTTCTTGTAAGCTGCCGTTCCGGATAGTCGAACATAACGGACATTTTAGCCTGCGCTAATCTTGGATAATCTCAGGCTTTCCACAGGTATCCAACGCCGCAGGGGGTCATATTGGGGGCCACTGGCATATTGCTCCAGGATGAAATATAAATAAATCAACTATCTACGGCAATTTTTGGCTTCCCTTCACCCGCTCCAACTCCCTCCAAACCCATGAAAACCAACAGATTTCCGCAAACGCGAAGCTGGATTCGTGCGCGTGGGGCACAGAGGTGGGTCACAATCGTCCTGGGCAAGGGCTTTCTCTGCGAGGATCGATTTATCAATTCAGGGTTCGAGTTCCGACAGACCTTGTTCGTGATCTAGGGTCAGGACCTATTAACCGCGCCTTCGAGGTTTGAGTCAGAATGGCTCAGGGCTAGGAAGGAAGGCGCAGGAATATGTCGATATTTCAAGACTTCCTGACGAAGCGCTGGGCCATTCTGGCCAAATCCCTGCGGGACGGCAGAATGGCTTCCATCTCGGACACAAATCCCCTTGGAAAGCCAACCAGCCTTCCCGGCGGGAATTTACGTCCGATATGTTCGCCATTCTGCCGCCTCGAAAGCGCGGTTAATAGGTCCTGACCCTAGGTTGCAGCCACCTCAAGCGGTCGCTGCAAACCGACAGTCCTTCGCTGGCTGTTCGTCGAAGCCGAAAGATCGCTGGTGAGTTCGAGGTGATGTTCGAGCAAAGGCGTCGAGAGCTTGGGCTGGTTCACGATGATCGATTGGTCAGCGTGGAATCAGAGACCGCCTCTGTTGCCACCGTGATAGAGCAACGCCCTTCATCGCCGCCCGAAAGCAGCAGTCTGACGCTTGGCGAATTCTACGAACGGTATCTACGCGACCCGACCAAGCGACGTTCGGCACGTACGTTGTTGGCTCACGAGACCACTGGCCGTGTCGTGCAAAACGTCTTGGGCAGCAATCTCCCGTTGCAAGCCATCACTCGCGAACAATGTCGAGACCTGCTCGAAACGCTGCGCTTCGGATCGTCGATATAGTTCCGATAAGCGTCCCCGAAGGTCAGCGGGATTTCGCCCGTAGCAGCAGATACAATTTGCGGCGGCGGAACGGCGACCAATGGTTCAGCGAGATCGTAGATCAACGGTCGGAGCAGCGTCGGATCGCAAGGCAGCCCGGCAATGGATCGAGCTTTCCCAATCTCCACCTCGATTCTTGCGACTACACTTGGGAGGCGGCGCATCGCTACGGATAGGCTGTCGGTGCGGAGGGAGCGCCAGATTTCGAGTCGATTCAACAACCGCCGAGCATCAGCGGGAACGGTGTGGCGATAGTAGAGATTCCGCCCCCGTCGAAGGATGCCCTTGGGCAAATCCCGTAGCACGTTTGTGTAGCAGCCGCGTGAGCCATTTCCGACCGCATTCCGAGGCTTTTGGGATGATGATGGGGTCTCGGACCGTAGCAGGGGATCGTTGCAAACACGCTGAGTAGACCGTCTATTTGACGATTTACTCAGCGATTGCAATGAGTTGGTGCCCAGAAGAGGACTCGAACCTCCACGCCCTTGCGAGCGCCAGCACCTGAAGCTGGTGCGTCTACCAATTCCGCCATCTGGGCACGGGGCGCATCGCCGTGGTGCGGTGCGCCGGGTAGGAGGGCGCCACTAGCGGGGCGTGCGGGGTGTGTCAACGGCGGTCTTTGGCAGTGTCGTAAAATTGTTGCGGCCGAGCGTTATCGCGGTTGGCCAGATCGATTGCGGTGTGCGAAGACGATGGTGCATTGTCCGGCCTGGGCGGTGCTTTTCACGATGAGGTTGAAGCGATGGCGGGCAAGGCGGATCTGACGGGCAGGCTGGTGACGGTGCTGGGCGGCAGCGGATTTGTTGGCCGGCATCTGGCGCAGGACCTGCTGGCGCGCGGGGCGCGGCTGCGGGTGGCTTGCCGCAATACCGGGGCTGCCGCCCGGATCAAGCCGCTGGGCGATATGGGCCAGGTCCAGTTCGCGCGCTGCGACATCACCGATCCCGCCGCGCTGGCGCGGGTCCTGGCCGGATCGGACGCGGTGGTGAATCTGGTTGGTGCTTTCGGCGGGGATCTGGATGCGGTGCAAGGCAGCGGCGCAGGCCGGGCGGCAACGGCGGCCAAGGCAGCCGGAGCCAGCACGTTCATCCAGGTGTCCGCAATCGGTGCCGATCCGGACGGCACGACTGCCTATTCCCGGACCAAGGCAGCCGGCGAAGCCGCCGTGCTGGCAGCCTTTCCGCAAGCGACGGTGCTGCGCCCCTCGGTGCTGTTCGGGCCGGACGACCAGTTCCTCAACCTGTTCGGCGGCCTGATCGCCGCATTTCCGGTCATGCCGGTCTTTGCCCCGACAGCGCGGATGCAGCCGCTGTTCGTGGACGATCTGGCGCTGGCGATCGGCAATGTGCTGGCTGATCCCGCCCCCCACGGCGGCAAGACCTATGAACTGGGCGGGCCGGAGCAGCTGAGTGTGCTGGAAATCAACCAGCGGATCGCTGCGGCGATCGAGCGGGAGGTGCTGCTGGCACCGCTGCCCGATGGTGTCTCCGGCCTGTTCGCCACGCTGACCGGCTGGCTGCCCGGCGCGCCGCTGACCCGCCAGCAATGGCTGCTGCTGAAGGCAGGCAACGTCGTGTCAGGCGCCCTGCCCGGGATCGCCGCGCTGGGGGTTGCCCCGCGCCCGCTGGCCCTGTTTCTGGACCGCTGGATGGTCCGCTTTCGCGAGCACGGTCGGTTCGAGAACCGGCTGGCCGGGTAACAGGTTGACACAGTTGACACTGTCCTGAGGAACAAGTGCCCCCCCCTTTCCGCCCGGCCTCAAACGGCGGTGGCGGCGGCGCTGATCCACAATGTCAAAGAGCAGCCCTGCCCTTACCCGATTCGCGCCGTGTAGGAAAATGCCTTCCCAGCCGGCCTAGGCGTTCACATCGGCATAGTGGCTGGGCGGCTGGATCACTTCCATCCGTTCTGCCAGCAGGGGGCGAAAGCTGGGCCGGCTTTTGAACACGGCGTACCAGTCACGCGCCTGATCGTGCCCGGTCCAGTCCAGCCCGCCGAGGTAATCGGCAACCGAGATCTGCGCCGCGGCGGCCAGATCCGCCAGGCTCATCGTCGCGCCGGCCAGCCAGGGGCGATGATCGATCAGGTGGTCGATGTAATAGAGATGCTCATGCGCCAGCTTCATCGCCTCGCGCAGCACCTTGCTGTCGGGCGACTGGCGATAGACCAGCCGCTTTTTCATCCGTTCGTGCAGCATCGGCCCGGTGACATCGCCGAAGAAGTTTTCATCGAACAGCGCGACCAGTCGGCGGATTTCCGCGCGGCCCGCAGCGCTGCCGTTGATCAGCTGGTTCTTCTCGACGGTTTCTTCGAAATATTCGCAGATCGCGCGGCTATCGGCCAGCGTGATCCCCTTGGCCGGATCGTGCAGCACCGGGGTACGACCCGCGGGATTGAGCACCAGGAACTCGTCCCGCCCCTCCCACGGGTTTTCGCGCCACAATTCATAGGCGATGCCCTTTTCGCTCATCAACAGGCGAACCTTGCGGCTGAACGGGCAGAGCGGGAATTGATGGAGTTGCCACATGGCCGCGATCCTTGCCCGTGTGGGCTGGGCGCTTCAAGGCGTGGACGGGCAGGCCGCGCGACAAATCAGGTGGAAAAGTCCCGTGAACGCTGGAACAGCAGGCCTTCACGCAGACCGGTGTGCGAAAAGACCACGCTGGCGGGCCCCAGTTCCGCGACCATGGCTGACAGCAAGGCCGAGGCATGGGGCAATTGCGCCGCGCGGGTGCTCGAAATCCGTGGAATTGCCGCGATCCGCCGCGTGCCCATTTCCCGCACCACGCCTTTCAGCGCCCGCGCTGCCGCAGCGGGAACCGGTGCGCCAGCGGCAGCACCGGTCAGATGGGTGTGCAGCCGTTCCAACGCGCGCCACGAACCGCCGACCAGGAACAGTTGCTGCCCACGCACCTGGTCCGTCCAGTCGAGCGGGGCGATCAGGTCTTTCAGAGTCTTGCGCAGCCGCCCCCGCCCTTCGGCACGGATCGCCGCGATCGGCATCACCCCCAGGCGAAAGCTGACGCATTCATGCACATGCTCGTCACCGATCCGGGCGAGTTCCAGGCTGCCCCCGCCCAGATCCGCGGCCAGCCCCAGCGCGCCGGGATGGGCCTCGATCACCCCCCAGGCCGAAGCGCGCGCCTCATCCTCGCCCGACAGCAGTTCGGCAGGCAGACCGAGCGCGCGAACCTGCGCCAGAAATTCGGCCCCGTTGGCCGCATCGCGCACCGCCGCCGTGGCGACCACGTGCAGCGCTTCGAGCGGGACCAGGCGGAGCAAGGCGGCAAAGCGAGCCAGCGTTTTGAGCGCCAGCGCCATGTCGCGCCGCTCCAGCACCCCGCGCGCCACCACGCCCCGGCCCAGCACGGCGCTGACTTTGTCATCATAGAGCACTTGCGGGGCGCGCGGATCGCCGCCGAACACCACCAGCCGGATCGAATTGGAGCCGATGTCGATGATCGCCTGGCGGCCGCGCTTTCCCATGCGGACTGGCTTAGTCGGCGCGGCAAGCAAGGGCCAGCACCGAGCGCGGGTTATCCGGCACGGCAAGCACTGGCGCCCGTGCGCTTACTCCTCGGTCGCCTCGCCCGCAGGCGGTTCATCCGGGCCGGCATCGCCGCCGGGCAAGGCGCCGCCCATAGCGCCCTTCATCTTTTCCGCCATGGCTTCAAGCTGGGGCAGCATGGCTTCCATCGCGCCCGCCATGCCGGCCATCTGCCCCATCGCCTGGGGAACCGCACGGCGGATCTGTTCGGGGGCACGGCGGGCATCCTTGCCGGCGAGATCGCCCAGCTTCATGCCCTTGCGGTAATTGCGGGACGTGGGCTTGCCCTGAGCCTGATCGATCGCCTTGGCCAGCGGGGCCACATCGAGTTCGAGCATCGCCCCGGTCAGCGCGGCGAGCATATCGCCCATCCGTTCCTGCATCGCCGGATCGGACAGCACTCCCACGGCGCGGTCCATCCCGGCATCGCGGGCCATGGCAGGGGAAGCAGCGGCAAGCGAGGCAAGGCCGACCAGGCCAAGCACGGCAGGGGTACGCAGGATCATCTTGGCAAACCTCCGCACCCGGATGTTCGGGTGTGCGTGGGGGTATAGGAGTGCGCCGCTTTCGCGCGGCTGAACGGAGCGTTCAACCGACCTCAAGCCGCGTGCCGCTCACCGATTTTGGTTTCGATCCCGTGCCACAGCCGGTTGAGATAGCGCGCCGCTTCGCTGCCCGGGGCAAAGGCCCCCAGCGGCTCGCGCCGCACCGCCGATTGTTCCATGTGGTTGGAAAAGGGCACGGTCGGCCAGCCCTGTGCACTGCCGCGCGCCACGTCACGGTGCATCGCACGGCGGCTGTTGTACATCGACAGCACCGGCAGGATCGGGGGATGGCGATGGTTGATCCGAAGCAGTTCGCGGCGCAATTGATCAAGCGAGCGGGCCGACAGCGGTGATGGTGGCAAGGGCACGATCACCAGATCGGCCGCGGCAATCACCTGTTCGGTCAGTTCGTTGTAACCTGCCGGACAATCCAGCACGATCCGGCCAAAATCGCCGCGCAGCTGGGTGGCGACAGTCGCCAGGCGGCGCGGTCCAAGCCGCGCAAGCTGGATCGGCAGGTTGCGCAGGCTGGAATCGGCGGGCAGCAAGTGCAGGCCGGGATGCGCGGTAGTTTCCACCATCTGGCGCGGGCGGCCTTCGCGCTGGAACATGCCAACGGCGCGCGGGACGGCGGGTTCATCATGGCCGAGCAGGAACCCGGCCCCGCCCTGCGGATCGAGGTCCCACAACAGGGTGCGGTGCCCGCCCTGCGCGGCAAAGCGCCAGGCGAGGTCAGCCGCCAGCGTCGTCTTGCCGACGCCCCCTTTTACACTGGCAATAGCGATGACTGCCACCGCGCGACCCACCCTTCAACCCATTCAGCGGCAACATGCCCGAACCTGCGGTTAATGCAATCGGGAGAATCCCGTTGCCCCGGTTTGGGACCGCGCGGTTCTGACTGGTTAACGGCGGGGCCGGGGATCTATTCCGCCGCCAGCGATTTTTTCCGGGCAGCGGCCCCGGCGTCATAGCGGAATTTCTCAAAGGCGATGCGCTGATCGAAGCCGGGATCCTTGGGATAGTCCTGATAGTGATCGAGCACGTAATCGAACACTTCGCGCAGCTCTTCCTTGTGATCGGGATGGCTGAAAATGTAGAGCCGGTTGGCCTTGATCGCCTCCACCGCGCGGGCGCCGATCACGTCGGGTTCCATGCCGTATTCGTGAACCCCCTGCAGCCGTTCCACCGCCGCCTTGTCGACCGGTTTCATCGCGCCCTTCAGGGCTTCGGGGCGCAATTCGTCGCTGGCGTAGATCACGCTCTTGACCAGCCCGGGGCACAGCACCGAGACGCCGATCTCGTATTGCAGCAGGCTGTAGCGCAGCGATTCCGACAGCGCGCGCACTGCCGCCTTGGTGGTGTTGTAGATCCCCGGACTGCCGGAGGAGAGGAACCCCGCCATCGACGCGGTGTTGAGCACGTGCCCACCGGTCTGCGTGCCCGCCTTGACCCGCTCGACCATGCGGGGAACGAAGGTTTGCACGCCGTTGATCACCCCGTGGAGGTTGACCCCCAGCAGCCAATCCCAATCGTCGTAGGAACTTTCCTCGATCGGCTGGAACAGATTGACCCCGGCATTGTTGCAGACAATCGACACGGGTCCGAACCGCGCCTCTACCTCGTCCGCCGCAGCAGCGAAATCGGCGCGGCTCGATACGTCGAGCTGGACGCCCATCACTTCGCGGTTGTCGAGGCTTTTGAGCGCACGGTTGATCGCGTCTTGGCGCACGTCGGCAATGGCGACCTTGCAGCCCTCCGCCAGCAAGGCCCGCACCAGCCCGATCCCGACGCCATTCGCGCCCCCGGTGACAAAGGCCGTGCGGCCGGTGAAGTCTTTCATGGATCAGCCTTTCCTTGCCGCCTTCAACGCCGTTTGCCGTTCGATTTCCTGCGTGATCGCGGGGTTCTTGAACAGCATGGCAAAGGTGCTCTTGTACTCCGGGTTTTCCGGCAGGTGGTCCTGCACCGCCAGCGTCGTGGCTTCACCGCGTTCGCGCACGCCTTCCAGGAATTCGTGGTGGGTCAGGATGTAGAGTTCGTCGTTCAGGATGCCCTGCAACACCCGCTCGCCCACTTCTTCCTTGGTCTGGAACAAGTGACGCAGGTCGCCGCTAGCCTGGCGGCGCTTGTCGGCTTCGGCATAGCCGGTTTCGGCCAGTTCCGCCGGGCGGGTCTTGCCGCTTTCGGCGATGTTCGATTGCACCGCGCCGGGGCAGAACGCGCTGCAGATCACCCCGCGCGGTTCGAATTCGGGGCGCATGCATTCCATCATGCTGGTGACATAGGCCTTGCCGGCCGAATAGATCGTGGTCCCGCCGACCGGCACCAACGCACTCATCGATGCGGTGCAGACGATATGCCCGCCCTCGCCATGCGTCAGGATGCGCGGCAGCACGGTGACCACCCCGTTGATCGCTCCGCCGACATTGACCCCGTTGACCCAGTCCCAATCGGCAAAGGTCGCCAGGTCCGTCGGCCCGACCAGCCCGACCCCGGCATTGTTGACCAGCACGTGGATCTTGCCGAACTTCGCCTCGGCCGCGTCCGCCGCTTCGGCAAATTGGGCACGATTGGTGACGTCCAGCTTCACCGCCAGCACATCATCCCCGCCCGCCAGTTCGGCGCTGGCCGCGGCCAGATGATCGTCGCGGATGTCCGCGATCACCACTTTCATGCCCGCGCCGAGCAGCGCCTTGGCGATCCCGAGGCCGATGCCGCTGGCTCCGCCGGTGACAAAGGCCGTCTTGCCTTCCAGATTTTGCATGTCACTCTCCGTTGCAGGCAATTTCCTGCTGGCCTTTTTGTATAGGTTACTTACAAATTGCCAAGTGAGATTCGACGGTCCTGACAATGGACCGCGATGTGAGAGGAACAAGGGCATGGCGCTAGCTCCCACCCCGGCGGCCCCGGAACTGATTATCGAAGCCGGCGGCGCGATCCCCGGGCCGGACAGCCACGGCAGCGGCGATCCGACGGGGGACTGGCCCAGCAGCGGGGCAGCCTATTACGCCCTGTTCGCAATCATCTTTGCGACGTTCATGACCTTTTTTGACCAGACCGTGTTCGGGATGCTGGCACAGCGGATCAAGACCGATTTCCAGCTGAGTGACGAGGCGCTGGGCTTTGTCGGCGGTCCGGCCAGCATTATTTTCTATGTGCTGGTCGGCATTCCGATGGCGCGGCTGGCGGATATCTATCCGCGCAAATTCGTGCTGGCAGGCGGGATGGTCGCCACGTCCACGGTGATGATGCTGGGCGGTCTGGCGCAGGGCTTTGGCCAGTTCATTGCCAGCCGAATGTTCCTTGGCGCGGGCGGTTCGGCCCATGCCCCGGCGGCCTATTCGCAGCTGGCCGATGCCTTTCCGCCGCGCAAGATCACCCGTGCTTTCGCGCTGCTGCAACTGGGCTTCATCGGCGGCACGACGATCGGGGTGATGTGGGGCGGCCGGCTGGTGATGCAATCCGCCGCGTGGAACGATGCGCCGCTCTTGGGCATGAAGGTGTTCGGCTGGCAGTGGCTGTTGGTCTATATGGGTCTGGCCGGTCTGGTCGCCGCCGTGCTGTTGCTGCTGGCCAAAGAGCCGGCCCGCAAGCTGCCACCGGGCAAGACCAACCAGCTGCCCGCCGATGCCCCGGCCAGCCGCAAGATCGCGACGTTCCTGGGGCTTGATGCGCTGAAGGCGATCAACGCGCGCAAGGCTGTGTTCTATCCGATGTTCGGCGCGCTGGCCTTGTCGGCGATCGAAACCTTCGGGCTGGCGTTCTGGCGCGTGCCGTTCATGGTCCGCTCCTATGGCTGGAATGAGGCGCAGATCGGCGCGGTGATGGGGCCGATGATGCTGGTCGCCAACCTGATCGGGATCACACTGGGCGGGGTCTTCATCGAATGGCTGGCCAAGCGTTACAGCGACGCGAATGTCCGCGGCGCGGCAATCCTGTTCGGCGGATCGACCACTTGCGCGATCCTGTCGCCCTTGATGCCCACTGGTGAGGCTTCGCTGGCAGTGATGGCGCTGGGCGGCATATTCGGGCTGGCCGGTGCAGTCCCGCAGAACGCCGCGATCCAGCGCATCGCCCCGCCCGAGATGCGGGGGCAGGTCACTGCGTTCTATCTGTTCATGTTCACCTTCTTCGGCGCGATGGGTAGCCAGCTGGTTGGCTCGGTCGCGCACCGGATCGTCGGCAATGAAGCCGAACTGTGGAAGGCGCTGGTTATCACGGCAAGCGTTCTCCTGCCGATGGCCACGCTGCTGATGATCCGCGCGATCAAGCCGTACCGCGAGGAAGTTGCCCGGCTGGAAGCCGAGGGGCGTTGACAGCCAGCCCCGCGCCAAGCATTCTGTATGCAATACTTACAATATCTGGAGAGAGTCGATGTCTGATGACCGCATTGCCGTGCTGGAAGCCAAACTGGCCGAGATGGACCGCCGCCTGACCGCGCGCGAGGACGAGCTGGACGTGACCAAGCTCCAGTACCTCTACGGCTATCTGATCGACAAATGCATGTACGATCAGGTGGTCGATCTGTTCGCCGAGGATGGCGAGGTCCGGTTCTTTGGCGGGATCTACAAGGGCAAGGCGGGCGTGCGGCGGCTCTATGTCGACCGGTTCCGCAAGTCGTTCACCCACGACAACAATGGCCCGATCGACGGTTTCCTGCTCGATCACCCGCAGATCCAGATGCTGGTCACGGTCGAGCCCGACGGCAAGACCGCGCATGTTCGCGGCCGTTCGACCATGCAGGCGGGCCGCCATGTCGATTACACCGACGCCTCCAACCCGATGACCGCCAACCCGCGCCAGTGGTGGGAAGGCGGGCTTTACGAGAACACCTATACCAAGGGCGCGGACGGCAAGTGGCGGATCCAGGTGCTCAATTACTTCCCGCACTGGCATGCCGATTTCGACAAGGGCTGGGCCTATACCCAGGAGGAATACGTCAAGTTCCCCAAGGTCTGTTTCCCCGAAGATCCGGTTGGCCCGGACGAGCTGATGAGCGAACACTGGCTGTGGCCGACCCACAAGCTGCTGCCGTTCCACCTGAAGCACCCGATCACCGGCGAGGAAATGGTCGCCAGCCGCTGGCAGGGCGATATCGACCGGGAAAATGCCAAGGCGGCGGCGAAGGGCTGAACCTTTCGCAAACAAGCCGCGTCACCCCGGACTTGATCCGGGGTCCGGCTTGTTCTTTTTAGCTCGCCAAGGAAGCTGGACCCCGGGTCAAACCCCAGGGTGACGGAGACAACAAAGCATGTCCACCTACCCCACTCTCCACATGGCTATCGGCGGCGAGCAGGTCTCTGGCGGCAATCGCCGCACCCATACGGTGGTCAATCCCGCCACTGGCGAGGCGCTGGGCGAGCTGCCCCTGGCCGATCCCGCCGATCTTGACCGCGCGCTGGAAGTGGCCGCGCGCGGCTTTGCCGTGTGGCGCGATGCCCCGGCGCAGCAGCGCGCCGCGGTGCTGCAGGGCGCTGCGCGGCTGATGCATGAGCGGCAGGAGGAAATCGCCCGGATCGCCACCATGGAACAGGGCAAGCCGCTGGCCGAAAGCCGCATCGAAGTGATGATGAATGTCGGCCTGTTCAATTTCTACGCCGGGGAATGCCAGCGGCTCTATGGCCGCTCGCTGGTCCGCCCGACCGGCATGCGCTCCACCGTGGTGCACGAACCGATCGGCGTGGTCGCGGCCTTTGCGCCGTGGAACTTCCCGATCGGCAATCCGGGCCGCAAGCTCGGCGCGCCAATTGCGGCGGGCTGTTCGGTGATCCTCAAAAGCGCCGAGGAAGCCCCGGCCAGCGCGCTCGCCGTGCTGCAATGCCTGTATGACGCGGGTCTGCCGGTGGAAGTGGCGCAGGCGGTGTTCGGCGTGCCCGATGAAGTCAGTCGCCACCTGCTGGGTTCGCCGATCGTGCGCAAGCTGTCGTTCACCGGCTCAACCCCGGTCGGCAAGCACCTCGCCCGGCTGGCAACCGAGAGCATGCAGCGCACCACGATGGAGCTGGGCGGGCACGGCCCGGTGCTGGTGTTTGACGATGCCGACCTCACCAAGGTGCTCGACACCGTGGTCCCCCACAAGTTCCGCAACGCCGGGCAGGTTTGCGTCAGCCCGACGCGGTTCATTGTCCAGCAGGGCGCGTTCGACACGTTTCGCGACGGGTTCGTGGAACGCGCGCAGCGGATCAAGGTGGGCAGCGGGCTCGACGCGGATACGCAGATGGGCCCGATGGCCAATCCCCGCCGCCCCGAAGCGATGGACCGCCTGATCAAGGACGCCGTCGCGCGCGGGGCCAAGCTGCATTGCGGGGGCGAACGCATCGGCAACCAAGGCTATTTCTATGCCCCCTCGGTGCTGAGCGAAGTGCCGCAGGACGCCTTGATCATGAACGAGGAACCGTTCGGCCCGGTCGCGATCATCAACCGCTATGAGGACGAAGCGGCAATGGTGACCGAGGCGAACCGCCTGCCCTATGGCCTGGCCGCCTATGCCTGGACCAGCGACGCCAAGCGTCAGGCGCGACTGGGGCGCTATCTCGAAGCGGGGATGGTCGGGATCAACACCACCATGATCGGCGGCGCGGACGCGCCATTCGGCGGGGTCAAATGGTCCGGCCACGGCAGTGAAGACGGCCCCGAAGGCGTGCTGGCCTGCATGGTGACCAAGGCGATCCATGAGGGGTGAACGGGCATTCCCCACTTCTTCCCCCTTGATGGGGGAAGGATGCGGAGACTTGGCAGCTTGCTGCCTAGTCGCAGCTGGATGGGGGTGTTCTCGCCCCGCCCTCTCCCGCTTCCGGCACCATCACCCCCACACAACTTCCGCTAGCGCGCAAGCGCGCAAGCTGCAGTATCTCTCCCCCATCAAGGGGGAGAGAGGGCGCTTATGAACCGCCGTGACGTCAACACCGGTCTGGCCGCCACCTTGGCCGCCATGTCCCTGCCCGCACGGGCGAAGGAGAGCAAAGCGATGACCCACGAACTCAAGACCGGCGGTGACCGCGGTTACCTGCGCATCGCCACCGAGGAAGCCTTTGCCACGCGCGAGCAGGTCGATGTGTTCCTGCGCATGGTCAAGGATGGCACCGCCGATCAGGGCATGGTCTCGCTGTGGGGGTTCTATGCCCAGAGCCCGAGCGAACGCGCGACCCAGATCATGGACCGGCTGCTGGACCTGGGCGAACAGCGCCTAGCCCACATGGACGCCACGGGGATCGACAAGGCGATCCTGGCGCTGACCAGCCCCGGCGTGCAGCCCCTGCTCGACGTCGAGGAAGCCAAAGGCATCGCCAGCCGCGCCAACGATTATCTGGCGGAGCGCTGCCAGGCCCACCCCGACCGGTTTATCGGCATGACCGCCGTTGCCCCGCAGGACCCGCACTGGTCCGCGGCGGAGATCCTGCGCGGCGCGAAAGAGCTGGGGTTCAAGGGGGTGCAGATCAACAGCCACACCCAGGGACACTATCTGGACGAGCCGCAGTTCGATCCGATCTTCAAGGCGCTCGCCGAAGTGGGCCAGCCGCTCTACATCCACCCCGCCACCCTGCCCGACAGCATGATGGGCGGGATGATCGATGCCGGGCTGGACGGCGCGGTGTTCGGGTTCGGCGTGGAAACCAGCTATCACCTGCTGCGGCTGGTAACGACCGGGATTTTCGACCGGTATCCGAACCTGCAGATCATGGCCGGCCACGGGCTGGAGGCGCTGCCATACTGGCTCTACCGCACCGATTACATGCACAAGGCCGGGATCCGCTCCCAGCGCTATGCCCGGCTGAAACCGCTGCAGCACGATCTGTTCCATTACATGCGGCACAACTTTCTGGGCACCACCAGCGGGCTGTGCTGGGAACCGGCGGTCAAGCTGATGCTGGACGTGATGGGCGAGGACCGCGTGATGTACGCGATGGACTATCCCTATCAGTACGTGCCCGAAGAGGTGCAGGCGATGGATAACCTTGCCATTTCCAAGGAAGCGAAGAAGAAGTTCTTCCAGACCAATGCGGAGCGGTGGTTCAACTTGTGACGCACCTTCCTCTTCCCTTCAGGGGAGAGGGCCGGGGAGAAGGGAATGAATTTGATGGCGATGCGCTGGGGCCTGCCCCTCACCCAACCCTCTCCGCTGAAGGCAAGGGGGCTATGACTGGTCCCGTCATCCCCACCAAACTGCCCAAAGGCGCCTGGTGGGCGCTGGCATTGGTCGGCCTGACCAACGCGATCAGCTTGCTCGACCGGCAGATCCTCGCGATCCTGGCCCCGGCGATCAAGGCCGATCTCAAGCTGGGCGATGCCGAGGTCGGGCTGCTCTATGGCACGGTCTTCGCGCTGTTCTATGCGCTGTTCTCGCTGCCGCTGGGGCGGCTGGCGGACGGATGGAAGCGCAGTCGGCTGCTGTCGCTGGCGATTGCCTTCTGGTCGGCGGCGACCGCGCTGGGCGGCATGGCTTCGGGCTTTGCCATGCTGGCGCTGTCACGGCTGGGCGTGGGGATTGGCGAAGCGGCGGCCCAGCCGGCCGGAACCTCGCTGATCTATGACTATTGGCCAAAACATCGCCGCGGATTCGTGATGGCAGTGCTGGCTTCGGCGATCGCGCTGGGGCTGGGCGGATCGCTGATCCTGGGCGGCGTCGCGGCGAGCTGGTGGGACCATGCCTGGGGGCTAAGCCCGGACAAAAGCGCGCCCGCACCGTTTGGCCTCAAAGGCTGGCAATTCGCTTTCATGGTCGCCGCGATCCCCGGCTTCGTGCTGGCCGCGCTGATGTGGTTCCTGCGCGAGCCGGAGCGCGGGGGCATGGACGGGATCGTCACCCCGCCCGATTCCGCGCCGTTCCGGGCGAGCTGGCAGGTGTTTGGCGCGGTGCTGCCGGGCAGCAACTGGCTGTCCCTGCTGCGGCGGGGTGCCACCGCGAAATACTGGCGCTTCAACCTGGTCGCGCTGGCGGGGATCGTTCTCGCCATGGTCTTGCTGACCCACATCACCACCGCCGCCGCCCCGCGCCCGCCGCTGGTGTTCGGCGCGCTGGCGGTCAATCCGCATGCCTTGCAGTGGAGCGTGATCGGGTTCGGCCTGTTCGTGATCGTCAACCTGATGCAGAATATGGCGCTGGGCGATCCCGAGGCCTTCCGCGTCATCACCCGGTCCCCCACCTTGATGATGGTGATGGCGGTGGGCGCGCTGCAATCGGTGCTCAATTACGGGATGATGAGCTTCAACCCCAGCTTCCTGATGAAGTATTACGGCCTGTCGATGAAGGACACCGCGCTGCAGTTCGGACTGGTTTCGGCCGGGATGGGCATCCTGGGCCCCTTGCTGTGGGGGCCATTGTCCGACTGGCTGCAGGCGCGGTTTCCCGGCACCGGGCGGGCATGGACCGCGCTGTTCTGCATGGGGCTGTCGCCGATCATGTCGTTCTGGGTGTACTGGGCCGCAGACCCGTCCTCGTTCTACTGGCGGTTCCTGGCCTACAGCCTGGTGCTGACCGGCTGGCTGCCGCCGCTCTATGCGATCCTCTATGATCAGGTTCTGCCGCGGATGCGCGGGATCACGGCGAGTGTCTACCTGCTGGTTTCGACCATCCTGGGCCTGGGCATCGGGCCCTATGTGGTCGGGCTGCTGTCTGACGCGACGGGCAATCTGCGCGGATCGATGCTGACGATCAACGTGGTGGCCATTCCGATCGTGGTGCTGATGTGGCTCGTGTCGCGCTGGGCGCAGAGCGATGAGAACCGCATGCTGGCCAATGCCGGGGGCGTGGCATGACCACCGTCCGCGACGCTGCCTTCGCCGTCTTCGCGCACTTTGGCGTCGATGCGCTGTTTGGCAATCCGGGCTCCACCGAACTGCCGATGCTGCGCGCGCTGCCGGACGGGTTCGACTATGTGCTGGGGCTGAATGAGGCCGCGGTGATCGGCATGGCCGATGGCTATGCCCGCACCAGCGGCAAGCCCGCGCTGGTCAACCTGCACAGCGCGGCGGGGACCGGAAATGCGCTGGGCAACCTGTTCACCGCTTATCGCAACAACACCCCACTGGTAGTGACCGCCGGGCAGCAGGCACGCTCGATCCTGCCGATGGACCCGTTCCTGGGGGCGACGCGGGCGACCGAATTTCCCCAGCCTTACGTCAAATGGGCCTGCGAACCGGCCCGCGCCGAGGACGTTCCCGCCGCGCTGGTGCGGGCGTTCCACATTGCACTGACCCCGCCAATGGGGCCGGTGTTCGTTTCGGTCCCGGTCGATGACTGGGACCGGCTATGCGAGATGCCCGCGCTGCCCGAACTGAGCCTCAAGACCCTGCCCGATCCGGCTGGCCTGACGCGGCTGGCGGCGATGCTCGACGCGGCAGAGCGGCCCGCCTTGGTGCTCGGCACCGGAGTGGCAGACTGCGGCGGATGGCAGGCGGCGATCGACCTCGCCGAGGCCAGCGGCGCAGCGGTGTGGATTGCCCCCTTCGCGGCGCGCGAATGCTTTCCGGAAGATCACCCCCAGTTCGCCGGGTTCCTGCCCGCCTTCCGCGAAGAGATCGTCCGGCTGCTGTCCCCCCATGACGCCCTGCTCGTCGCGGGGGCGCCGGTGTTTACCTATCACGCCGAAGGGCATGGGCCGCACTGGCCCGAGCATGCCGCGCTGGGCGTGCTGAGCGTCGATCCGCAGCATCTGTCATTCCTGCCCGGCGGGCTGGGGGTGCTGGGGGATGTCGCGGCGGGGCTAACCACCATCGCCGCGCAGGTCCGCCCTCGCCCTGCCCCGGCCCCGCCATTGCGCAAGCCCGCCCCGCCCGCCGCGATGGAAGTGAACCACGTCCTTTGCCGCATCGCCGCGCTGCGCCCTGCCAATGCCATCCTGGTCGAGGAAGCGCCGACCGCGCGCACGCCGATGCACGATCACCTGCCGATCATTTGCGAGAACGGGTTCCTGACCTGCGCCAGCGGCGGGCTGGGCTATGGCCTGCCTGCCGCAGTGGGGGCAGCACGTGCGGCGCCGGACCGCAAGGTGCTGGCGCTGCTGGGCGATGGTTCGGCGATGTACACCGTGCAAGGCCTGTGGAGCGCGGTGGACCAGCGCGCCAATATCAGCTTCCTGATCCTCAACAACGGCCGCTACGCCGCGCTCGATCACTTCGCCAAGGTGTTCCAGATGAACAAGCTGCCCGGCACCGAGATCGGCGGGATCGATTTCACCGGCCTCGCCCAGAGCATGGGCGTGACCGCGCGGCGGGTGGACCGGGTGGAGGAGCTCGATGCGGCACTGGCGTGGAGCTTTGCGAGCGAAGGGCCAACGCTGGTCGAACTGGTAATCGACTAACCCGCCAGAATTGCCGCCGCCACCTCATCGATCGAACCTGAAACCAACAGTGGATTGCTGCCGACGATGCCGACCTTGGTCTGATCGTTTTCATCGGTACGGAGCCAGGCGATGTTCGAGGTAACGACGAGGTAATCCCCGCCGCGCGATTTGAGTGATACGAACTTCATGAAAGCGTCTCCTGACCGGAGCGGGTCTAGACCAGCGCGCTCTCGATCAGGTTAACGCTCAGGTCACCCGCCACACCCACAGCTTGATCCCGGCCGCATAACGCGCGCCGCTGCACACGAAGATCGACTTGTTCATCCAGTCGTACTTGCCCGTGGGCGCGATGAAGCTGGGGACGGTGCGGAAATAGTAGAGCGCCGGGTCAACCTCTTCCCCGGCTGCCAGCCGCGCCATCACCTCTGGCGGGCCGTGGCGCAGGCCGGTATTGCGGATCTGGATGATCACCCCGTCATCGGTTTCCAGCGCATAGATCGCATCGGCCACGGTTACGCCGTCAGGCCGGGTCAGCTGCCAGTCAGCGGCATTGCCCATCAGCTTGCCCTTGATCAGCGGCCCTTCGACGCGCCCGCCGGCAAAGATCGGAATGATCCGCCGCGTGCCGTCGGCCGTCTCGCCAATCGGGATCGGCGCGCCCAGATCGCCGCCGGCTTCATAGACGAATTCGAGTTCGGGCTTGATCATGCCGCGAGCCCAATCTGCTCAGCGCTGGCGAAATTGCCGTGCAGGCCAAAGCGCAGGCGGATAGGCACCTGGATTGTCGCGATCGGGCCTTTTTCGATCTGGAGTGCGTCGAACAGCAACAGGTCGCTGCGGTGTTCTTCCAGCCGGTTGCAGACCTGCACGATCCAGCCGTCACCTTCGGGCGCGTCCGCACTGCGCGGGATGAAGCAGGGTTCCTGCAGCGAGCTGACCGGACCGCACCACCAGTGCTGCTCGGTCTTGGTTTCGTGATCGATCAGGCACAGGCAGTTCATCAGCAGGCCGCCCGCGCTGCCGCCCTTTAGTTCGACCGGACGCTTCATGTCCATTTCCAGCATCCAGCCATAGCGATAGGGCTTGCCGGTGAAGCGGTCGTCGATCCGCGGGAATTCGCCGGCCGTCTGGGTCAGCTGCACCTCGCTTTCGAAGGCGTCGGAATTGCTGGCCATGTCGACCGTCCAGCGGGTGAGATAGCTCATCGCCTCCATCCCGTTGAACGGCGCGCCGTTCACGTCCGGGAAGAACGGGAACATGTTGTTCTTGGCCACCGGGATGTCGAAGTGGACCTTGGTGCCTTCCTGGAAGGCGTTCATCACGTGGCTGTTGAAGCTGTTGCCGGTCTTGAACCAGCGGATATCGTCCCCGGTCGCGCCTTTGTGGCGCGGCAGGACGCCCAGGTAGACCGGCATCGAAGTATCAAAGCCGAAGTGCGGCAGGCCCTTTTCCAGCCGCTCCCAGCTGCCGATCGAGGGCATCACGTTGAACACCGCGTAGTCCTTGGTGATCCCGAAATCGTGCATCATGCAGTAATAGGGCACCTTGAACCAGATCTCGTGGACCAGCTCGCCCTCGGGCGTGATTTCGTAGAAGGTGCAATCATCGCTGCACAGGCCGCTGGAGGCATAGCCGAAGCCGATCATGTTGCCGGTATCGGGATCGATCTTGGGATGCGCGGTAAAGGTCTGCCCGGTCATCTTCAGACCCGCCGGGCTGGCGAAGTCCGTAAAGCCATCGGTTTCCATCGAGGCCGCGTCCATCACCAGCGCGGGGCTGTCTTCCTTCAGCGCATAGAGCTTGCCGCCGTGGATCCAGGCATTGGTATTGGCGGTCGAGCGATAGCGGCCCTTGACGCTCTCGTCGTCGGTCAGCGGATTGCGGTAGGCGCCGAACAGCGCCTTGCCGGCTTCGTTCTCCAGCTTCCACTTGTCAGTCTTGGCCCAGCGCTGACGGAAATCGCACTGGCCATCGTGGAAGTGGAACCGGCTGATCATCCCGTCACCGTTAAAGGCGATATCGTCGCCCAGCCGGGGAGGGAATTGCGGATCGGGCTGAACGCGGTAGAAGGCACCGTTGAGTTCGCGCGGGATCTCGCCGGTGTGGACCAGATCGGCAATTCCCTC
>CAZKAX010000066.1:0-19301 GCA_964550775.1 uncultured Novosphingobium sp. | reverse complement strand
ATGATCCCGCCGGTCCAGGCCGGCCAGCCATAGCCGTTGAGCCAGACCAGATCGACGTCTCCGGCGCGCTGGGCGATCCCTTCTTCCAGGATCAGCGCGCCTTCGCTGACCATCGGGTAAAGCAGGCGGGCGAAGATTTCGTCCTTTGATACCGTGCGCTGCGCCTTGCCTTCCTTGCTCGCAAAGTCGGCAATGATCCCCAGCACTTCGTCGGACGGCGTGCGCTGGCGGTTCTCGTCGTAGTCGTAGAACCCCTTGCCAGTCTTCTGGCCCCAGCGCCCGGCGGCGCAGAGCGCTTCGCGCACGGTGGTGACCTTGCTGGGGTCGCGGTGCCAGCCGATGTCGAGGCCAGCGAGATCACCCATCTGGAACGGACCCATCGGGAAGCCGAAATCAAGCAGGACCTGATCGATCTCGAAGTACTTCGCGCCTTCCATGATCATCAGGTTGGCCTGTTCCTGCCGCTTGGCGAGCATGCGGTTGCCGATGAAGCCGTGGCATACGCCCGACACCACCGGAACCTTTCGGATCGTTCCGGCAAGCTGCATCACGGTCGCCAGCTGGCTCGCCCCGGTCTTTGCCCCGCGCACCACTTCGAGCAGTTTCATGATGTTGGCGGGCGAGAAGAAATGCATGCCCAGCACCGCTTCGGGGCGCTTGGTCGCTGCAGCGATTTCATCGACGTTGAGGTAGCTGGTGTTGCTGGCGAGGATCGCGCCCGGCTTCACGATCGCATCAAGGCGGCCGAACACGTCCTTCTTCACATCCATCGATTCGTAGACCGCCTCGATCACCAGATCGCAGTCGGCGAGGTCATCGAAGCTGAGCGAGGGGGTCAGCCGGTCCATCGCCGCCTTGGCATCGGCCGCCTCGATCCGCCCGCGCTTGACGCTGGCTTCGTAATTCTTGCCCATCACCCCCACACCGCGGTCCAGCGCGGCCTGTTCCTGTTCGACGATCGTCACCGGGATTCCGGCGGACAGGAAGTTCATCGTGATCCCGCCGCCCATTGTGCCTGCGCCGATCACCCCGACCTTGCGGATCGGGATCAGCGGGGTGTCGGCGGGGAGGTCATCGATTTTGGCGCACAGCTGCAAGGCGGCCTGAATATGCGCCTGCGCGCCGGGAAGGGATTCGGACATCACATGAACTCCTCAATTTCCTCCACCCTAGCCGTTCGTGTCGAGCGAAGTCGAGACACCTCGCACCGGCGTGTCTCGAATTCGCTCGACACGAACGGAAACGGGGCGGGAAGATTCGGTAGTGGCTAGTTGATCTGCCGCTCGCGCCCTTCCCAATAGGGTTCACGCAAGGTTCGGCGCAGGATCTTGCCGCTGGGGTTGCGGGGCAGGGCGTCGATCACGTCGACGCTCTTGGGTACCTTGAAGCCCGCCAGCCGCTCGCGCGCCCAGAGGATGATCGAATCCGCATCGATCGCATGCCCCGGCTTGGGCACGCAGACGGCCTTCACCGCCTCGCCCCATTTCTCGTCGGGTACGCCGATCACGGCCACTTCCAGCACGTCGGGGTGGCCATAGATCCCGCTTTCGACTTCCGCCGGATAGACGTTTTCACCGCCGGTGATGATCATGTCCTTGGCGCGGTCGAACATGTAGACATAGCCGTCTTCGTCCATGTAGCCGACGTCGCCGGTGGCGATCCAGCCATCGGCATCCATCGTGCTCTGGGTCGCTTCGGGCAGCTTCCAGTAATGCAGCATGTTGCTGGAACTGCGCGTGCAGATCTCGCCGATCTCACGCGGGGGCAGGGCCGTTCCGTCCGCCCCGCGAATGATCATTTCCACCCCGGGCAAGGGCTTCCCGGCCGAGCGCATCCGCTCGTTACCCTCGACCGAGTGGTCCTCCGGCGGCAGCACGCAGATCGTGCCGGTGGTCTCGGTCATCCCGTAATTCTGCACGAATTCCGCGCCGAACATCGCGATGCACTGGCGCAGCAGTTCCAGCGGGATCGGGCTCGCGCCATAGAGGATATATTTGATCCGGCTGAAATTGGTGGTCGCGCAATCCGGGTGATTGAGCAGCATCTGCAGCGCGGCCGGAACGATGAAGAACCGGGTGACGCCCCGGTTCTCCACCGCGTCGAACACGCGGGTGGGCTCGAACTCGCTCAGCACCACGCCGGGCAGGCCCGCCGCGAGCGCCATTACCCCGAGACCAGTGCCGCCGATATGCGCGCAGGGCATGGCGACCAGCACCGCCTCGTCCTCGTCCCACAGGGTATAGGGCATCGGGTTGTCGAGCGCCGCCTTGCGCAGCCCGAACAGGTTGCGATTGGACAGCACCGCGCCCTTGGGATGGCCGGTGGTGCCGCTGGTGTAGAGCTGCAGCACCGCCTCATCCGCGCTGGACGGAGTGAAGTCTTCGCGCGGGCTGTCCGCGATCAGTTTGCGCGCTTCGTCCGCAGTGAAGCAGCGCAGCAGCCCGGGGCGCTGGCCCAGCGTCTTGACGCAGGCCTCGAACCCGTCGCCCAGGAACAGCAGCTTCGCCTCGGCATTGTCGATGATATAGGCCGCCTCGGGCTCGGCCAGTCGCCAGCCGACCGGAACCATGACGATCCCGGCCCGCGCCGCGCCGAAGAACAGGGTGAAGTAGGTCGTGCTGTTCTTGCCGAACCAGGCGATCCGGTCTCCCTTGTTCACCCCCAGCGCGAGCAGCGCCGAGGCAACCCGCGCGGTCGCATCCTCGAACTCGCCATAGCTGAAGCGCAGGTCATCGCCCTCGATCGCCAGCCGATCGGGGCGGTCATCGGCCCAGAACCGCAGGAACTGGTCAAAGGTAAAAAGATCCGCCGTCCGCCGCGCTTTCGCCAGCAGGCGGTCATAGGTCGCTTGGTCCATTGGTCTCTCCCGGTTTGGTGCGATGTTTAACCGGGCGATTAATTTGGGCAAGCGGGAAGTGGGATTTGGTTGACGGTGATGCGGTTCTGCGTGAACCATTCTACGGGCGCGTCAATGCGCCCAGGATCCCTGCTTGCACAGGGGGGCGCGCTGGAGGGACTATCCCCCCGCCATCA
The DNA here is from genome assembly GCA_964550775.1 of uncultured Novosphingobium sp. GTDB lineage: Bacteria > Pseudomonadota > Alphaproteobacteria > Sphingomonadales > Sphingomonadaceae > Novosphingobium. The sequence continues at coordinate 16,268 of CAZKAX010000066.1, read as the reverse complement.
AACTCGCATTCCCGCCCGCCGCAGTCGTATCAATGCAGGTGACGCGCTCGGTGGCGAAGCGGGTGACATAGTGCGGGCCGCCCGCTTTCGGCCCGGTGCCGGACAGGCCCTCGCCGCCGAACGGCTGGCTGCCGACCACCGCGCCGATCTGGTTGCGGTTGACGTAGAAGTTGCCGACCCGCGCCTTGGCCTGCACCAGCCGCCGGGTCGCATCGATCCGGCTGTGCAGGCCGAGCGTCAGGCCAAATCCGGTCGCGTTGATATCGGCGATCACCTGTTCCAGCTCCTCCGCCCGGAACCGCGCGACGTGCAGCACCGGGCCGAAGTTCTCACGCGAAAGGTCGGCAATGCTGTCGATTTCGATGATTGCGGGGGCGACGAAAGGCCCTGCCTTGCAGGTCCCCGGCAGCTCGCGCTGCCAGACATTGCGCCCGGCCTTCTTCATCGCCGCAATATGCTTGTCGAGACCGGTCTTGGCCTCGGCATCGATCACCGGCCCGACGTCCGTGGTCAGATTCTCGGGATCGCCGATCACCAGTGCCTCGAACGCGCCCCTGATCATGTCCAGCATGCCGTCCGCGACATCGTCCTGCAGGTAGAGCACGCGCAGCGCGGAGCAGCGCTGGCCCGCGCTCTGGAATGCGGCGGCGACCACGTCGCGGGTGACCTGTTCGGGCAGGGCAGAGCTGTCGACGATCATCGCGTTCTGCCCGCCGGTCTCGGCCACCAGCTGCGCCAGCGGCCCGTCGCGGCCCGCCAGGCTGCGGTTGATCGCCCGCGCGGTCTCGGTCGATCCGGTAAAGGCCACCCCGGCAATGCGCGGATCGCCGGTCAGCAGGGCGCCGACCTTGCCGTCACCCGGCACCAGCTGGACCACGCCGTCCGAAATCCCCGCCTCGTGGAACAGCCGGATCGCCAGATCGGCGATCAGCGGGGTCTGCTCCGCCGGTTTCGCGAGCACGGTGTTGCCCGCCGCCAGCGGCCCGGCGATCAGGCCGGTGAAGATTGCCAGCGGAAAATTCCACGGCGCGATCGCCACAAAGGCCCCGCGCCCGTGCAGGGTCAGCCGGTTGCTCTCGCCCGTGGGGCCGGGCAGCGCCGTGCCTTCGGGGGTGAAATGCGCCCGCGCCTCGGCGGCGTAATAGCGCAGGAAATCGACCGCCTCGCGCAGTTCCAGCACGGCATCGCCCAGCGTCTTGCCAGCCTCGCGCTGGCACAGGCTGAGGAACTGGTGGGTGTGCGCTTCATAGAGGTCAGCCACCTCCTCCAGCCGGGCGGCACGCTCTGCCCCGCCCAGTGCATCCCAGCCAGGCTGGAAGGCGACGGCGCGGGCGATCATCTCGTCCACTTCGGCCGGGGTGGCATCGCGGCAAGTTCCAACCACCTGCGCGTTGTCGTGCGGGGCCGTGACCGGGCGCGGCGGATTGGCCTGCCCAAGCTCGACCGTCGGCGCGGCGGTCCACGGTTCGTCATCCTCGCGCCAGTCCTTTAGCGCGGTCAGCAGCGGCTCGCGCACCAGTGGATCGGCCAGGTCCACGCCCGCGCTGTTCCGGCGGCCGGGGAAGATATCTGCCGGGAGCGGAATCGCCGGGTTGCGGCGCGGGGAGAGAGCGGCCAGTTCCGTCACCGGATCGCCGACCAGTTCGGCCACCGGCACTTCGGCATTGGCCATGCGGTTGACGAAGCTGCTGTTCGCGCCGTTTTCCAGCAGGCGGCGGACCAGATAGGCCAGCAGTTCCTTGTGCCCGCCGACCGGGGCATAGATCCGCACCGGAGTGCGCGCCCGGCCAATCCCGGCCTCATACTTCGCGAGTTCGGCATAGACATCCTCGCCCATGCCGTGGAGCCGCTGGAATTCGAACTGGGCATCGCCCGCCAGCGCCATGATCGCCCCCACGGTATAGGCGTTGTGCGTGGCAAAGGCCGGATAGATCGCATCGGGCGCGGCCAGCAGCTTGGCCGCGCAGGCAAGGTAGGACACGTCGGTCGCCACCTTGCGGGTGAACACCGGGTAGTCGGTGTGGCCGCCAACCTGGCTCAGCTTGATCTCGCTGTCCCAATAGGCGCCCTTGACCAGCCGGACCATGATCCGCCGGTGATAGCGCCGCGCCAGCGCCGTCACCCATTCGACCAGCGGCACCGCCCGCTTGGAATAGGCCTGCAGGGCAAGGCCAAAGCCTTGCCAGCCACCGGCGAACAGTTCCTCGTCGGCAACCAGCGCCTCGATGATGTCCATCGACAGCTCCAGCCGCTCGGCCTCTTCGGCATCGATGGTGAAATGGATGTTCGCGGCGCGCGCCTTGAGCGCCAGATCCTTGAGCATCGGCACCAGTGCCGCCGTAGCCGCCTCGGCATGCAGGAAATCGTAGCGCGGATGGAGCGCTGACAGCTTGACCGAAATCCCCGGGGAGCGGACCACGCCCGGATTGCCATTGGCCTTCGCGTCCTGCGCCAGCCGGTCCAGCGCCCCGGCATAGGACTGGCGATAACGCTCGGCATCGGCAAAGGTCATCGCCGCTTCGCCCAGCATGTCGAAGCTGTGGGTTAGCCCCTGTTTGCGCTCAGGCGCGGCGCGCTCCAGCGCTTCGTCGATGGTGCGGCCGAACACGAATTGCCCGCCCAGGATCTTCATCGCCTGCAAGGTCGCCTGCCGGATCACCGGTTCGCCCAGCCGCCCGACCGCGCGCTTCAGGCTCGCGCCCAACCCGCCGCTGTCGGCGCGGCGCTGTTGCAGCACCTGGCCGGTCAGCATCAGCGAGAAGGTGGCGGCGTTGACGAAAGTGCTGTCGCTGTCCCCCATCCGGTCGGACCAGTCGATCCCGGCCAGCTTGTCATGGATCAGCGCATCGGCGGTGGCCGCATCGGGCACCCGCAGCAGGGCTTCAGCCAGGCACATCAGGGCAATGCCTTCCTCGGTGCCCAGGCCATAGGTTTGCAGGAATGCGTCGAGCCCGCTGGCCTTGTGGCTGCGCGCCCCTTCCACCAGCCGCGCGGCGATCCGCGCCGCTTCGCCGTGGACCGCGCTGGCCGGGGCGGCCTGTTGCAAACGCTCGGCAATGCAGGCCTCTTCCTCCATGCGATAGGCGCGGCGCAGGGCGGTACGGTCGAGCAAGGCGTTGACTCCCGGTTGAAACAATGTTGCGCAATAGCAAAGGTTGCTACGGAAACCAATCGGGCGCGCACGATGGTTGTTTTGAGGTAAAGGGCGGCCGGATAAGTTCTTGCTTTTTCGCCGCAATGCAGCAATGCGAGGGGCAGGAAGGCATATGATCAGGGTTGCAAGGATCATCATCGCCGCCGCGCTGGCATCCCTCGCTGCACCACCTGCGGTTGCGGCGGAGGGCCCGCTTGTGCTGGTGGCAGGCGCGGGCGCCAGTGCAGGCGGGGATGCCTATGCCCCGGCGGTGGGCCGTATGGTCCAGTCGATGATCGAATATTCGCGCTGGCCCACGCCGCGCAGTCCGGTGGTGCTGTGCGTGGCCGGTCCCGCCCTGCACGGTGCGCGGCTTGACGGGCTGCGGCTGTCCGATGGCCGCACGATCGCGCGCCGCGCCGTGTCGGCCAGCCCGGCATCGCTGGGCGGCTGTGATGCGCTCTATATCGGGCAAGTCACTCCGCCGATTGCGCGGCAGCTGACCGATGCGGTGCGCGGGCGCGGCGTGCTGACCATTGCCGAGGCCGATCCCGACGGGCGCAGCCAGGCGATGTTCGTGCTGGTGTTCCGTCCGGCGGCGCTCAGCTTCAAGCTCAACCTCGATGCGGTCTCGCGCTCTGGCCTCAGGGTCGATCCGCGCGTGCTGCGGCTGGCGCAGGGGGGCTGAGGCGATGCTGCGAATCTCCCCCAATCAGGCCCTGCCCACGCTCAGCCAGCTGCTGGCGCGGGTGCATCTGCGGCTGATCCTGTTCTCGGTCGTTCTGGCCGCGCTCAGTCTGCTGGTCAGCGGGACGATCGTGATCCGCAACTATGCCAGCCGCAACCTCGATCTGGTGGCCAAGACGGTGGCCTATACGGTCGAACCCGCCGTGGTGTTCGGTGACAAGCAGGCCGTGGCCGAAGGGATCGCGTCGGTTGGCGCGGTCAATGGGGTGGACCGGGTTGCGGTGCTCGATCCGCAAGGGCAGGTGCTGGCCGAATGGCGCCACTCGCACGGCGATTTCCACAGCCGGATCGAAGATGCGACCAACCGGTTCATCTGGCCCGATCCCGCCGTGGCCACCATCAGCCGCAACGAGACGGCGATCGGTCGGGTCGAAATCTACGGTAATTCCGAAGGGATCCTGCGCTATGCCCTGTCGGGCCTGATCATTGCGCTGTCCTGCCTCGGGCTGACCGTAGTGGCGACGCGGATCCTGGCGCGGCGGTTGCAGCAGGATGTGATCGCCCCGCTCGATCACGTGGCCGAAGTGGCCCATGCCGTGCGCAGCGACCGCGCCTTTGAACGGCGGGTGCCCAGTTCCGGAATTGCCGAGATCGACCGCTTTGGTCGCGATTTCAACGCGCTGCTGGCCGAACTGCAAGGCTGGCATGCCGGGCTGACCAGCGAGAACGCCGAACTGGCCCGGCGCGCCACCCACGATGCGCTGACCGGCCTTGGCAACCGGGTACTGTTTGAACAGACCCTGGCTGATGCGATCGGGCAATCGGTGCGCAGCGGGCAGAGCTTTGCCGTGCTCTATTTCGATATCGACCGGTTCAAGCAGATCAACGATCGCCACGGTCACGAATGCGGCGATGCCGCGCTGATTGCCGTGGCCGAACGGCTGCGCCATTCGATCCGCCAGGCCGACAACGCCTTTCGCCTGGGCGGGGATGAATTCGCGGTAGTGCTGTCCCCCTCTGCCACCGAGGACAGCGTCAGCGCCGTGCTCGAACGGGTTGAGCGGGCCATGGCCGCACCCTATCGCCTGCCCACCGGCGCGACTGCGAGCGCTTCGCTCAGTGCCGGGGTCGCGGTCTATCCCGACGATGGCGTTTCACCGCAAGACCTGTTGCGGCGCGCCGATGCCAACATGTACCAAGCCAAAAAGGACCGGGCCCGGCCCGGTGCCGAGGGGAAAAATCATGCGTAAATTGTTCACCGCCGCCCTGCTCGCCATGCTGGCCGCCTGCGCCACCGTTCCGCCCAAGCCCGGCTTCAGCAAACAGCAGGTCGCGGTGCTGACCGAAAACGGTTTCAAGCTCGATGGCGAAAACTATGAATTGGGCCTGGCCGACCGGGTGCTGTTCGATGTCGACAAGTCCGATCTCAAGCCGGACATGACCGACACCCTGACCAAGCTGACCAAGGCCCTCACCGGGGTCGGCATCCACGGCGCGACGGTTGAGGGGCATACCGATTCGACCGGCAGTGACGAATACAACCAGGCCCTGTCCGAACGCCGCGCCCAGGCGGTCAAGGCGCAGTTTGCGGCCAACGGGATGAATGCCGCCGAAGTGGTCGCCGTGGGCAAGGGCGAGGCTGACCCGATCGCCGACAATGCCACCGATGAAGGGCGCGCCGAAAACCGCCGGGTGGTGATCGTGGTGACACCGGTCAACGCGATGGCGCTGAAGGACTGAGCGACCACCCCCCTTTGACCCCGCCCGCATCCCGCCTATGATTGCGGCATGACCACCCGCTGGCAGTTCTGGATCGATCGCGGCGGGACCTTTACCGATGTGGTCGCGCGCGCCCCGGATGGGCGGGTGCTGACCGCCAAGCTCTTGTCCGAAGACCCGGCGCGCAGCGAGGATGCGGCGGTCGCTGCGATCCGGCAGCTAACCGGCACGCCGCAGGGCGATCTGCCTCCCGCCGATGTGCGGATGGGCACCACGGTGGCCACCAATGCCCTGCTGGAACGCAAGGGCGAACCCGCCGTGCTGGCGATCACGCGCGGGTTCGGCGATGCGCTGCGGATCGGCACGCAGGACCGGCCCGATCTGTTCGTGCGCCAGATCGTGCTGCCCGAGCCGCCGCACGCCCGCGTGATCGAGATTGACGAACGGGTCGATGCCGCCGGGCTGGTGGTGCACCCACTGGACGAGGCGGCCGCGCTTGCCGCGTTCAAACAGGCCCATGCGGCTGGGCTGCGCGCCATCGCCATCGTGCTGATGCACGGCTGGCGCTTTACCGCGCACGAAGCGCGACTGGCGCAGCTGGCAGAGCAGGCTGGCTTTACCCAGATCTCGGTTGGTCACCGCGTCGCGCCGCTGATCAAACTGATCGGGCGCGGGGATACCACGCTGGTCGATGCCTATCTATCACCGGTGCTGCGGCGCTATGTCGAACAGTTTTCAGGTCAGCTGGGCGGCGCGGGCGAGCCGTTGTTCATGCAATCGAGCGGCGGGCTGGTGCAGGGGCGGCATTTCCACGGCAAGGACGCGATCCTCTCGGGACCGGCCGGGGGGATCGTCGGCATGGCGCGCACCGCAGAGGCTGCGGGCGAGGGCCATGTGATCGGCTTCGACATGGGCGGCACCAGCACTGATGTCAGCCACTATGCCGGGGCCTATGAACGCGACAGCGAGGTACGGGTGGCGCAAGTGCGGATCCGCGCACCGATGCTGCGGATCCACACCGTCGCCGCCGGGGGTGGATCGATCTGTCGGTTCGATGCGGGGCGATTGGTGGTGGGCCCGGAAAGTGCGGGGGCGGTGCCTGGCCCGGCCTGTTACCGCCGCGGCGGGCCGCTGACGGTGACCGATTGCAACGTGATGCTGGGCAAGATCAGGCCCGAACATTTCCCGGCGCTGTTCGGCCCCAATGGCGACCAGCCGCTGGACCGCGTGGTGGTGGAGCAGAAGTTCGCAGCGCTTTCTGCGCAGGTGCTGGCGGACAGCGGGCAGACCATCCAGCCCGCCGCCCTGGCCGAAGGCTTCGTGCAAATCGCGGTCCAGCAGATGGCCCATGCGATCAAGCAGATCTCGGTCGCGCGCGGGCACGATGTGACCCGCTATGCCATGGCCTGTTTCGGCGGGGCGGGCGGGCAGCATGCCTGCCTGGTGGCTGATGCGCTGGGGATCGAAACGGTGCTGATCCACCCGCTCGCCGGGGTGCTTTCCGCCTATGGGATGGGGCTGGCGAGCGAGGCGGCGGTGCGTGAACGCTCGCTCGGCCTGCCGCTGGCGCCGGGAGTGGAAGCGGCAGTAGAAGCGGCGCGCGCCGAGCTGGCCGATCAGGCCTGCGCCCAGCTGGGCAGGCCTGCCAGCCGCGTCGAATGCGCGCTGTTTCTGCGCCGCGCGGGCAGCGAAAACGCGATCGAACTGCCTCCGGGCCCGGTCGACGAACTGGCCGCAGGCTTCTCCGCCGCGCACCGCGCGCAGTTTGGATATGACGGCAGCGGGGAACTGGTGGTGGACCGGCTGCGGGTGGAAGCCGTGGCAGAGGACATTTCTGCCGCGCGGCTCGATTGGCCGCTGCCGGATCAAAGCGCGCCGCCGCTGGGCATGGCGCGGTGCTGGCTGGGCGGGGCGGAACAGGACGTGCCGGTCCATGACCGCGCCCACCTCGCCGCAGGCTTTGCCGCGCCGGGTCCGCTGGTGGTGATCGATCCGCTCAGCACGACGATGGTGGAGCCGGGCTGGTCGCTGAAGGTGGACAGTGACGGGACGCTGCGGCTGGTGCGCAATGTACAAACGGCCCTGGCCCCGGCCAAGGGGGCCGAACTCGATCCGATCCGCCTCGAAGTGTTCAACGGCCTGTTCATGGCGATTGCCGAGGAAATGGGCTCTGCACTCGCGCGCAGTGCCATGTCGGTCAATATCCGCGAACGGCTCGATTTCTCCTGCGCGCTGTTCGATGCTGGAGGGCGGCTGGTGGCCAATGCGCCGCATATGCCGGTCCATCTGGGCTCGATGGGCGAATCTGTGCAGGTCGTGCTGCGGGCGCGCGCGGGCGGAGCGGATGGACGGGGCATCCGGCGCGGCGATGCCTATGTGCTCAATGCGCCCTATGCCGGGGGCACGCATCTGCCCGACATTACCGTGGTCATGCCGGTATTCGTGGACGGCGATCTTGAAGCACCCAGCTTCTTCGTCGCCGCGCGCGGGCATCATGCCGATGTCGGCGGGATCGCGCCCGGATCGATGCCGCCGGGCAGCCGCAGCATCGAAGAAGAAGGCGTGCTGCTCGACAATGTGCTGCTGGTGGATGAGGGGAACTTCCGCGAGGCAGAGCTGCGCGCCGTGCTCGCATCCGGCCCATACCCCAGCCGCGCGATCGATCAGAACATTGCCGATCTTGCCGCGCAGGTCGCGGCCTGCGCACGCGGAGGGCATGGGCTGGAACAGGCCTGTGCGCTGCATGGGCGCGATGTGGTCAGTGCCTATATGGCGCACGTCCACGCCAATGCCGAGGAAGCGGTGCGGCGGCTGATCGGGCGGCTGGAGGACGGCGCGTTCCGCTATGAGCTGGATAACGGTGCGGTGATCGCAGTGGCGGTGCTGGTGGACCGCAGCGCGCGCAGCGTGACGATCGACTTCACCGGAACCAGCGATCAGCTGGAGGGCAATTTCAACGCCCCGTTCAGCGTGGTCCGCGCGGCAGTAATGTATGTCCTGCGCACGATGATCGACGATCCGATCCCGATGAACGAGGGCTGCCTGGCCCCGGTGACGATTCTGGTGCCCGAAGGCTCGATGCTGAACCCGCGCTATCCCGCCGCCGTGGTCGCAGGCAATGTCGAGACCAGCCAGGTGGTAACCGATGCGCTGTTCGGCGCCTTCGGCGCGATGGCGGCGGCGCAGGGGACGATGAACAACTTCACCTTCGGGACCGACCGCTACCAGTATTACGAAACCATCGCCGGGGGCGCGGGGGCCGGGCCGGGCTTTGCCGGGGCCAGCGCGGTCCAGACCCATATGACCAACAGCCGCCTGACCGATCCCGAAGTGCTGGAAAGCCGCTTCCCGGTGCTGCTGGAACAATTCGCGATCCGGCGCGGATCGGGCGGGGCGGGGCAGTGGCGCGGCGGCGATGGCGCGGTGCGGCGGCTGCGGTTTCTGGAGCCGATGCAGGCCGGAATCCTCTCCAACCGCCGCCGGGTGCCGCCGTTTGGCTTGGCGGGGGGCGAACCAGGGGCCTGCGGTACCGGCCGGGTCGAACGTGCGGACGGCAGGATCGAAGTGCTCGGCGCGACCGCCTCGGTCAGTGTCGGGGCGGGCGATGTGATCGTGATCGAAACACCGGGCGGGGGAGGATACGGTAAGCCATGACTCTGTGGGTTCTCTCTGGCCTTGCGGTAATGGTCTGCGGCTTTGTGCTACGGTTCAATCCCCTGGTGGTCATCCTGGCTGCCGCGCTCGCCTCGGGGCTCAGTGCGGGGCTGCATCTGGTTGAAATCATTGCGGCATTTGGCAAGGCGTTCAACAACACCCGCTATGTCACGGTGATCTGGATCGTGCTGCCGGTGATCGGCCTGCTCGAACGCCGCGGCCTGCAGGAACGCGCGCGCAGCCTGATCCAGCGACTGAAAGGCGCGACCACCGGGCGGCTGCTGATCGGCTATCTGCTGTTCCGGCAAGTCACCGCCGCACTCGGCCTGATGTCGATCGCCGGGCACGCCCAGACCGTCCGCCCGCTGGTCGCGCCGATGGCCGTGGCTGCGGCCGACAATCCGGATGCGGAGGAGCAGGACCGGATCAAGGCCATGACTGCCGCGACCGACAATGTCGGGGTGTTCTTTGGCGAGGACATCTTCATCGCCATGGGGTCGATCCTGCTGATGAAGGGTTTCCTTGAACAGCAGGGCATTGCGATTGCCCCGTTCGATCTTTCGGTCTGGGCCATTCCCACCGCGTTTTTCGCCTTTTTCATCCATGCTTTCCGCCTGTGGCGGATGGACCGCAAGGGGGCCGGGCAATGATTGGACTGGCGCAGGTCTATCTGGTCGCCGGGCTGGCCTTTGCCGCTTTCGCCGCGCTGTCGCTGGCTGACCGCAGCAATCCCAAGCGGCTGATCAATGGCGCGTTCTGGGGCCTGCTCGCGCTGTCGATGCTCGCCGGGGACCAGCTGGGAGATCTCGGCAACGGTGTGCTGGTCCTCGCGCTGGTGGCTCTCGCCGCGCTGGGGCTTGGCAAAGGCGACGGCGGAGCGGACCAGACAGAGCGTCAGAGCGCGGCGGCGCGCTATGGCAACCGCCTGTTCCTGCTCGCGCTGGTGATTCCGGGAACCGCGCTGGCGGGGACATTCCTGTTCAAGCTGGCGCCCGCGTTGGTCGATCCCAAGCAGGTCACGCTGGTCAGCCTGGCCCTGGGCGTGTTGCTCGCGCTGGCCTTTGCCATGGCGACGTTCCGGGCCTCGCCGCTGGTTCCCATGCAGGAAGGGCGGCGGCTGATGGATACGGTCGGTTGGGCCGGGATCCTGCCGCAGATGCTGGCGAGCCTGGGCGCAGTGTTCGCGCTCGCGGGGGTGGGGGATGTGGTCGGACGGCTGATGGCAGGGGTCATCCCGCAGGGCAGCGTGCTCGCCGCGGTGGTGGCCTATGGCCTGGGCATGGCGCTGTTCACCATGGTAATGGGCAATGCCTTTGCCGCCTTCCCGGTGATGGCCGCGGCGATCGGGGTGCCGCTGCTGATCCACCAGTACCATGGCAATCCCGCGGTAGTCGCCGCGATCGGCATGCTGGCGGGGTTCTGCGGCACGTTGATGACGCCGATGGCGGCGAACTTCAACATCGTCCCCGCCGCGCTGCTTGATCTGCCCGATCGCAACGCCGTGGTGAAAGCGCAGGTGCCAACCGCGCTGCCACTGCTGGCGGTCAACATCCTCCTGATCTACTGGCTGGCCTTTCCGTGACCAAACTTACCCAGACCCACGCCGCGCAGTTCATGGCCCTGACGCTGGGCCACCTGACCCGCGAGTTCCCGCACAAACTGGACCACGTGATGGATGGCCCTGCCGATGTCCGCCGCCCCAGCGAGCTGCACCCGATCTTTCACGGCAGCTTCGATTTCCATTCCTGCGTCCACGGCTATTGGCAGGTCATGCGGCTGGCCCGGCTCTATCCGGACCTGCCCGAAGCCGCCCGGGTACGCGCGCATGCCGACCGGATGCTGACGGCGGAGAACTTCGCGGGCGAGCTGGCCTATCTCGCCCAACCCAGCACGCGCGGGTTCGTGCGGCCCTATGGCTGGGCCTGGGTGCTGGCGCTGCATGGCGAACTGGCGCAGCATGATGGGCCGTGGGCCAGCCATGCCGAGCCGTTCGCGCGCGCCTTTGCCGAACGCTTCGCCGCGTTCCTGCCTGTCCAGACCTATCCGATCCGGGTCGGCACCCATTTCAATTCCGCCTTCGCGATGGTGCTGGCGCATGACTGGGCCAGCACCCACGATCCGGCGCTCGCCGCGCTGATCGCGGGGCGCGCGCAGGACTGGTTCGGACAGGACCGCGCCTGTCAGGCGTGGGAGCCCAGCGGCGACGATTTCCTCTCCTCTGCCCTGTGCGAGGCGCTGGTGATGAGCCGGACCATGGGCGCAGGCTTCGCGGACTGGTTCGACGCGTTCCTGCCCCAGGCCGCCACGCGCAGTCCGGCCACGCTGTTTACCCCGGCGCATGTTTCCGACCGCAGCGACGGCAAGATCGCGCACCTCGACGGGCTGAACCTCAGCCGCGCCTGGTGCTGGCGTTCCATCGCCCGCGCGCTGCCCGACGGGCACCCGGTCAGGCCGGTCGCAGCCGAAGTTGCCGAAAGTCACATCGCCGCCGCCATGCCGCATCTGGCCGATGACTACATGGGCGAACACTGGCTGGCGACTTACGCGCTGCTGGCGCTGGAGGCCGCCTAGTTTCCTGGTGTTGCGCCCTGACCGGCGGCCCAGGCGCGGCTCATTTCGCGTGAGCCGATGTAGTTCCCCGCCTTGTCATATTCGCGCACCGTCACCGTGCCGCTGCCCGCCCGCATCGCTGCATCGAAGCCCTCGGCAAGTCCGGCCAGCTGGTCCCAGAAACTGGGCTTCTGGGTCTTGCGCCATGCGACGTATCTCTGGCGCTGTTCCTCCTCGAACCGGGCCTGGGCGGCAGCCGCGGCGGCGCGTTCGGCTTCGGCCTTGGCCTGATAGCGGGCGCTGGCAGCGGCCCATTCGGCGTCAAACCGGGCCAGTTCCATCTTGCCGCGCTGGCATGATGGCAGCAGGTCGCGCTCGGCCGTGCAGAACCGCTTGATCAGGTCGCGGTCGGACACGGTATAGCGCTGGGCAAAGGCCATGATATCGGTATCCGACTGCTTGATCAGGGCTTGCTGGATTTGCCACAGTTCCAGCCCGGTTGGCGCGGGCTTGGCCATGAAGGCGCTGAATTCCTGCCGCCACTTGGCGTCTTCGCGCCGCGCCAGGATGACTTTCAGCATGGCCTGACCCGGCCGCGACTGCCGGGACCAGCGCTCGCTCTGGCCCGAGAGGATCACCGCGTCCCACAGCGCCAGCCGACCGGTCCGGGCGGCATGCATCGCGCCGAACGAACTGGCGTCCGCCCCCGGCGCTTCGCCCCAGGACAGCTTTTCCAGCGCTTCGATGAATTTCGCTTCGGCTACTTCCGGCGCGTAGGTCACCGGAGAGAACGAGAAGTTTTCAAATCGGAAAGCATGGTCGCTCTTGCCGGTGCGGGCCCAGTCGAACGGGTTGGCATATTTGCCGACCTGCACGAATTGCATCGAATAACCCAGGCAATCCTTGGCGCAGCTGGCCCCGGACAGCGCGGCCAGCCGATCCGGTCCGTGGCGCTGCCAATAGTGCGCGCCCCAGATATTGGCCAAAGCGGGCACCACCACCTGCACCAGTTCGTAATTGCCCTGTTCGGGAAATTGCTGCCAGCCCGGCAATTTATAGGATTCCCTGGCATTGCCATATTGCAGCACGATCAACCCTTCGAGCACGGCATACATCGCGTCGCGGTCACCGCTTTCGGCCAGATCGCTCAGCCGCTTCAGCACTGGCCAGTCGATCAGGGCCGAGGCCATCGATTCTCGCTTTTTCCAATAGTCCCTGGTGCCGTAGATCTCGAGCCAGGGCAGCGCCGGGGAATTCTTCCAGGTGCTGCGCAGCCTGCGCACTTCGGCCTTTTCGGCGGAACTCAGCTGCCGCACCGAAAAGCGCGGGCGCAGTTGTTCGATCACTTCGCGTTTCAGGCCATCCTTGCGGCCCGAATCCATGCCCCATATCGCCCGGCCCTTTGGCCCCAGCCGGTCCTGCACCGCGCGCATCGATTCGAGGTACCACTGCTGTTCGGACCTGCCGGAATCGCACGGCATGGTCATCGGACGCACCGACTTTGACCATTCGTACCAGGCCGCATCAAGGCAACGCCCGGCCAGATCCACCAGCTGCTTGCCCTGCACGGTCCAGATTTCCGCCGCGCGCCGATCATCGCAGATGCCGATGCTGGTGAGGCCCGCCTGACTGTTCGAATAGAGGCAGCCCAGATCGCCGAACCGCAGCCGTATCCGGTTGCCATCGATCGGCTCCAGCGTGACGCGCTGGTTCCAGATCGTGTCGCAGGGCCTGATGTCCGCCCTGTCGTAGGTGTCGTCATCGGCGAGCACATGCAGGCAGGCCGAGCGGTTGTTGCCCGGGGTCAGGGTCAACGGCGTCACGGCCAGTCGCCGCAGGCGTTCGGGCAGGCTCTGCGCACCGGGCGGGATCAGGGCGTTCTGGGCTTTCAGGGGTGCCGGCAGGCTAAGGGCAAGGCAAAGTGTCAGGGCAAGCGCCATCATGGCCCGCATCGGGTCAACTCCGGTTCCGCGCGACCGGTGCAGATTAGCGCCACGGATCGGGATGGCAAGCCAGCCCGTTGTACCGGATCAGCGGGGAAGCGCCGCCGCTGTCCGGGCTGCCGCCTCGATCGCGGCAACATCGGGTGGGCCCTTGGGGACAATCCACGATCCGCCGCAGCACAGCACTGCGTCCAGCGCCAGCCAGTCAGGCGCGGTCTGGGCGGTGATGCCGCCAGTCGGGCAGAACCGGACCGAGCCGAACGGGCCGGCAATCGCCTTCAGCGCGGGGATCCCGCCATTGGCCTCGGCCGGGAAGAACTTGAACCGGTCCAGCCCCAGGTCCAGCCCGCGCATGATGTCGCTGCTGGTGGCGGTGCCGGGCAGGAACGGCACTCCGGCGGCAATCGCGGCCTTGGCCAGGCTTTCGGTCAGCCCGGGGGAGACGATGAATTCGCTGCCCGCAGTTAGCGCATCGTCCAGCGCATGTTCGTTGAGCACCGTGCCCGCGCCGACAACCGCGCCCGGAACCTGCTTCATCTCGCGGATCACGTCGAGCGCGCTGGCGGTGCGCAGGGTCACTTCGAGCACGGGCAGGCCGCCTGCCACCAGGGCTTCGGCAATCGGGCGGGCATGGGCCACGTCTTCGATCACCAGCACCGGGATCACCGGGGCCAGACGCATGATGTGTTCGATGGTGGTCATGCAAGATGCTCCGCAGCAAAAGCCGCCGCAGCCCCGAACAGGCCCGGCTGGGGATGGGTGATAAGTTTGACCGGCAAAGCGGCCATCAGACCTTCGAACCGGCCCTTGGCGCGGAACCGGCTGGCAAAGCCCGATTGCAGCAGGGTGTCCTTGATCCGCAGGCCAAGCCCGCCTGCGATCACCACGCCGCTGGCGCCCTGGGCCAGGGCAATGTCCCCGGCAATCGCGCCCAGCGACAGGCAGAACCGGTCAACCGCAGCGGCGGCCAGGCTGTCTTCGCCCGAAGTGCCCAGTTGCCACAACGTGCGATCATCGAGCGGCTGGATCGCGCGTCCTTCCAGTGCGGCCAGGGCTTCATAGATATCGACGATGCCGGGACCCGATACCACGCGTTCCACCGAAACCCGGCGATAGCGCTGGCGCAGCCGGGCCAGCACGGCATCTTCGATGCTGTCGAGCGGGGCAAAGTCGATATGCCCGCCCTCGGTCGCCTGAACGCGGTAATGACCGGCTCCGTCGCGCCAGACATGGGCCACGCCGAGCCCGGTGCCGGGGCCGACGATCGACAGCGTGCCACTGGCGGGCAGCGGCTCGTCCGGGCCAGCGAGGTGGACGAAATGGTCTGCCCCGGCGCGCGCCACGGCATGGCCGACCGCGCCGAAATCGTTGACCAGCGTATGGCGGCTCGCACCCAGCTTTTCCGGGATCAGCGCGGGGCGGATGATCCACGGGTTGTTGGTAAAGCGGATTACCTCGCCCCCGACCGGCCCGGCTACGGCAATCGCCACATTGGGGGGCAGGGTGCCGCCCTGCTGGCGGGCAAAGTCTTCCCAGGCGGTCTGGAAGCTGGCGTGGTCTTTGGTGTGGAGCGTGGCGGGTTCGCCCAGCGCGATGCTGCCATCGGCGGCCACTTCGGCCATGGCAAAGCGCGCATGGGTGCCGCCGATGTCGACGGTGACCAGGGTGGTCATGCGAAAACCTCCGTTCGTGTCGAGCGAAGTCGAGACACCCGGCGCGACGTGTCTCGACTGCGCTCGACACGAACGGGCGTGGAATAGGTGCTCACAGTCCCGCCTCCGCCAGCATGGCCGATCCGCCGTGCTCTGCCCCGTCGGCGTGGTGGCGCAGCACGGCGAACAATTCGCGCCCGGTGCCCATTTCCAAGCGCGGCGGCGAGGCCGGGGTGCGGGTCGACAGGTCGGCCAGCACTTCCAGTGATCCGATGTTCGCGCACAGGCGGACCACATCGCCATCCTGCAGCAGCGCCAAGGCGCCGCCGCCCAGTGCCTCGGGGGTCACGTGGATCGCCGCCGGGATCTTGCCCGATGCGCCGGACATGCGTCCATCGGTCACCAGCGCCACCTTGAAGCCGCGATCCTGCAGCACGCCCAGCGGCGGGGTCAGCTTGTGCAGTTCGGGCATGCCATTGGCGCGCGGGCCCTGGAAGCGGACCACCACAACGACGTCGCGATCCAGCTCGCCCGCCTTGAACGCCGCCTGGACCGCTTCCTGGCTGTCAAACACGCGGGCCGGGGCTTCGATTGTCCAGCGTTCGGCATCGACCGCGCTGGTCTTGAACGTGGCGCGGCCAAGGTTGCCCTGGACCAGCCGCATCCCGCCATCGCCCAGGAACGGCTGAGCGACCGGGCGCAGCATCTGATCGTCGCCGCTCTGCGCCGGAGCGGGGCGGACGGAGAGGGTATCGCCATCCAGCCAGGGCTCATCGGCATAGGCGCGCATCCCGCCCGCGGCCACGGTCAGCACGTCGGCATGGGCCAGCCCTGCGTCCAGCAGTTCGCGCACGACATA
The DNA here is from genome assembly GCA_964550775.1 of uncultured Novosphingobium sp. Taxonomy (GTDB): domain Bacteria; phylum Pseudomonadota; class Alphaproteobacteria; order Sphingomonadales; family Sphingomonadaceae; genus Novosphingobium. The sequence continues at coordinate 71 of CAZKAX010000066.1, read as the reverse complement.
GCCGATCCCGCCTGCAGCGTGGAAATGGTTCACGTCGCCAGCGCCATTGGGATAGACCCGCGCGATCAGCG
>CAZKAX010000065.1:0-19314 GCA_964550775.1 uncultured Novosphingobium sp. | reverse complement strand
ACGCCGCCTGCATCGTCCCCGAACGGCGCGAGGAGCGCACCACCGAGGGCGGGCTGGACGCAGCGGGGCAGCACAACCGGCTCTACCCGATGGTCCAGCGCCTGCTTGATGCCGACATCCGCGTCAGCCTGTTCATCGCGCCCGACCTGCGCCAGATCGACGCCGCGCTGCGACTGGGCGCGCCGGTGGTGGAACTGCACACCGGCGAATATGCCCATGCGACAGGTGAAGCGCAGCTGGCAGAGCTGGCCCGCCTGGCCGACATGGCCGCGCTCGCCGCGCGGAGCGGGATCGAACCGCACGCCGGTCACGGCCTGACCTATGACAATGTCCAGCCGGTCGCCGCGATTCCGGAACTGGCAGAACTCAACATCGGTCACTATCTGATTGGCGAGGCGGTGTTTGTCGGCCTGGAGACAGCGGTGATCAGGATGCGTGAATTGATGGATGCTGCCCGCCGCCGGCATGGCGCAGGATGAGTGGATGATCCTCGCCATCGGTTCCGACCTCTGCAACATCGAGCGCATCCAGAATTCGCTGGACCGCTTTGGCGAGCGGTTCGAACAGCGCGTGTTCACCGAGGTCGAGCGGGCCAAGGCGGCGCGGCGGCCCTTTACCAAGGCCGGGACGCTGGCCAAACGCTTTGCCGCCAAGGAAGCCTTCTCCAAGGCAGTCGGCACGGGCTTCAAGGCCGGGGTGTTCATGAAGGACATCGGCGTGGTCAACGCGAAGAGCGGCGCGCCGACCCTGGCCCTGACCGGCGGTGCAGCGGCGCGGCTCGCCGCCATCACCCCGGCTGGCCATGAAGCCGTGGTCCACCTGACCCTGACCGACGATCACCCCTGGGCCCAGGCCTTTGTCGTGATCGAAGCCCGCAAGATCTGAAAGCATGAGTGAAACGATGAACGATGCAACCACCCCTGCCCCCGGCGGCCCCGACAACCCGGCCCCGGCCGGGGACAGCGATGCGGCGCAGGGGATTGACTGGATCGCCGAAATCAAGGGTCTGGCCTGGATGCTGGCCGCCGTGCTGGCGTTTCACAGCATCATCGCCAAGCCGTTCTATATCCCGTCGATCTCGATGATGCCCAACCTGCTGGTGGGTGATCGGCTGGTCGTGTCGAAATTCCCCTATGGCTGGAACTGGGCCTCGGCCAGCTTTCACGTGCTGCCGCGTGGTGACTGGCGGGTGTGGGGCGGCACGCCAGACTATGGCGATATCGTCATCGTCGTGCCGCGCAACCGCAACGAAGACCTGATCAAGCGCGTGGTCGCCCGCCCGGGAGACCGGATTGCGGTGCAGGACGGCCAGATCGTGCTCAACGGCAAACCAATCCGGCGCGAGATTGTGCCGAGTGTGCAGATCCCTGCCGACGATGCACTGATGTGCGGCGATGGCGGCTTCACCACCCATTGTTATGACAGCTTCAACAGCTTCCGGGTGCGCCTGCCCAGCGGGAACGAGGTTTATGAACTGCCCGCCTACCGTGAAACCATGCCCAATGGCGCCAGCTATATCGTGATCGACGATTTGCGCACCGAGCAAGACAATTTCGCCGAAGTGACCGTGCCCGAAGGCCATGTCTTTCTGATGGGCGACAACCGCGATCATTCCGCCGACAGCCGCGTTGCGCTGGCTGAAAGCGGCCTGGGCGGGCCGGTGCCACTGTCCGACGTGGGTGGGCGCGCCGAATTCACCACGTTCAGCCTCAATGGCACCGAAACGCTTAACCCGCTGACCTGGTGGGGGGCCTTGCGCGAAGGCCGCGCCTGGCGCAGCCTGCGCCCGGTCCATGTTCCGGAGGGTAAGTGATGGCCGATCAAGCTGCTCCCCAAGCAAGCGCCAAGCGGCCCCGTCGTCCGCGCAAGACGGCGCCCGTGCTGCTGGAAAACCAGTCCGGGCCAACCGACTTTTCCGATCCGCTGCTGCGCAAGGAAATCAAGCGTGCAGCGGTGTGGATCGGCATGGTGGTGCTGGTCGGGCTGGCGATCTATCTGGCCGAACCGCTGCTGGTGATCTTTGGCGGCATGGTCTTTGCCGCGATGATTGATGGCGGGGCGCGGCTGCTGGGCCGGGTGCTGCCCGTGCCGCGCGCGATCCGGGTCACGCTGGTGCTGCTGCTGGCGGTGGCCTTCTTTGTCTGGGTATCGATGTTTGCAGGCAGCCAGATCGCCGATCAGGCCGCCGCACTGCCAGCCACGGTCGAAGCGCAGGTGATGCGCGGGTTGCAGTGGCTGCAAAGCAACGGGGTGCGAATCGATGCCAAAGCCGCCGAAGGGCTGGCGGAAAAGGCGCTGGGCGGGGTCAGCCAGCTGACCAGCGCGGTCGGCGGGGTGCTGGGCGGGCTGACTACGGCTTTCCTGGTGATGGTGCTGGGCATCTATTTTGCCGCCGAACCGCAGCTGTACCGCCGCGGCGTGGCCTGGATGCTGCCCCAGGGTGAGCGTGAGCATTTTGCCGGAACTACCGCCGAAATGGGCCGCACCCTGCGCATGCTGATGTTCGGGCGGCTGATCGGCATGACTGTTGAAGGGGTCGGCACCTGGCTGATGCTGGCCATCTATGGCGTGCCGATGGCCAGCCTGCTGGGCCTGCTGACCGGTCTGCTGGCTTTCCTGCCCAATATCGGTGCGCCGATTTCCGGGCTGCTGATGGTCCTGGTCGGGTTTTCCGGCGGGGTCGACATGGGGATCTACTGCGTGATCGTCTATGTCGTGGTGCAGACGGTGGACGGCAATATCATCGTGCCGATGATCGCCAAGAAGACCGCCGATCTGGCCCCGGCGCTGGTGTTGGGCGCGCAGCTGATCATGGGTGCGCTGTTCGGGATCATCGGGCTGATGCTGGCCGATCCGATGGTGGCCATGATCAAGGTTGCGCTGGAACGCCAGTCGCAGCGTAACCAGCCCACGCCTGCAACGGACTGAAACCTTGGCCCGCAAATTCCTCTACCTCGTCGCGATCCTGATCGCGCTGTTCGTCGCCGCCGGGCTGGTATTCCAGTTTGCACCGGATCGGGTGATGCGGATGGCGTTCGTGCCGTCAAAGCCGTTCGCCGCCCCGCCCGCCTTGCCGGCAAACCGCTATGCCGATCCGAAACTGTGGTTCGCCCGGCCTGGCCTGGCCAATGATCCGCTGCACTGGGAGCCCAAGGGGGCCCGGCCCGCCGAACCGATCAAGGCGGCGGTATTCTTCATCCACCCGACCAGCTACCTCGCCCGGGCAGACTGGAACGCCCCGCTGGACGATATCGAATCGCAGGACCGGGCCAGGCTGTTCCTGCGCGGGCTGGCCAGTCCGCTGGGCAACGCGGTGCAGGTCTGGGCCCCGCGCTATCGCCAGGCTGCGTTCGGCGCGTTCTTTACCGACGGGCCGGAAGGCAAGCAGGCGCTGGACGCGGCCTATGCCGATGTGCTGGCCGCGTTCGACCAATTTGTGGCCGAAGCCCCGGCTGATCTGCCGATCGTGCTTGCCGGGCACAGTCAGGGCGGTTTCCATCTCCGCCGCCTTTTGGCGGAACGTGTCGCGGGCCAGCCGATCGCGCGCCGGATCGCGGCGGTCTATGCGGTCGGCTGGCCGGTCTCTGCCGAGCATGACCTGCCGCGCATGGGCCTGCCAGCCTGCACCGCGCCCGACCAGAGCGGCTGCGTGGCCAGCTGGTTGAGCTATGGCGAACCTTATGACGCGGCGCAGATGGCCGGGGCCATGGCGCGCTATCAGGGGCTCGACGGGCAAAGCCTGAAGGGCGGGCGCTTCCTGTGCTGGAACCCGCTGACCGGCACACTCGATACCAATGCGCCCGCCAGCGCCAACCTGGGCACGCTGGTGCCGACCAGCGATCTCAAGGATGGGGAAATCAAGCCCGGTTACACCCCCGCCGGGTGCCGCAAGGATGGCACGCTGTCGCTGGGCGGCACGCCCAAGATGGGGCCCTATGTGCTGCCGGGGAACAATTACCACGTCTATGACGTGCCGCTGTTCTGGGAAAATCTTCGCGCCGATACCGCGCGCCGGGTGGCGGCGTGGCAGAGCAAGCATTGACCGGGCTGGCGCTGATCACCACCAGCGCGGCGGACCTGCGCGGAGCCTTGCCGCAGGGCGGGGCCTTGCTCGGGCTCGATCTGGGCACCCAGACGATCGGCACGGCCTTCTGCGACGCGGGCTGGCGCTTTGCCTCGCCCGGCAAAACCATGAAACGCGGCAAGTTCGGCGCAGACCGTGATGCTTTGGCGGCATTGATTGCCGAGCGCGCGATCCAGGGCGTGGTGATCGGCCTGCCGCTCAACATGGACGGCAGCGAAGGCCCGCGCAGCCAGTCCAGCCGCGCCTATGCCCGCAACCTGTCCGCTGCCCTCGCCCTGCCGATCCTGTTGTGGGACGAACGCTGGTCCACCGCCAGCGCCGAAAGTGCCCTGATCGCCCAGGACATGAGCCGCGCCAAACGCGCCGTCCGGATCGATTCGCACGCCGCCGCCGTGATCCTGCAGGCCGCGATCGACGCGATGGTAGGCGGGTTCGGTTAGAGTCTGTTTCAGTAAAACTGAAACAGGCACCACCGGCCCGCTCCCACGTAAGTGGAGCAAACTCTAAGCCGCAACCAGCGCCGCGCGCCGCGCGCGGGCTTCGTGGCCGACCATGCGGCTGCCCGAACCCTCTGCCTCGCGCCACAATTCGTCGCGATTCGCCCCGTTCAGCTCGCGCCCGGCCAGCGCATCCCAGCAGGCCAGCCGCATCCGGTCACTCGGGTGGCGGCGGGCAAAGCGGTGCGCAAGGTCCAGCGCTTCGCCGCTGCCCAGGCCGACTGCGATCTTGATGAAGGCCTCGCTTGGCCCCGGCGAAACAATCGCCCCGATCTCGCGCTTGTCGAGATCGATCCGGTACTGATCGAGCCAGGTCTGGACCGGGCTGGTGTGCATCACGTTGATCGAAACCGAGAGCGAATCCGCCGGCAGCTGGGCATGGACATCCAGATGCGCGCGGTAGAGCTGGATCTTGCCTTCCTCCAGCCGCGAGCGTTCGACAAATTTCAGCGAAGGCAGCGCCTCGCCCCGGTATCCGGCCACTTCGCGGTAATCGAACTCGTAATAGTCGCTCCAGTACCCCGGCCCGAAATAGCCCAGCGTCAGAAAGTTGAAATTGTGATCGTGCGGCAGGCCATAGACAAAGCTGGTCCCTCCCGAAGCGCGCAGCATGTGTTCGTCCTGGCTGGGCCACATCGCCGCGCGCACGAAGAAGTCCCCCTTGGGTGACGCCAGGATCATCACCTGCGGGCCATAGGCGGTTTCCTGCGCCTCATCGCGGTGGCGCTGGGCCAGCTCCTCGATCAGCAGGTCGCCCAGAAAGTCACGGTTGTTGCCAAGCCGCCGCAGCCACCTGGCGGCATTGTCCAGGCTGCCTTCATCATCGGGATTGAACCCCCGATCGCTGATCCCGGCGACCATTTCGGGGAGCGAGGTAGCGGCACTATCGGCCAGATCGATCACGCGGGGCATGGTTCCACTCCGGCAAGCACAGGATACTGTTCCAGCAATTGCGCCCTGAGCGCACCGGCCGGGGCGGACAGGGGATCCTGCGCATTGCGGGCAATCTGGCCCAGCGCCCGAAAACCCTCTGCACTGTCAAGCGCAAGGCATTCGCGCAGCACCTGCCAGCGCATCGCGGAACTCCCCTGTTCCTCGGCCATGGCGGCGAGCAAGGGGGCGGCATCCGTGCGGCCCATCCGGCCCAGCAGCGAGGCTGTCAGTTCCAGCTTGCTGTCGCGCGCGCTGGCCGCCGCCTGGTGCGCCAGCGCGCCGTCCGCCAGCATGAACTCGCGCAGCACTCCCCCACTGGCGGGGCGGCGCTGGAGTTTGAGCGAGACCAGGCTGCCCTCGACCCGGCAGAGCCACTGCGTCTCGCTCGCCCCATCACGGTGGACCACGGTTCCGGGCCGCATCGTGCGAACCGACCGCGTCAGCTCCGCCCCGCCCGGCCGTTCGCGCACCAGCCGCGCGCATTGCGCCTCACCCGCGCCGCTCAGCACGTGTTCGACTGTCTGGGTGGGCGAAAAGGTCACCGAAACCGGTTCAGGCCGCCGCGCCAGCGCCGTCCCGTCGATCGCCTGCAGGGCAATCGTCGCAGTTCCGCGCCGCAGCAGCATCAGCGAGGAGATCAGGTCATCGGTAAAGTGGCGCAGCAGAACCAGACCGAACGGGTTCTGGTCCAGCTCGCCCAGCAGCAGCGCGATCAGTCCATCGGCCAGCTGCCGCGCAGCACCATCCCGCGGATCGAACAGCGCTGACAGGGCCGGCAAGTCCTCCAGCTCCGCGCCTTCGCCAAAGCACGCGAGATCGGCATCGACTGCCGCGACGGCAGCGGTCTGCCGCCAGCGCTCCAGCGTTTCGACCAGCCGGGCCTGGGCTTGACGCTGCGGAGCAGGATCGCTCCGCAGCGCCGCAAGTTCCGGGCGGATCAGCATCCGGAACGGCCCGCTTAACGCAGCGCTTCGTAAAGGAACGCCATCACGATGATGATGGTATCGTCCGAAACGGCCTGGACCTGGTGGGCAAGGCTGCCGAACACGCCCGTCAGGGTATCGAGTTCGGGCAGGGCGGCGATATCGATCTTTGGCAGGTTCATGGCTTCACATCCCCATTGGCGCGAGGCACGCTTGCCCCGCCAGGGCATGTTCGCGCGAGGCGTGGCCGGGTTGAAATTAAAAGATTGTAATCGCCCCCGCAGCGCAGCAGAGAGGCCGCATGAACGAGGTCAGCAAGGCAAAGTCGCTCCACGATCTGCCGCCCGGTTTCATCTTTGACCCGGCCCGGGCTGCGGGTCTGATGACCCGCCACGGCCATGGCGGCTGGCTGGGGCTGAGCTATCACGCCCACGGCCCGGACTGGGTCGAACTGGCGCTGCCCTGGCGTGAGGAACTGGCCGGACCGGGTGACAGCGGGGTACTCGCCTCTGGCCCGATCATCAGCCTGATGGACAATGCCACGTCGATGTCGGTCTGGACACTGTGCCAGCGCTTTGTCCCGCATGCCACGCTGGACCTGCGGATCGATTACATGCGCGCCGCCATCCCGGGACGCACGGTGATCGGTCACGGCGAATGCTACAAGCTGACCCGCACCATCTCGTTCATTCGCGGGATCGCGCACGATGGCGATCCGGACGATCCGGTCGCCCATGTCGCGGGGACATTCATGGCCACTCACGGACCCTACCTGTGAACAGCAGCGACACCGCCATGCCGCCTTATGGCGAAGCCCTGGGGATCGTGATCGATCACGACGAAGCGGGGAATCCGGTGCTGTCCGTGCCGTTTTCAACCCGGATGATGGGCCGCCCAGGCTACCTCCACGGCGGGGCGATGAGCGGGCTGATGGAAATGGCCGCCTTTGCCGCGCTCCGCGCCGAGCTAGACCGCCGGGGCGAGGCGGTGCGGCTGAAGCCGGTCAATATCCAGGTCGAATTCATGCGCGGCGGGACCGAGCAGACGACTTACGCGATGGGCACCGTCACCCGCGCCGGGCGGCGCGTTGCACTGGTCAATGCCGAAGCCTGGCAGGACGACCGGTCCAAGCCGATCGCGCTCGCCCAGATGAAGATCCTGCTCAGCCCCGCCGAATGACGATCACGGTGCCCTTGGGTGCCTGATCCGCTTCGGTCAATGGCAACCGCACCGCATCGGCGCGGGCGCGGTGGAGCACGGCATCCGGCACTGCGCCGTCGAGCAACACGGCATCGGCCTGCCCCAGCCAGCGCGCCTCGCGCAGGGTCAGGTCATCGGGATCGTCGGAACGCAGCACGATTTCATGCCGCTGGCCTTCAGACTGCTCTGCCCCCGCCATCCAGCCGGGCAACCGCGCCGCGCTGTCCGCATCGAGCGGATCGAGTGCGCCGCCCTGCGCCAGCGCCGCATCGAGCGCACGGCGGCGTTCGCCCGCATCGTTCCAGCGCGCACGCATGGCCTGCCGCGCTGCGCCCAGGCCATCAGCGAGTGCACCCAGCGAGGCCGGAAGCAAGGCTTCCAGCCGCAGCCGCACCGCCTTGGCAAGGCCCGCCGAAACCCCGCCGGTGCCAACCGCAATCACCACCGGGCCGCGTTCCAGCACGCTCGGCACGGTGAAATCGCACAGTTCGGGTCGGTCGGTAACATTGACCAGCAGCCCGCGCGCTTTCAGCCGCGCCGCTGCCGCTTCAGGCTCGGCCAGCGCAACAAAAGCCAGCCGCGCACCGGTATCCGCTTCGTCCACCACAGTGGCCCCGGCGCGTTCCACCAGCCGCCGCTTGGCCTCCCCCGCCTCGCCTTCGCCCAGCACGATCACGCGCTGGCCGGTCAGGCGGTGGAAGAGTGGCAGGCTGTGCATCAGTCCAGCCAGTCCGGCACCCGTTCCGCCGCGCTGATCGCTTCGGGGACAATCCGGTCAGCCACCACCGCGAACTTGTCCCCATCGACCATCACTTCGGCCACGAACCCGCGGCTGTTGTAAGAGCTCGCCATGGTCGCGCCATAGGCGCCGGCGGTGCGGAATACGGCAAGGTCACCGGGTTCAACCGCGTCGATTTCACGGTCCATGGCAAAGGTATCGCCGGTTTCGCAGATCGGGCCGACGATATGCGCGGCCATGCGGCTGCCATTGGGGCGAACCGCATCGAAATCATGCCAGGCACCGTACATCGCGGGGCGGGCCAGATCGTTCATCGCCGCATCGACGATTACGAACGGGGTGTTGTTCGAACTGCGCTTGACCCGCACTACCCGGGTCAGCAGCAGACCGGCGTTGCCGCAGATCACCCGGCCCGGTTCGAACATCAAAGTGCAGTCCCAGCCCCCGGTCACGCGGCCGACCATCGCACCATATTCCTCCGGCGTGGGGAACACCTCGCCCGCCTTGTAGGGCACGCCCAGCCCGCCGCCGAGATCGGCATGGGTCACCGAAAAGCCCGCGGCGCGCACTTCCGCGATCAGCTCGCCCAGCTTGCCGAAGGCTTCCTCAAGCGGTTCGAGCTGCGAGAGCTGGCTGCCGATGTGGACCGCCAGCCCGCGCATATCCAGCCCCGGCAGGGACGACAGACGCGCATAGATGCCGCCTGCGCGGTCAATCGGCACGCCGAACTTGTTTTCGGCCTTGCCGGTGGAGATCTTGGCATGGGTGCGGGCATCGACATCGGGGTTGACCCGCAGCGCGCAGGGCGCGCGCTGGCCCAGCGCGGCGGCCAGCGCGGCGAGCTCCACGCCTTCTTCCTCGCTTTCGATGTTGAACTGCCCGATCCCGCTTTCCAGCCCCTGGACCAGTTCGCGTGCAGTCTTGCCGACGCCTGAGAAGACCACGTCCTGCGGCGCCATCCCGGCGGCCAGTGCGCGGGCCAGTTCTCCGCCGGACACCACATCCGCCCCCAGTCCTTCGCGCTGCATCACCCGCAGTACCGCCAGGTTGGGATTGGCCTTGACCGCGAAAGCGACATGGCTGCGCGGCAGGCCTGCCAGCGCCGCCTTGAACACCCGTGCGTGGCGTTCCAGCGTGGCGCGGGAATAGACATAAACCGGGGTGCCAACTGCCTCGGCAATGGCACTCAGCGGGACGTGTTCGGCGTGGAGTTCGCCGCCGATAAGGTCAAAATGGTTCATTGGGTCGCTAACTCAGGAAGGGGGCAGGTCAAACGGATCGTCGGCACGTTCTTCCGACCGTTTTCGCAGTTCGACGCTGCGTTCCGGGGCCGATTGGACCGTGGTCTTGGTCAGATCTTCGGCGCTCGGCAGATCTTCGCGGCCATAGGGCGCGGGCGGCAGCTGTTTGCCCGGGCGCGGCTTGAGGTCCGCCTTCTGACCGCAGGCGGCCAGGGCGACAAGGCAAGCGGCAAGGACAAGGCGGCGCATCACGGCTTACTCCAGCCCCAGCGCCACACGCGCTTCGGCCACGCGCAGCCTTACCTGATCCGGCGCGGTTCCGCCATGGCTGGCGCGCGCGGCAACCGATGCCTCAACCGACAGGGCGGCAAAGACCCGCTCGTCGATCCGCGCATCGATTGCCTGCAGGTCCGCCAGCGGCAACTGGTCGAGCGCCACGCCCCGGCTTTCCGCCAGCTTGACCGCCGCGCCGGTGATGTGGTGGGCTTCGCGGAACGGAATGTTGGCCTGCCGCACCAGCCAGTCGGCCAGATCGGTGGCGGTGGCATAGCCAAGCTCTGCCGCGGCGCGCATCCGGTCGGTGCGGAAAGTGGTTTCCGCGACCATCCCGGTCATCGCGGCAAGGCACAGTGTAAGCAGCCCGGCAGCTTCGAACACCGGCGGCTTATCGTCCTGCATGTCCTTCGAATAGGCCAAGGGCAGGCCCTTCATGGTGATCATCAGGCTGGTCAGGCTGCCGATGATCCGCCCGGCGTGGCCGCGCACCAGCTCTGCCGCGTCGGGGTTCTTCTTTTGCGGCATGATCGAGCTGCCGGTGGAAAGACTGTCGGGCAGACGGACAAAGCCGAACGGCTGGCTCGCCCAGATGATGAATTCCTCGGCCAGGCGGGACAGGTGCAGCGCAGTTTGCGCGGCGGCCATCAGGTAATCGAGCGCGAAATCGCGGTCCGATACCGAATCGAGGCTGTTGGCGGTGGGCCGGTCAAACCCCAGCGCGCTGGCCGTCGCTTGCCGATCAATCGGAAACCCGGTTCCGGCCAGCGCGGCTGCGCCCAGCGGGCTTTCGTTCATCCGCGCGCGCGCATCGGCAAAGCGCGACCGGTCACGCCGGGCCATTTCGCAATAGGCCATCAGGTGGTGGCCCAGGGTCACCGGCTGTGCGGTCTGCAAATGGGTGAAGCCGGGCATGATGCTGTCCGCATGTTGCCCGGCGCGCGCCACCAGCGCCTGTTGCAGCGCGGCGAGCCCGGCATCGGCAGCATCACAGGCATCGCGCACCCACAGCCGGAAATCGGTTGCCACCTGATCGTTGCGGCTGCGCGCAGTGTGCAGCCGTCCTGCAACCGGGCCGATCAGTTCGGCCAGGCGACTTTCGGTGGTCATGTGGATGTCTTCAAGGTCCCAGTTTTCGGGAACCCCGTTGGCCGCATATTCCGCCGCGACCGCATCCAGACCATCGGCAATCTGCGCCGCATCGTCCGCGCTGACGATCCCCTGCGCGCCCAGCATCGCCACGTGCGCCTTGCTGGCCATGATGTCCTGCTGCCACAAAGCCTTGTCGAACGGGATCGAGGCATTTATCTCGCGCATGATCGCGGAGGGCCCTTCGGCGAACCGACCACCCCACATCGCATTGGAGCCGCTCTTGCTATCGTCCCGCTCACTCACAGCCCTGATCCTCGGCATGACCGTCCTGGTCGCGGGGTGCGATAGGCAAAGCGGGGACGCGGCGCAACCGCAAGCAGCACCGGGCGGTGAAGCGGGCGCCGGCATGCTCGACGCGAGCCACAAGGGCAGCGAATTGCCCGACTTCACTTTCACGGACGCCAGCGGCAAGGAATTGCGGCTGGCCAGCCTGAAGGGCAAGCCGCTGCTGATCAACCTCTGGGCCACCTGGTGCGGGCCTTGCGTGGCCGAACTGCCCACCCTGCAAAAGCTGGCGCAGGACCGCGCGGGCAAGCTGCAAGTGCAGATCGTCAGCCAGGACATGGGCAAGCCCGAAATGGTGGCCGACTTCCTGAAGGCCCGGACGATCACCGCTCTGCCGGGCTGGCTCGATCCGGACAACCAGCTCGCCAGCCACTACAAGGCGGAAACCCTGCCGACCACGATCTATTACGGCGCGGACGGGCGCGAACAATGGCGCTGGATCGGTGGGCGTGATTGGGGCAGCGCCGATACGGCCCGGCTGCTGGACCAATAGCAGGGGATGGTGGGCGCTAACGGGCTCGAACCGCTGACCCTCTCGGTGTAAACGAGATGCTCTACCAACTGAGCTAAGCGCCCCCCCCTGCGGGGAAGGCCGCCTCTTTAGTGCGCCTGCCGAAATCGTCAATCACTGTGACTTGATTTACCGCATTGTTCGCCCGCGTGGACCGTGCTCTGATGATTTTCAGACGGAGGGACCACGATGAGCAGCTATGGCGACAACATCTATGCCGAACCGGCGGCGATCAACCCCGATACGCTGGCGGCGCTGGGCCCACTTGCCCCGCTGGCCGGGGTCTGGGAAGGGACGCGCGGGGTGGACGTGGCCCCCAAGCAAGCCGGGCCGCGCACCCAGGAATTCCACGAACGAATCGAACTGCAACCGGTTGATCCGGGCAACAACGGGCCGCAGATGCTTTACGGCCTGCGGTATCACACCTGGATGTGCAAACCGGGAGAAAGCGGGACCTATCACGATCAGGTGGGCTACTGGTTGTGGGAACCGGCCAGCCAGACCGTGATGCACAGCCTGACCATCCCGCGCGGGCAGACCGTGCTGGCCGTGGGCCAGGCCGCCCCCGATGCCCGCCAGTTCACCCTGCGCGCGGAACGCGGCAGCACGGTCTATGGGATCTGTTCCAACCCCTTTCTCGAAACCCATTTCCGCACCGACAGTTTCGAAATCACCGTGACGGTCCACGATGATGGCAGCTGGTCTTATGACGAGGACACGGTGATGACGATCACGGGGCAGAGCGAACCGTTCCACCACCGCGACCGCAACCGCCTGACCCGCGTGGCCCCGCCCACGCCCAATCCGGTGGCACCCAAGGGTTAGTTGACCGTCACGCGGTAAGTGACGGCAAAATTGGTAGCAGTGCCCAGACTGGATCGGATCACGCTGATCGTTCCGGCGGAATAGCTGGCGCCGATCGTGTCGGTATCGTCAGTGCCGGTCGCATTGTCGTCCTCCGCCGTCGCCGCGCTGGCGCAATCGGCTCCGCTGAGCAGGCTGCCGGGGACATAGGTGAGCGCGGAAGGCAAAGTGTCTGTGGCGATGACCGTGCTGGCGCTCGCGCTGCCGCTGTTGCCGATGGTCACGCAGTAGCGGATAGTCGCCCCGGGGATCGCCTTGAAATTGCTGGTTTCGATCCCGTTGGACAGGATCGTCATGCTTTTCGCCACGCTGATCACCGCGGCATCGACGCTGAAGCTGGCATCGTCGACGTTCCACCAGTTGGCCATGGTCAGGCCGTTGGGTTGACCATTGCGGTGGACATAGCCGTTGTATGTGCTGCCCGCGGTGCTGGTGCTGGCGTCGCGGGCATAGGTCCGCACCGTCCACCCGCTCGAACTGCCGGAGCTGAGCGGGATCGTATAGGTCGGGTTGGCGCTGTCCGATCCGTTGTTGGTCCAGATCGCATCATTGGCGCTGACGTCGCCATGGGTGCCATCGTTGTAGAGCCTGATCCCGCTGGCCACGGCCGTTCCCGATCCGTTGAGCACATCGGCGGTGACGGGGTTGGTCGCATAGGTCGGCTTGGCATCGACCGTGGCGCGCACGGTCAGCGTTTGCCCCGGCGCCTGCGAGCCGGTGGGGCTGCTGGCGGCCACGCCGAACCCTTGCGCATTGCCCAGCGTGCCGCTGACCACCGACCATTCGACATCGTCGATATGGAACCACGATCTGAAGAGTTCGGTGTTGCTGGTGCTGATCGTCAGGGTCACCGTCTGCCCGGCATAGGCGCTGAGCGATACCGATCGCGCCCACCAGCGTTCCGAATTGAGCGCAACGGTCATGCCGTTCTGGTGCACTCCGCCGGTGGTCATGTCGAAGCCGTTGTATTGCCCGAAGCCAGCGGTCGTTCCCGACGCCGTTCCGCCGCCGATATTCGGGCTGTTCGGGACCGTGGTGTATGATGCCAGGCCTGTTCCCACCACGGTGGTGGTGCTTGCCCCGGCGGCAATCGCGATGGTCAGGTTGTCATAGGATTCAGAGTCCCAGCCTTCTGTCCGCCAATTGACGGTGAAGTTGCCGGGGTTCGCCGAAGGAACGGTGAAAGTGCGGGTCAGCACGGTGGTGTTGGTTTGCATCGCCCCCCCGACGGTCGGCTCATTATTGGTTCGCGCACCCAGCAAGTAGGCGCGGTTGCCGGTGAGCGGATTGCCTGCGGTGACCCAAGGGTTGTTCAGCGGGTTGCCATCCGATGTGATCATCGGGCTTTCGGCCTGGGTGACCTGCATGTCGTAGACCGCGTTGGACTTGGTCGCGCTGGCCCAGCCGGTGGGGAGCTGGGTGCCCGCGCTTGAATGCTCGAAGTTGCCGTTGATCGGGGTCTGGGTGCTGGCGCTCTTGCTGCCGTTGGCGGTGACATCGAAGTAGACCTGATAGGTTGGCGTGCCCGAATCCTCGACGATCCAGCGCACTTCGCCGCGGGCTGCGTTGCTGTCGGTGGCCCCGGCATAGATGGCGTCGTTGTATTCCTGCACGGTGGCCAGCGCGCCGCCCGGGCGGACGACGCGGATCGAGTTGGTGTCGAGGGTGCCGGAGATCCCCAGCTGGGTCATCAGCGCAGCGAAGTCGATATCGACCTTGGCGGTGGAGTTGACCGACGATGTGGCCGGCAGGGTCACCGGTACCCGGTAATGCCAGTCCGATCCGATCCCGACCCCGTCCGGGTCCCACCACGACGGCGCGTTGCGCTGGGCCGCTCCGGCGCGGCCCAGCAGCGTGGTCAGGGCCAGTGCGGCGCAGAGCGCGGCAAGCAACAGGCGAAACGCGCGGGACATGGGCCGCGCATAGGATGGTTAATGCGACCAGCGCGTTGCCCCGCACCCAGGGGCAATTACCTAGACCAGTACCAGCGCCTGCTGGTCGATCGAGACGAAATAGCGGGCCATGGCGTCAGAGGCCGCATCGCTGAGCGCGATGAAGGCGCGGCGGCGGTCGCTGGGGTCCTCGACCCGTTCGAGCAGTCCGGCCTCGGTCATCTGGCCGATCCAGCGCAGCGCGGTGGTGGGCGGCACGCCGCTGGCGATGCACAGGCTGGTCACCGAAACCCGCGTGTGTTCGGCCCGCGCCGCCGTCAGGTCGAGCAGCATGTCCCAGGCCGGATCGGCGAACAGATCGCCATCGAAGAACCGCGCGCGTTGCTGGCGGGCACGGATGATCCGCCGCACCAGCCGCGGATCGGGCAGCGGCGTGCGGGTCTGGCGCAGGGTTGGCTCACCCGCTCCCGCAGGAGCGCCGAAAAAGGCCGGGCGCGGGCTTTCCAGCGCCAGCGCGGCATCCCCCTCAGGGTCATAGGGACTGATCCCGGAGCGCGCGCCGATCCGTTCGAGCCGCTGGGCAATCTGCCCGACCTGTTCGGTCAGCCGCAACAAGGTCAGCCGGTCATCCTCGCTCAGTTCGCGCAGCCGCAGCCCCGGCACCTGCCCCAGCACCCGGCCCAGCGCGATCACCCGTTCGGCGCGGCTGGGGTCAACCAGCAATTGCGGGGCCGACTGGTCCAGACAGGCGAACACATCGTCCAGCGCGGCAACGCTGGTCGAAACCACCAGTTGCGCGCCGGAATGCGCCGCGCGCAGATCAAGCCGGGTCAGCGCCGCAAGCGTCCCGCCATCGACTGCGGGACAATCGACCAGCACCACCCCGCCCAGCCCCTGCGCCTGGCCATCCAGCAAGTCCGCCAGACCGCCAACCTGCCCGATCCGGAACCCCGCCATTTCGGCATCGTCGCGCATTTCCAGCCGCACATCGGCACGGTCGGCAAACACCGAGAGCAACAGGGGGACCCCGGCTGCATCATTGGCGGGCAGGGCATAGGCAAAATCAGCTTGGGCCATCGGGTCCGACTCCGGTTCCAATATGGAACGAGAGTAGAACAAATGTGGATCATGTCAAGATCGCGAATCGCTCAGGCCGTCACCTCAACCACGGCCCCCAAAGGCACCGCGTGCCACAGGGCTTCGATTTCGCGGTTGGAGACGGCAACGCAGCCTTGGGTCCAGTCACCCTTCAGGCGCCCCACCGACAGCCAGTTGGGCTGGCCGTGGATATAGATCTCGCCCCCCGGACTGCGGCCTTGCGCCTTGGCAAAGGCGGTAGCGGCGGGATCCGGGTAGCTGAGCCGGAGCGAGAGGTGGTACGAGCTTTCGCCGTTGCGGAAATCGATGGCATAGCGGCCCTCGGGCGTCTTGCCATCGCCTTCGAACTGCTTCTGCCCGACCGGGGCGTTACCCAGCGCCACCCCTTGCATGGTGTGGACCAGCCGCCCGCCGGACCACAGCTGCATATCGCGCGCGGCCTTGTGGATCACGATCCGGTCGATCCGGGGCAGCTCCGGCACATCGGGCGCGGAGCCGCGCAGCAGCCACTCCGCGCCCCCCGCCAAAGCCAGCAGCAGCGCGCCGCCCAGCCCCAGCAGGATGCGCCGCCCCCGCATCATCAATCCACGAACGGATCGCGCACCAGGATCGTATCCTCGCGCTCGGGGCTGGTGGAGACGAGGGCGACCGGGGTTTCGATCAGTTCCTCGACCCGGCGGATATATTTGATCGCCTGGGCGGGCAGATCAGCCCAACTGCGCGCGCCGGCCGTGGTGCCGCTCCAGCCTTCCATTTCTTCATAGATCGGCTCAACCGCAGCCTGATCGGCGGCGTGGCTGGGGAAGTAATCGAGGATCTGGCCGCGCAGGCGATAGCCGGTGCAGATCTTGACCGTTTCGAACCCGTCGAGCACGTCGACCTTGGTCAGCGCGATCCCGGTGACGCCGCTGATCGTGCAGCTTTGCCGGGTCAGCACCGCATCGAACCAGCCGCAGCGGCGCTTGCGGCCCGTGACCGTACCGAATTCATGCCCGCGTGTCCCCAGCCGCTGGCCGGTTTCATCTTCCAGCTCGGTCGGGAACGGCCCGCTGCCGACGCGGGTGGTATAGGCCTTGACGATCCCCAGCACGAACCCCGGAGCGCTGGGGCCCATGCCCGATCCGCTGGCAGCCGTGCCGCTGACGGTGTTGGAACTGGTGACGAAGGGGTAGGTCCCGTGATCGACATCGAGCAGCACGCCCTGCGCGCCTTCGAACAGGATCCGCTTGCCCGCCTTGCGCGCCTCGTTCAGCGTGCGCCACACGGGCTTGGCAAAGGGCAGCACGAAAGCGGCGATGTCCCACAGGTCTGCCAGCAGACGCTCGCGGTCAATCGGCGGCTGGCCGAACCCGCTGCGCAGCGCATCGTGGTGGGCGCAGATCCGGTCCAGCTGCGGGCCCAGATCGTCAAGGTGCGCCAGATCGCAGACCCGGATCGAGCGGCGGCCGACCTTGTCTTCATAAGCCGGACCGATCCCGCGCCGGGTCGTGCCGATCTTGCCCGCGCCACTGGCATCTTCGCGCAGGCCATCGAGATCGCGGTGGAACGGCAGGATCAGCGGGGCGTTTTCGGCGACTTGCAGGTTCTGCGGATTGATATCCACCCCCTGCCCTTTCAGCTTGGCCACTTCATCGCGGAAGTGCCACGGATCGAGCACCACCCCGTTGCCGATCAGCGAAAGCGTGCCGGTGACGATCCCCGAAGGCAGCAGGCTGAGCTTGTAGGTCTGGTCCCCCACCACCAGGGTATGCCCGGCGTTGTGCCCGCCCTGAAACCGGACCACGGCATCGGCGCGGCTGGCCAGCCAGTCGACAATCTTGCCCTTGCCTTCATCGCCCCACTGGGCGCCGATCACGGTAACGTTGGCCACTTAGAGAATCCCCGCCGCAAAGAACCGTGCGCGCCCTAGGGCATGGCGCGCGCCGGAGCAATCGCGCAGTGCTGCAACTGCACAATTGGCGCGACTGGACACACTGGACACAGTCCTGAGGAAAAATGTCCGCACCCCGGCAAAGGCGCGGCCGCGGCCCGCCGAATCGGCTCCCGGAGCGGCGCAGCGCGGAAATGGCGGGATTGCGTGGGGCATGGCGGGGATTATCCGCATCCAGGGGCGTGTAGGAAAGTGGAAAATTCCGGACATGAGTTGGATGGATATACGGATATACGGATATCCGTATATCCATACAATCATCCCAACCCCGTCACCCTGAACTTGTTTCAGGGTCCATCTGTCGGTTTGTCCGGAGGTGGCGGGAAAGGCGCAAACCGAGAGGCTTACTTGTTCCTGCTCCATCCGGGCGGGGCGGCACGATGGACCCTGGGGCCGAAGGCGTGCTTGCACAAACAAGTTCAGGGTGACGGCTTCTGGTGATGGGGTGGGGCGGAGTGCCCACAGCGACACAGTGCGACAATTCACGACTGGTCAACTGTTCCCCGCGCAATATCCTGACCCAGCCAACAGGAGCCCGCCATGCGCAAGACCGTGCTGATCCCCCTCACCCTGCTGGCCATGGCCAGCGCCGCTCTGGCGCAGACGCAGGAACGCGGCTGGTTGCGGGAGCGGATCGCGGCGCGCATGGCAAATCGCGGGCAGGCCGATGCGCCGCGCGTGCAGCCCGACCAGACCCTGGCCTATGGCAAGGATCCGCTGCAAAGCCTGAACTTTTACCGCGCCAAAGCGGGCGGTGCGGCTGCCCCGCTGGTGGTCTATGTCCACGGCGGCGGGTGGCAGCGCGGCAGCAAGGAAACCGCCGCCAGCCGCTATGCTCCGGCGCATTTCACCGCTCTGGGCTATAACTATGCCGCAATCGATTACCGGCTGGTGCCGGGTGCCAGCGTGGAACAACAGGGCGCAGACGTAGCCGCCGCGCTCAAGGCCTTGCTGGACCGCGCAGGCGCGCTGGGGATCGATCCCGGCCGGGTCGTGCTGCTGGGCCACAGCGCGGGCGCGCATCTGGTGGCGCTGGTTGGAACCGACGAGCAATATTTGCGCGGCGCGGGGCTGAGCTTTGCCAACCTGAAAGGTGTGATCCCCAACGATGGCGCCGCCTATGACGTCCCGCGCCAGATCGTTGATGGCGGCAACTTCATGCACGATACCTATCTGCAGGCCTTCGGCGCGGACCCAGCCCGGCAACGCGCGCTGAGCCCGACCCTGCAGGCCGCCGCCCCCAACGCCCCCGCCTTCCTGCTGATCCACGTCCAGCGCGCCGACGGGATCGCGCAAGCCAAGGAGCTGGAAGCGGCGCTGAAGGCGGCTGGCACAAGGGTGGAGCGCAAGGATTTCCCCGGCAAGGGGCTGCGCGGGCATATGGAAATCAACCGCGATCTGGGCAAGCCGGACTATCCGGCGACGGCAGTGGTCGATGCGTGGTTGAAGGGGGTGTTCGGGGGGTAGGTTGCGCTGTGCCGCATTACCCCTCCGTCTCGCCTGCGGCGATCCACCTCTCCATTTGTCCCTGCGGGAAAAATGGAGAGGGTCTAGGCGAGGCGGTGATTGATCCTTCCCATTTTCGCGCAGCGCAAATGGGGAGGTGGCATTCGCGCAGCGAATGACGGAGGGGTAAAGCCTCGCCGCATTACCCCTCCGTCAGCCGCCTTCGGCGTCTGCCACCTCCCCATT
>CAZKAX010000064.1:0-19364 GCA_964550775.1 uncultured Novosphingobium sp. | reverse complement strand
TCGGTCGGCACGGTCGGCGGCTTCTGCGTTTCGAACCATCCCAAGTTCGAAATCATGCGGCTGGTCTGCCGCCCCTATGTGTTCACCGCCAGCCTGCCACCGAGCGTGGTGGCGACGGCCTGCACATCGATCCGCAAGCTGATGCACGCCGGCAACAAGCGCGCGCACCTGTGGGAGAATTCCAAGACCCTGCACAAGGGGCTGCGCGACGCGGGCTTTACGCTGGGCACCGAAGAACCGCAGAGCGCGATCATCGCGGTGATCATGCCCGATCTGGAACGCGGCGCGATGATGTGGGAAGCGCTGCTGCACGAAGGGCTCTACGTCAACCTGGCCCGCCCGCCCGCGACCCCGGCGGGGATGACCCTGCTGCGCTGCTCGCTCTGCGCCGAACACAGCGCCGAACAGGTCCAGACGATCATCGGCATGTTCAAACGCGCAGGGCACACGGCCGGGATCATCTGAGGGAGGCGGCCATGGTGCGGCGCTGGCGCATTGCCCTGTTGCTGGCATTGATCGCCGCGGTCTGGGCGGCGAACCATTGGCGTTACTGGTGGGCTCCGGCCTATCAGAAGCAAATGGTGGACCAGCCCTGCCCGGATGATCCGGCGGCCGATCCGCTGGCGGTGCCGGGCGACGTGTTCGGCATTTGCGTCCACCGCGCTGACAACCGGCGGCTGGCCGCTGCCGGTCTGCGGCCGGAACTGGTCTTTTACGGGGATTCGATCGTCGGGGACTGGGATGAACTGCAACCCGGCCTGTTCGGGCGGGACTGGGTCAATCGCGGGATCGGCGGCCATTCCAGCGCGGCCTTGCTGCCCCGGTTCCGGCAGGACGTAATCGCACTGCGCCCCCGGGCCGTGCTGATCGAGGCCGGGATCAACGATGTGATCGGGCGCGGCGGGCTGATAGGTCCGGCGGAATACCTCGCCAATATCGAATCGCTGATCGATCTGGCCCAGGCCAACGGGATCGCGGTGATCGTGGCGACCATGCCGCCGGTGGAACGGTTCCCGACCCGCCCCCGGCTGGCACCCTATCCCCGGATCGAGCAGCTCAACACGGCGCTGCGCGAGATGGCAGCGCGGCGCGGGGCGGTGCTGGCGGATTTCCATGCCGCGCTGGTCGGGCCGGATGGCAAGACCCCCCGACCGGGGCTGAGCCTGGACGGGGTGCACCCTTCGGCGCAGGCCTATGCCTTGCTCGAACCGGTGGTGCGCCGGGCCCAGGCCGCGCTGCCGGCACGGCCAGCGGAGCAATCTTAGGGGTACTTGGCCTTGAGGTAGGCCAGGTCTGCCGCGAGGTCGAAGCGGAAGCGCAGGTAGTCCGCATCGAACGGATCCTTGACGTGGAGGACCTGCAGCGCGGGGTTATAGGCGCAGACCAGGCGGCCCTTCGCCCGGGTGAAGAAATCGGCATGGTCCAGCCGCCGGACCTGCGGATCCCAGCCGATGCTGCGCACGGCTTCGGTCCGCGCGATGAAGAAGTTGCTGACCTTGTCCCCCACGGTCAGCGGTCCGATCCGGGTTCCTTCTGGGATCAGCGAGGAGGCCGCCGACGGGTGCAGGGCTCCGCCAAGCGAGTGGTTCCAGCCGTAGTGCGGCAGGTCAAGCATGACCCCGCCCATGATGGCCAGATCGCTCTGCCCGCGCAGCAATGCCAGCGCGGCGGCCAGGCCGGTCTTGCGGAAGAACACCAGATCGTCATCAAGGTTGATGACATAGGGTGTTTCGACCGCAGCCAAGGCGGCATTGCGCCCCGCGCTGACCCCGCTGTCAAACGGCAGGACCAGGGTTTCGGCATGGTGGAAGGGAGTGGACACGCGGCTGTCATCGACCACCACGATCCTGAGGTAGGGATGGAGCGCGCGGATCGAATCAATCAGGGCCTGGCAGCGGCGGGGGCGCTGGAAGGTCTTGATCACGGCGGTGACATCGCTGAGGTCAGCCGGATCGGGCCGACGCGGCAGGACCAGGCGCTGGAACGCGAGTTCGGCCCCGGTCAACGCGTGAAAGACGGTTCTGGCAAGCGGGCGCAGTGGCCCCTTGACCAGGGCCTGCCGGACCCGCACTTTAAGCTTTCGGGCGATCGGGTTCATCACGGGGGGCATACCACCGCGCGGTGCCAAGGGAATGGAGAAGTTCGCATATGCCAGTCCGTCCGCGCACCTCAGCCCTGCTGCTGGCCCTGCCCGCGCTGCTGCTGTCGGAACCGGCATGGGGCCAGACGACCACCGCCAAGCCGGAGAGCTACATGCTGGACGAAGCCTGCACGCCGCAATCGGCGGGTGCCTATAACCCGCAGGCCGACTGGGCCTGGCTGTGCCGCTATCACGCCGCCAATCTGGCACTGCCGGGCCAGCGCGCCGACATCGTGTTCATCGGCGATTCGATCACCGAAGGCTGGAGCCGCTTCACCCCGGCCTTGTTCACCGGCGGGATCGTCAATCGCGGGATTTCCGGCCAGACCAGCCCGCAACTGCTGCTGCGCTTCATGGCCGATGTGATCGCGCTGAAGCCGCGGGTGGTGCATCTGATGATCGGGACCAACGACATTGCCGGCAACACCGGGCCGACCACGCCCGTGGCTTACCAGAACAACGTCCGCGCGATGGTCACACTGGCGAAGGCCGCCGGAATCCGCGTGATCCTCGGCTCGATCCCGCCAGCCGACCGGATGAGCTGGCGGCCCGAGGTAAATCCCGCCCCGCGCATAGCCGAGCTGAACCGGTGGCTGAAGGACTATGCCAGGGAGCAGCAACTGACCTTTGCCGATTACCACGCCATCCTGTCCGGCCCGAACGGCGAACTGCGCGCCGAATTCGGCCGCGATGGGGTCCATCCCGAAGCTGCAGGCTATGCCGCGATGGAGCCGGTCACGCGGGCCGCATTGGCGGCGGCACTGGCGGATTAACCCAGCGGGTTGGTTTCCCGCCCGGCCGATCCCTGCGCCGCCTTGGCCCGGGCAAAGCCATCGCGCTGGCTGAGCCGTTCCAGATAGGCGGCCATGCCCGGGGTGACCTGCGCTTCCAGTCCGATCGACAGCGCCAGCATCACAGCATAGCCCAGCGATATGTCCGCCATGGTAAACCGCCCCGCCGCTGCGAATTCCCCGTGCAGCATGGTCTCCGCTGCGCGCAGCCGCGATCCGAACCACAGGGCATAGTCCTCTGCCGCCTGGGCCGCGCGGCGTTCGGGCGGCTCCAGCCGGGTGTAACGCAGGTGGATCGTCTGCGGGAAAGTCAACGTCGCCTCGCCCATGTGCAGGAAATTGAGGTAGCGGGCATAGTCCGGCTCGGTCGGCGCGACGGCAAGATCGGACGGGCCGAACCGCGTGGCCAGAAAGTGCGGGATCGCCGCGCTTTCGGTCATCAGCGCGCCGTCTACCACCATTGCCGGGACGGTCCCGAGCGGGTTGATCTCGCGGTATCCCTCCACCCTGGCACGCGGCGGAAAGGGCATCAGTTCGAGCTGGTAGTCCAGCCCCAGTTCCTCCAGCGCCCACAGCGCGCGGAATGAACGCGCATCGCGGCAGTGGTAAAGCGTGATCGCATTCATGCCGCGGCGGCGAGCGGCGCGACCGCCTCGCACTTGGCATTGGTTTCATTGCCCCCACCCGACAGCGCGGCGGCAGCAATGAACCCGCCCACCACCAGCACCACGAAGCCCGCCGTGGCCAGACCCAGGTACTTGTCGATGAAGGCCTTGATCGGCGCGCCGAACATGCGGAACAGCACGCCCACGATCATGAAGCTGATCGAACGGCTGACCAGGCTGGCCAGCACGAAAGTGACCAGCGGCATGGCGATGAACCCGGCGGTGATCGTCAGCAGCTTGAACGGGATCGGGGTGGCGCCCTTGATCATGATGATCTCTGCCCCGTATTCGCGCAGATAGCAGGCCGCCTTGGGGAAGCTTTGCGTCAGCCCCAGCATTGCCAGCAGCTGGGTGCCGAGCGTGTCATAGAGGAAGTGCCCGATCGCATAGCCGAGCAGCCCCCCGGCGACCGAGGCCAGCGTGGCGATGATCGCAAAGCGGATCGCCTTTTTCGGTTCGGCCAGACACATGATCCCCAGCAGGGGATGCGGCGGGATCGGGAAGAAGCTGGCTTCGACAAAGGCGAACAGCGCCAGCCACCATTCGGCGCGCGGGTCGGCGGCCTTGGCCATGGTCCAGTCGTACAGGCGGCGCAACATATGGGTTCCCTTGGTCCTTGGCGATTGGCCGCCTGCTTAATCAGTGTGCGCGCGGGCGACAAGCGGGCTCGGTAAATAACCCATATGGTTCTTTACACTTGACAACGTCACGCTATTATGGCACAAATAGGGAACATCGCGATAGACCGATTCGCCGCCCCCCTCCATCGGCCCCGGCGCTATCGCGATACCCCTTTTATCCCGAACAGGAGAACCGGATGAGCACGGCCCCCATCGCGCCGGACGGCGCGCAGTGCGCCCTCCCGGCGCCAACCCGGCAGCCCGGCGGCCCGGCCCGCCAATCCCGCCGCCGCCAGCCTGCCGATGCGCGGGTCAAACGCAACTGGCGCGGCCATTTCATTGCCGCACTGATCGAAACCTCCAATGTCACCCGCGCGGCAGAGGCGGCCGGGGTCACCACCAGCCGCGCCTATCATGCCCGCGCGCGCTGCCCCAATTTTCACCGCCTGTGGCAGGCCGCCCAAAGCGAAGGCTATCGCAACCTGGAAATGGAAGTGCTGGGATACCTGCGCGATCCCAACCCGGGCTACAAGATGGACGTAAGCAATGCGATCCGCGTGCTGACCCTGCACAAGCAGTCGCAGGCCGAACAGGTCGCCCAGGACGAAGCGGTTGACGAGGCCGACGTGCTGGAATCGATCACCGCGATGATCGAGGACATGCGCAAGCGCAATGCCGCCAACACCGCGCTGCTCGACGAACCGGACCAGAGCGATGAAAGCGACTGAGCCGGGCCGCCTGTTCGATGGGCTGTCACGCGCCGAATGCCGCGAACTGCTGGACCGGATGGGACGGCGCGAGCGCGCTTCGCTGCGGACCTGCTGGCACTTGTGGGCCCATGACGGGCAAGTTGCGCCCGCCACGGACTGGCAGACCTGGCTGATCCTGGCCGGGCGCGGCTTTGGCAAGACCCGCGCGGGTGCCGAATGGATCCGCGCCGTGGCCGAACACAATCCGGCGGCCCGGATCGCGCTGATCGCGGCCTCGCTGCATGAAGCGCGCGCGGTGATGGTGCAGGGTGACAGCGGCTTGCAGGCGATCGCCCCCAAGGACAAGCGCCCGCGCTTTGAACCGTCGAAACGCACGCTGACCTGGCCCAACGGGGCCCAGGCCACACTCTATTCCGCCGGAGAACCCGAAAGCCTGCGCGGCCCCCAGCACAGCCATGCCTGGTGCGATGAACTCGCGAAATGGGACATGGCCGGGGGGCGCGCGGAAATGACCTGGGACAACCTGCAACTGGGCCTGCGGCTGGGCCACAGCCCGCAAGTGATCGCCACCACCACCCCGCGCCCGGTGCCGCTGCTCCAGCGGCTGCTGGCGGGGGACGGGGTGGCGGTGACGCGTGGTTCGACCTTTGAAAACAAGCACAACCTGCCCACGGCCTTTATCCGCACCGTCAGGCGCGAATATGGCAAATCGCTGCTGGGGCGGCAGGAACTGGACGGCGAACTGATCGCCGATCTGCCCGGTGCGCTGTGGACCCGCACCCTGCTGGAGGCATGCCGCGAGGCCGCTATGTCCAGCCCTGTCACGCGGGTGGTGATCGGGGTCGATCCCCCGGCCTCGGCGCACGGCGATGCCTGCGGGATCGTGGTCTGCGCGGTCGGAGAGGACGGGCTGGGCCGTGTCCTGGCCGATTGCAGCGTAGAGCGTGCCAGCCCCGAACAATGGGCCCGCGCCGTCGCCCGCGCCGCCCGCGCCTGGTCCGCCGATCGGGTGATTGCCGAAGCCAATCAGGGCGGCGCCATGGTCGAAAGCGTATTGCGCGCTGCCGATGTGGCCCTGCCGGTCCGGCTGGTCCACGCCAGCCGCGGCAAGGCCGCCCGCGCCGAACCCGTCGCCGCGCTCTATGAAGCGGGCCGGGTCCGCCATGCCGGCACGTTCCCGGCGCTGGAAGACCAGCTCTGCGGGCTGATGCCCGGCGGCGAATACCACGGCCCGGGCCGCTCACCGGACCGCGCCGATGCGGCGGTCTGGGCGCTGAGCGAGCTGCTGCTGGGCTCGTCCGCCATGCCCCGCGTGTGGATGTTCTGATCCTTACCCTCCCGCCTGGCGGGAGATACTTTCGCGAAAGGCCTTCTCATGTCCTTCCTCCAGACGCTTGCCGCCGCCTTCAAGGGCGGGGGTTCCCGCGTGCCGCTGGCGCGCAATTTCACTTCGCCGTGGTTTTTTGCAGAAGGCAGCGCGCGGGCACCATTTGAGTACAATTCATCTGTTCGGCGTGCCTATCTGGATAATCCGGTGGCACAGCGCGCGGTGCGGCTGGTGGCCGAAGGGATTGGCGGCGCGCCATTGAAGCCCGCCGATCCGGCGCTGCTGGCCCTGGTCAAGGCGACCAGCGGCGGGCAGGGTCTGCTCGAAACGTTGGCCAGCCACCTGCTGCTGCACGGCAATGCCTATGTCCAGGTGATCAAGGATGCGATCGGCGCGCCGGTGGAACTGTTCGCGCTGCGCCCTGACCGGATCAGCGTGGTCGCGGGCAGCGATGGCTGGCCGGCCGCCTATGCCTATAAAGTGGGCGACGCCGCGCTGACGATTCCCCTGCTGGATGAGGATGCATCACCCAACCTGATCCATGTGAAGCATTTCCACCCGGCCGACGATCACTATGGCGCGGGCTGCCTGTCTGCCGCCGATCAGGCCGTGGCGACCCACAACGCCGCGGCTGACTGGAACCGCCGCCTGCTGGAAAACGCCGCGCGGCCAAGCGGTGCGCTGGTCTATGATCCGGGCGACGGCGCGGGGTTGAGCCCCGACCAGTTCGACCGGCTGAAGGATGAGCTGACCCGCGCCTATTCGGGCATGGCCAATGCCGGGCGGCCGATGCTGCTGGAAGGCGGGCTCAAGTGGCAATCGCTCAGCCTCTCGCCCGCCGAGATGGACTTTGCCGCGCTGAAAGCCGCCGCCGCGCGCGACATTGCGCTGGCCTTTGGTGTGCCGCCGATGCTGCTGGGGCTGCCCGGTGACGCGACCTATGCCAATTACCGCGAGGCCAACCGCGCGCTGTGGCGGCTGACTCTGCTGCCGATGGCGGACAAGCTGCTGAGCGCGCTGAACGAAGGGCTGGTGACCTGGTTCCCCGATGCCGCGCTGGCGGTCGATCCGGACCACGTGCCCGCTCTGGCGGAGGACCGCGAGCGGCTGTGGAGCCAGGTCTCTGCCGCCGCATTTCTGTCTGATGCTGAAAAGCGCCAGCTGCTGGGCCTGGCTCCTGTGGAGAACAAATCATGAACCGCGATGAAATGCTCGCCCGCCTGCTCGCCCAGGCGGAAGATCAGGGCGCGGCGATCGTGACCTTGCGCGCGGTGGTCGAGGAAGCCAGCGAGCTGGGCGCAGAACGCGTGCTGGCGCGGATGGGGTTGGATGATGTCCATGCCCATTCCGACCTGTCGGAACTGCGCCAGTTGCTGCAGGCCTGGCGCGATGCCAAGGCCAGCGCATGGCAGGCCGCGATCGGCTGGATCGTGCGCGGCGCGCTGGCCTTGCTGGTGATGGGCATGGCCTGGCGGCTGGGCCTGCCGGACCTGCTCAAATGAGCGCCGACGCAGCGCCGCTGCGCTTTGCCGGTTACGCCGCCCTGTTTGGCAAGGCCGATGCCGGGCACGACACCATCGTTCCGGGCGCCTTTGCCCGCACTCTGGCTGAACGCAAGGATCCGCTCCCGCTGTTCTGGCAGCACCGCCCTGATCAGCGGATCGGCTGGATCGAACAGGTCGGCGAGGACGCGCGCGGCCTGCGCGTGATCGCGACGATCGACAACCCCCAGGGCGGTGCCGCCGCCGCGGTCAAGCGCGGCGCGGTCTCCGGCCTCTCGTTCGGCTACCGCGCCCGCCAGTACGTCCGCCAGGGCCAGGGCCGCGAATTGCAGGACGTCGACCTGTTCGAGGTCAGCCTCGTCACCCACCCGATGCAGCACGGTGCGCGGGTGCATCTGCTCTCCTGATTTCTTCCCCGCCTTCGGGCGGATTTTCACGTGAAAGGCATGTTGATGGACAATGCAGTACCTGTTGAGGCGCTGGACGCCTCGTTCGATCTCGTCGCCCGGCAGGACGCCGCCGACCAGGCGCTGGGCGCGCTGCGCTCGGACGTCGAAGAAGTGAAATCGCGGCTGGAAAAGGTCAGCCGCGCCGCCGCCCGCCCGGCGCTGGATGGTTCGGCTCAGCCGAGCCCCGAGCTCAAGGGCTTCGTCCAGGGCTATCTGCGGATGGGCCGCGAGACCGAACTGAAATCGGTTTCGGGCACCGTGCTGGCCGATGGCGGCTATGCCATCCCGCGCGAAATCGACGCGCTGATCGCCGCCCAGCTCAAGGCCATCAGCCCGATCCGCGCGATTGCGCAGGTCGTGCAGACCGGCACTGCCGGCTACCGCAAGCTCGTCACCTCGGGCGGCACGGCCTCGGGCTGGGTCAGCGAAGTGGCAGCGCGGCCGGAAACCACCACCGGCAAGTTCAACGAAATCGTCCCGCCGATGGGTGAGCTCTATGCCAACCCTTCAGCCACCCAGGCGATGCTGGATGATGCCGATTTCGATCTGGAAGGCTGGCTGGCGAACGAAATTGCCACTGAATTCGCCCGCGCCGAAGGTTCGGCTTTCGTCAATGGCAGCGGCACCAACCAGCCCAAGGGCTTCCTGGGCGCTCCGACCAGCAACGTGGCCGATGCCACCCGCCCGTTCGGCACGCTGCAGTTCACCACCACCGGCAATGCCACCGGGTTCGATACGGCGCCGGAACTCAAGCTGATCGACCTGGTCCACAGCCTGCGCGCCGGACACCGCCAGGGCGCGGTCTGGGTGATGAACAGCAAGACGCTGGCCGCTGTGCGCAAGTTCAAGGCCGCCGACGGTTCGTTCCTGTGGCAGCCCGGCGTGATGGAAGGCGTACCCGCCCGCCTGCTGGGCTATCCGGTAATCGAAGCTGAAGACATGCCGGACGTGGCCGCGGGCGTGTTCCCGATCGCTTTCGGCAACTTCCGCAACGGCTACCTGATCGCCGAGCGCAAGACCACCTCGATCCTGCGCGATCCGTTCACCAACAAGCCGTTCGTGAACTTCTACGCGACCAAGCGGATCGGCGGCCAAGTGCTGGATAGCGACGCGATCAAGCTGCTCAAGATCTCGACCTGAGTGTTTCCGGGGCCGGCCAAGCCGGCCCCGGGCATCACCGGCCCACGCACCCGGCCCGACCACCCATAGGGTACCATCGAAGGGTGGTCGGGCCGGGGGCGCGGGCCGGTGATGCCTTCCGCCGTGAGGCGGAATGAAACCCACACCTTTCCCCACCGGATATGGAGACCGCCATGAAGCGGGCAATCATTACGCCAGCCGTGCTTCCGCCGGCGGCCCTCGCCGAGCTCAAGGACTGGCTTGGCATTACCACATCCGCCGACGATGCGCAGCTTTTCGCCTTGTTGCAGGCCAGTCTGGACCTGTGCGAGGACTTTACCGGGCTGATGCCGGTCCAGCAGGCTTGCGAGGAAGTGCTGCCTGCCAGTGCCGATTGGCAGGCGCTGGGCACCCGCCCGGTCCAGGCGATTACTGCATTGGCGGGCATTCCCGCCGAAGGTGCGCGCTTCGCTCTGGCGGTCGGCGCCTATGAGATCGAGCTGGACGCTGATGGCGCTGGACTGGTCCGCGTGACCAATCAGGGCAGCGCCGGGCGTGTCGCAGTAAGCTTTACCGCCGGGATCGCTGCCGATTGGGCCAGCATGCCCGAAGCGTTGCGCCACGGCGTGCTGCGGCTGGCCGCGCACCAGTATCGCGGGCGTGAGGACGGCGCGGCCAGTCTGGCCATGCCGCCTGCCGCAGTTGCCGCGCTGTGGCGGCCCTGGCGGCGGCTGCGGCTGGCATGAGCGATCCGTTCGACCAGCTGCTCACCCGCCTGACCGCCGCCGCCGCGCGGCTGGCCGAGGCCCGGACCCAGACCCGCGCCACGCCGCCCGCCCAGCGCTGGCGCCAGTCCGCGCTGCTCTGGCCCCTGTTCACGAAAGGATAGCGCCATGGAAATCGCCCTGCGCGCCGCATTGATCGACTGGCTGAGCGCGGACACCGCGCTCGCGCCCGGCCTTAACGCGATCGTCGAGGAAGCGCCCAATCGCACCGCCCTGCCCTGGCTCGCGATCGCCGCCAGCGCCAGCGCCGACTGGAGCGCCAAGGACCGCACGGGCCGCGAAGTGCGGATCGCGCTGGAACTGCATTGCCGGGGTGACCGCCCCGACACGGCCGCATCGCTGACCGCCGGGATCGAGGCGCGGATCGCCGCGCTGCCCGCCGCCCAAGCAGGCTTCCGGGTGGTCTCCACCCAGTTCCTGCGCGCCCGCGCCGAACAACGCGCGGCCAACACCCGCGCGATCCTGATCGAATACCGCTTCCGCCTGCTGGCGGACTGAACCCTGCTTCAAGGAGAACCATCATGACCGCCCAGAAAGGCAGCGCCTTCCTGCTCAAGATTTCCGATGGCGCAGTGACGCCCAGCTACCGCACCGTTGCAGGCCTGCGCACCACCCAGATGTCGATCACCGGCGACACGGTCGTCATTTCCAGCAAGGACAGCGGCGGCTGGCGCGAACTGCTGTCGGGCGCGGGCGTACGCCAGGTTTCGGTCAGCGCCGCGGGAATCTTCCTGGGCAGCGCCGCCGAAGCCCAGATCCGCGCCAATGCCATGGCCGGAACGCTCGATGATTATGAACTGAGCTTTGAAGACGGCGAAAAGCTGCGGGGGCGCTTCCTGGTCCACAAGCTTGACTATGCCGGGGATTTCAACGGCGAACGCAATTACACGCTCGCGCTCGAAAGCTCGGGCGAAGTGGTGCCGGCGTGAGCCAGCCGAACCCGCACCGCGGCGAGGCCAGCCTGATGATCTCCGGGATTGAGCAGCTGTTGCGCCCCAGTTTCACCGCACTGATCGCCGCCGAGGAAGAGCTGGGCCCCCTGTTCGCCCTGGTCGAACGCGCCAGCACGGGGCAGCTGCGCCTGGCCGAAATGGCCACGCTGTTCTGGCACTGTCTGGCCAGCCGTGACGGGCTGAGCCGCGACGCCGTGGGCGAGGCTGTGGTCACGCTGGGCCTGGCCGCAGCCACTCGCCCGCTGCGGGTTTTGCTGGGCCAAATTCTGCAAGGCGATGCCCGCGAATGACCCCGCATTTCGCCCCCGGTGCCGTGCGGCTGGCCGGGCTGGCCGCGCGGCTGCTGGGCTGGCGCCCCGGCGAGTTCTGGTCGGCGACCCCGGCCGAACTGGCCATGACCCTGGCTCTGCCGGGCCAACCCGGCGGGCCGCTTTCCCGCAGCGAATTCAACCAGATGATGGAGCGCGACGATGACCAATCCGGCGGACAACCCGGTCGATAGCCTGCTGATCGACGTGCGTGCCAACACCCAGGGCTTTGCCGAGGATGTGGCCGCCATGCGCGGCGCATTCGACAACACCCTGGTCGATGGCTTCGACAAGGCCGGCACCGTGCTGGAACGCGGCCTGCTGAGCGCGATCCGCAAGGGCAGCCTGGGGTTCGATGACCTCAAGAAGGTGGCCTTCAACGTGATCGACCAGATTACCGCGCAGGCCGTGCAGGGGCTGTTCTCGGGCGGTTCCGGCGGCACTGGCCCGCTCGGCGGGGCGCTGAACCTCGGCGGCCTGCTGGGCGCTGTCCTCGGCTTGCCCGGGCGCGCCACTGGCGGGCCGGTCAGTCCGAACCGGCCATTCCTGGTCGGCGAACGCGGCCCCGAACTGTTCGTGCCGACCGCCGCGGGCCGGATCGAGACCGGGTTTGGCGGCCAGCCTCGCGACGTGCGCGTTTCGATCTCCATCGCCGCGTCCGGCGGCACCAGCGCCCCGCAGGCCCTGCAGCGCTCCAGCCGCCAGGTGGCGAGCGCGGTGCGGCGGGCGCTGAGCGAGTTCTGAGGAAAGGATTGACCCATGGCCTTCTGGCTCGCTTCCCGGCGTGAAGGGCAGGACAGCGACTGGATTCAGCGCTTTGACCCGCGATTCTGGACCGTCGACTTCCCGCGTCCGATGCTCGCCGCGCTGACCACGCCCGCGCCCGACGCATTGCGGATCGACGCGACCTTTCTGCGCGAAGGGGATCTGGCCGGGGTGATCTGGGCCAGCGAAGACAGGCTGGACCATCCCTTGCTGGGTTATGCCACGAACCGCGACTATTCGCGCACCACGCTGTCGTTCCAGTGGCAGTCCGACGGGATCCTTCCGCTCGACGCGGTCAATGGCCCGACCCTGACCATCGAAGGCCGCGATGCCGCCGGAGCGGCGCATACCTGGTACGTGCGGCTGTGGAACTATGCCACCGGCACGCCCACCGATGCCGAAATCGTGCTGCCCTTTTCCGCGCTGACCGGGGGCTGGACCATTGCCGGCGGCGATCAGGTCCACCCGGCAGACATCGACCGCCTGTTCATCTCGCTCGTCGCCCCGGGCTATGTCGGGGGGAGCACCGTTCCCCTTGCGGCCCCCGCCAATGGCTGGGCCGCACTGACCGCCATCCGCTGCGACGGGCACCATGCCATGCTGGAGCTTGGCGACGTGATCGTCCCGCCGCACGGGCTTGCCATGGCGACCGCCTATGACGACGGCGGCAACCAGACCCCGGCCCGGCTGATCCGCAACGCCCTCCAGCTCGGCTATCGCGGCAGTCTGCTGCACTATGTCGGGATGAGCCACTTCATGCGGCTTGGCGCTGCCGGATCAGCCTTCCTGGCGCAGGCCAACGGGGATCCGATCGCCATGCCGGCGCGGGCCTGGCACGGCGAATTCTTTGCCCTGGCCCATGCTGCGGGGTTCGCCCCGATTGCCTCGATCTCTTACGAATTGCTGGCCCAGCATTGCCCCGATGCCTGGCAGCAACGCGCCGAAAATGGCGATCCTGCGCGCACCGGGTGGGATCCGCCATCGGCCCTGCTCAGCCCGGCACACGCCGGAGCCATGGCCTGGTTGCAAAGCTGCGCCGCAGCCTTTGCCGACATGCTCGATCAGGCCGGTTGCGCCGTGCGGGTGCAGATTGGCGAACCGTGGTGGTGGGTCATGCCCGATGGGCGCCCCTGCCTTTACGATAGCGCCGCACGGGCGGCCCTCGGCGGCAGCCCGGTGTCGATCCCGGACATGCGGCAAACGCTGAACAGCACGCAGAAGGCGCTGCTCGACGCGGCAGGTGCGCTGCTGGCCAGTTCCACCGCGGCGCTGCGCGATGCGGTTCGAAGCGCTGCTGCCCCTGCCGCTGCCGAAGTGTTGCTGCTGGTGTTCACCCCCACCCTGCTCGATCCGGCCATGCCCGAACTGCGCCGTGCCAGCCTGCCTCCTGGCTGGGCCAGTCCAGCCTATGACCGGCTGCAGGTGGAGGACTATGACTGGCTGACCACCGGAGCCAAGGCCTGGCGCGATGCGGCCTATGCCGTGATCGACACGCGTCTTGGCTATCCACCTGCCGCGCAGGATTACCTTGCGGGCTTCGTGCTGAACCCCGCCGACACCGCACAGTGGCAGGCCATCGACCTGGGCCTGGATGAAGCCGCCGCGCGCACCGCGCACGAACGCTTTGTCTGGGCGCTGCCGCAAGTCTGCCGCGATGGCTACCTGCGCCTGCCCCAACCCGCCGAGGAGAGCGAGATGCTGCCCTTTGACGACTTGCCCTATCCCCTCGCGCTGGGCCGCGACGCCACGGTAACGCCAGAATTCTCCACTTCGATCGCGGTAACCGCATCGGGGTTCGAACGCCGCAACAGCCTGTGGTCAAACGCGCGGCTGCGGTTCGATGTCGGCCCCGGCATCCGGTCCGAGGCGGAGCTTGGCACCCTGATTGCCTTTTTTCGGGCGCGGCGCGGCGCGGCGCGGGGATTCCGTTTGCGCGATCCGTCCGATCACAGTTCCAACGGGATGACCGGCACCCCAACCATAACCGATCAGCTGCTGGGAACAGGTGACGGGGTGACCAGCCAGTTTCCGCTGATCAAGCGCTATGGCGAGGACGCTGCCGAACAGCTGCGCCGGATCACCCGCCCCAACCTGGCCAGTGTGCTGGTCAGCCTGAATGGCACGATCGCGACCGGCTGGACGCTTGAGCCGGGCGGCGTGATTTCCTTCGCCGCGCCGCCCGCCACCGGTGTGGTGGTGCGGGCCGGTTTCACCTTTGACGTGCCGGTGCGTTTTGCCGAAGACCGGCTTGACGTATCCGGTTCTTCCTTTGCCGCTGGCGAAGCGCCCAGCGTGCCGGTGATCGAAGTGCGCGAGGCTGCGCTGTGAGCCGGGTGTGGTTTGACACGCCGCTGGAAACGGTCGCCACCTTCTGGCGGGTGCTGCGCCGCGACGGAGTAACTCTGGGTTTTACCACCCATGACCGCGACTTGCGCTTTGACGGGGTCAGCCACCGCGCCACCCCCGGCATGGTCCCTTCCGCGATCCGCCGCTCGTCCGATCTGGAACCGGACAGCGCCGAAGTGCAAGGCGCGCTGAGCCACGATTCGATCTCGGCCGAAGACCTTGCGCTGGGCCGGTTTGACGGAGCGCGGGTGCTGATCGGGCTGGTCGACTGGGAAAGCCTGGAAAGCCACGTGCTTTATCGCGGAGCGATCGGGACTGTGGCCGAAGAGGCCGGCCAGTTCACCGCCGCGCTGCAATCGCGCAAGGTGGAACTGCAGCGCGATCCGGTGCCGCGCACCAGCCCCAGTTGCCGCGCCGCCTTCTGCGGTTCGGGCTGCACGCTGAGCGCCGCGCGGTTCAGCCATGACGGCGTGGTAACGGCCAGCGATCTTGCGGCCAACACGGCAACCGTCGCTACCAGTGCCGATCCTGCGCTGCTGATCGGCGGACAGTTGCGCTGGCTTGACGGGCCGCTCGCTGGGCTCGCCATGGGAATTGTCGGGGTAGCAGGAACAGCGCTGGTGCTTGACCAGCCGCTTGACCTGACTCCGCCCGCCAATGCCCGCGTGCTGCTGCGCGAAGGCTGCGATCACACGCTGGAAGCCTGCGCCACCCGATTTGGCAATGCGATCAATTTTCAGGGCGAACCGTTCCTGCCGGGCAATGACCTCGTCACACGCTATCCCTCGCCCAGCCAATGACCGGGGTAGAGCTGGCCGCGGCCGCGCGCAGCCTGATCGGCACCCGCTTTCGCCTTGGCGGGCGGGATCCGGCGCACGGGCTTGATTGCATCGGCGTGCTCCAGGCCGCGCTGGAACGGTGCGGCCAGCAGGTGCGACTGCCGCAAGGATACACGCTGCGAATCAATGATTTGTCGGTCTGGTTACCTGCACCGGAAAGCTGCGGACTGTCTCTCGCAGACGGCGAGATCGTCGCGGGGGACGTGGTGCTGTGCAGGGTCGGACCGGCGCAGTTCCACCTTGCCATCCGTTCGGCAGACGGCGGCTGGATTCATGCCCATGCCGGGCTGCGCCGGGTGGTCCAGCAACTGCACCTGCCCGACGGGCCCATCCTCCATCACTGGCGCCTTGCGCCTGACCCTTGAGGTTCATCATGGCTACCTTGTTGTTCACCGCGCTTGGCACTCTGGTCGGCGGGCCGATCGGCGGCGTGATCGGCGCGATTGCCGGGCGGCAGGTCGATAGCCTGGTCTTCCGCCCCGGATCCCGCCAGGGCCCCCGTCTGACCGAACTGGGCGTAACTACGTCAAGCTATGGCATTGCCGTGCCGCGCCAGTTCGGCCGGATGCGGGTGGCAGGGCAGATCATCTGGGCCACCGACCTGGTCGAACACCGCGAAAAGCAGGGCGGCGGCAAAGGCAAGCCCTCGACCACCACCTACAGCTACACCGCTTCCTTCGCAGTCGCGCTGTCCAGTCGCCCGGTGCAGTCGATCGGCCGCATCTGGGCCGACGGCAAGCTGCTGCGCGGCGCGGACGGTGCGCTCAAGACCGGTGGCACGATGCGGCTGCACGGCGGCGCGGGTGATCAAGGTGTCGATCCGTTGATCGCAGCGGCCGAAGGGGTGGTTCGCTGCCCCGCCTGGCGCGGCCTGTCCTATGTGGTGTTCGAGGATCTGCAACTGGCCGACTATGGCAACCGCATCCCCGCGCTGACCTTTGAACTGACCGCAGATACCGCAGAACTCTCCGTCGCCGACCTGACCCGGGACGTCATCGCGGATGTCGATGCCGCCGTGCCCCTGCCGGGGGTTGAAGGCCTGTCCGCCGACGGTCCGTTGGCCGACCTGCTCGGCGCGCTCGACCCGCTGTTTCCGCTCGATTTCGATGCCTGTGACGAACAGCTGGCACTGCGCCCGGAACGGTTGCAATCCGCAGCGATTCCGTTGCCAGACGCGGCCACATCCGCCGCACAGGAAGATTTTGGCGGCAATGCCGGCTTCGCCCGCAAACGATCGCCGACCGACGAACAACCGCTGGCAGTTCTGCGCTACTATGACACTGCGCGCGATTACCAGCCGGGGGCGCAGCGCGCCTCGGGCCGTCCGCTCCCCGGGCAACCACAGAGCCTGGAACTGCCTGCGGCGATGAGCGCCGCCACCGCGCGGCAATTGATCGAAAGCAGCGCCCATCGCCAGAACTGGGGCCGTCAGACTCTCGCTTGGCGGGTCACCCAGATTGATCCTGCGGTGCGCCCGGGCGCGGTGGTGACTGTTCCCGGCCATCCCGGCAAATGGAAGGTGCGCGAATGGGAATGGCGTGAGCATGGGGTCGATCTTGCCCTGATCCGCCATGCGCCCGGCACCGGAACTGCCTTTGCGGCCGATGCAGGACGCGGCGCACTCGCTCCGGATTTCGCCCCCGGCCTGACCCGGCTGATCGCCTGTGAACTGCCGTGGGATGGCAATGCCGGGACCACGGTTCCCCTGTTGCTGGCTGCTGCGAGCTCCGCCAATCCGGCCTGGGGAGGTGCCAGCCTATATGTCGATCAGGGTGACGGTGCACTCCAGCCGCTCGGGCCCAGTGGGCGTGCGCGTGCCATCCTCGGCACGGCGACCAGCCTGCTCGCGCCCGCATCCCCCTTGCTGTTCGACCGGCAGCAGACGGTGGAGGTCGAACTGGCCGGGAATGATCTGGTCCTGGTCGATGCAACCCAGCGCCAGCTGGCCCTGGGTGCCAACCGTGCCCTGCTGGGTCACGAAATCCTGCAGTTCGCTGCCGCCGTGCCGATTGGTGCCGGTCGCTGGCGGCTGTCAGGCCTCTGGCGCGGTCGGGGCGGAACCGAAGCGGCGGTCGGCGCGCACGTGATTGGTGAGCCCTTCCTGCTGCTCGACGGCTCGGGCATCCCGCTCGATCCGGCAATGGTCGGCGCGGTTCCGGGTTCGCTGATTGCTGCGATCGGGATCGGAGATACCACCCCGATATCCAGTCCGATCTTGCTTGCCGGAATAGGCACACGTCCACTGTCCCCGGTGCACGGCACCGCCCGCCTGCTGTCAGGTGGCGATCTCAGGATCAGCTGGGTCCGCCGTGCCCGTGGCGCATGGATCTGGGGCGATGGCGGCGAAGTCCCATTGGGAGAGCAGGGCGAGGTCTATGCCGTCACGTTTGGCCTGCCATCGGCGCCGATCGCCCGGTGGGATCTGACCGCCCCTGAACTGACCATCCCCGCCGCGACACTGGCCACCCTGATGGCCACCGCGCCCACTGGTCCGATCGCGATCCGCCAGATCGGGGACCGCGCCCAGTCCGACCCACTGATTGTGCCACTGCCCTGACACCGGAATCGCAAGTGATTGCCTTTTAAGGAACTTCCCATGACAGACCCCGTGTTTGAAAGTACCAGCCCGCGCTTTGCCCTGCCGCTGCTGTTCGCCGGACAAGCGCAAAAGGAAGG
Organism: uncultured Novosphingobium sp.; assembly: GCA_964550775.1. Classification (GTDB taxonomy): domain Bacteria; phylum Pseudomonadota; class Alphaproteobacteria; order Sphingomonadales; family Sphingomonadaceae; genus Novosphingobium. The sequence goes on along the minus strand of CAZKAX010000064.1, from coordinate 1,369 downwards.
CCACGTCAACGAAGCGCTCAGCCGGATCGATGCCTTGTTGCATCTGGCAATCGAAGCCACCCAGGCTACTCCGCCCGCGACCCCCGCCGAAGGCCAGTGCTGGATCGTCGGCAGTGGTGCCGGAGGGAGCTGGACCGGAAAAGACGGGCAGATTGCCTGCTTCACCGGGGGCAACTGGCTGTTCGCCATCCCGCGCGACGGGATGCGGGTGCTTGACCGCGGTGCCGAGCAGGAAATGCGCTATGCCGGCGGATGGCTGCAACCAGAAAGGCCCGCTGCTGCATCCGGCGGCACGGTGATCGATTCGGAGGCGCGAGCGACCATTGCGGCCCTGATAACAGCCCTGGAACTGGCCGGGATCCTGCCCCCTGCATGACACGACCGGCGGCTTTACTGCATCGTTTTACCCAAACCCTCGCAATTCCTACCGTATTTTCCTGTCGTTTCATGGAATTCCGAAGCGGAATCGAGGCATAATTGCAACAGTTGAGGTGTTTGAGCGCTTGCGCCGGGGATTCTAAGCAGTTAGAAAACGCGGCACTCGGTGGTTCAATCCTGCTAAAAGGGGAAAACGATAATGCGGAAACTGGTCATTGGGATGGCCTTGGCCACTACGGCCATGGCGACACCAGCCCTGGCTCGCGATGATTCTTGGTATGTCGAAGGTGATGCCGGTGGCACCATCGTCGAAGATATCCAGAACATGACGGGCGTGAATAACCTCGGCATCCTGGAAACCAAGGTCGGCTACGACTTTGGTGGTATCGTTGGTTACGATTTCGGCGCTTTCCGCCTCGAAACCGAAGCCAGCTATCGCCGTGCCCACATCAAGGCCTATCGCAGCCCGACGCTGAACTACACCTACTCGCCCATGCTGGGTGGTGCTTCGGCGCTCAGCTTCATGCTCAACGGCCTGATCGATTTCGGACCCGATGACGGCCTTCAGGGCTTTGTCGGTGCCGGTGTCGGCGTTGGCCGCGTCAAGAACCAGATGATCATTCCGACCACTGCACTGCAGGTGAATGATTCGGACACCGGGTTCGCCTGGCAGGGTCTGGCTGGCGTGCGCATGCCGGTTTCGAGCAATGTTGATCTTGGTCTGAAGTATCGCTTCTACAACCAGTTCAACAACGATCTGGTGAACGCTGCCGGCAAGAGCATCAGCACCCGCTTCCGTTCGCACTCGCTGCTGCTGACGCTGGGCTACAACTTCGGTGGGGCTCCGGAGCCTGTTGCTGCCCCCCCCGGCCCCCCCCCCCCCCCCCCCCCCCCCCCCCCCCCCGCCGCCGCCTCCGCCGCCGGTGGAAGTGGTCTGCAACAAGGGTCCGTACATCGTGTTCTTCGACTGGGATAAGTCGGACATCACGCC
>CAZKAX010000063.1:0-19531 GCA_964550775.1 uncultured Novosphingobium sp. | reverse complement strand
TGGGTGCGCTGATCGCCTCCGCGATCAGCTTGGCCTGGCCGGCCCGCTCCCCCGGCCCGACCACCCACAGGGTACCTTAAACGGGTGGTCGGGCCGGGGGAGTGGGCCGGCCAGGCCAGGGAATGCCGGATGGCATTCCCGCGCCGCCGTCAGGCGGACAGCAGTTCACGCGGCGACCCGGCAAGCGTCCCCCTGCGGGACAGTCCCAAAATGGTGTGCGAAACTGCCGTGGGGGCAGTTGGCAGATGGGCCTGCCTGTGACTATCGCGGAACCTTATGGGGAAGCCTGCGAGCATCAATCCGCGGATCATCGAAGGTCTGTACTGCGAAGCGCTCGTCCTGTCGGACGAAGTGCGCGCGGCCTTTGCGCTGTCCGGGCGGATCGACGATGCCGCCGCGGACGAGGACGAGGCCAGGATTGCCCTGTCGTGCGAGGCGCTGCGCACCACCACGCGGATGATGCATGCGGTGGCCTGGCTGCTCAACCACCGGGCCTTCTTCAAGGGCGAACTCAGCGAATTCCAGCTGCGCCGTTATGGCAAGCTGGCCGATTTCCCGGACAGTGACCCCGCGCGGCTGGCCTTGCTGCCCGCCGCCACGCGCGAACTGGTCCAGGCGACGGAGCGGTTCCACGCCCGGCTCAAGCGGATCGACAATGGCTGGCGCGAGCGCGAGGGCACTGGCCCCAGCGCGATTGCTGCGCTGCGCAGCCGCCTGGGGCTGGCGGCGCGATCCTGAAGTCTGTTTCAGCAAGGCTGAGACGGTGCGTCACCGGCCTGCTCCCCCACGCGGTGATGCTTTGGCTTGAATAGCCCGAATTCAGCGCGGGGCCAGTTCGCCCTTTGCGACCAGATCGGCATCGGATCCTTCGGGGGCCTGCGGCAGCTTGCTGACATCCAGTTCATAGATCGGCGGCGGAGCCCAGCCGCCGGTGATGCAGCCCGGCTGCCCCTTGCACGAACCCCGATCCAGCTGCGGCGCGCGCGGCACCCCATCATTGAGCACGCGCTGCGCCTCGCGCGAGTTGGGATCGCTTTCGGCGGTCGAGGGCACCCGCAGATCCTCGCCGCGATCGACGCAGACCACGATCTCCTCGCCGTCACGGCTGCGGCAGCGCATCCGCGGGTCGGATACGCCATAGGTCTTGCGGGCCTGTTCGATCATTTCGCCGACCCGGCCGTCAAGCGGGTCGGGTTCGGCACGGCCGGCGCCCGCGCAAAGCACGGCAGCGCCGGTCAGGACTGCGGTCAAAATTCGCATGCGCCACCCATGTGATCGAAGCGCGGAGCAAGAGCGGCGCGGCGGTTAATCCCCCCTGAACCGTACTGCGCCCGCCATGGCCATGGACAAGCGGCGCGCGCCTGTCTAAGCGGCCAAGCAACAGGTTCTTACATACGTATTCAAAGGAAAGCAGCCCGCGATGAGCCATGCCGTTTCGACCCCCGCCAGCGATGTCCTTGATCGCGTCCTCGTGCTCGAAATGGTGCGCGTCACCGAAGCTGCGGCGATCGCGGCGTCGAAACTGATCGGACGCGGCGATGAAAAGGCGGCGGACCATGCTGCGGTCGAAGCGATGCGCGCCGCGTTCGATGAACTGGCGATCGACGGCACCGTGGTGATCGGCGAAGGCGAACGCGATGAAGCACCGATGCTGTACATCGGTGAGAAGGTCGGCGGGGCGATCGGCACCGGCCCCCGGATCGACATCGCGCTTGACCCGCTGGAAGGCACCACCATCACCGCCAAGGCCGGCCCCAATGCGCTGGCCGTGCTGGCCTGCGCCGAACAGGGCAACCTGCTTAACGCGCCCGACGTCTATATGGACAAGCTGGCGGTCGGTCCCGGCTATCCCGAAGGGATCATCGATCTGGCCAAGAGCCCGACCGAAAACGTCAAGGCGGTGGCCGCGGCCAAAGGCGTAGAACCCAATGAAATCATCGTCTGCGTGCTGGATCGCCCGCGCCATGCAGATCTGATCGCCGAACTGCGCGGCCTGGGCTGCGGGGTAGTGCTGATCGGCGATGGCGACGTCGCCGGGGTGATCGCGGTGACCAACGAGGACACCAACATCGATCTCTACATGGGTTCGGGCGGCGCACCCGAAGGCGTGCTGGCCGCAGCCGCGCTACGCTGCGTCGGCGGGCAGTTCAACGGCCGCCTGCTGTTCCGCAACGACGATGAAAAGAGCCGCGCCCGCAAGTGGGGGATCGCGGATCTGAACAAGATCTACACCCGCGATGAACTGGCCAAGGGTGACTGCATCTTTGCCGCGACCGGCGTGACCGACGGCTCGCTGCTCGACGGGGTCAAGCGCCGCAAGGACGGGACCATGACCACCCACACCGTGGTGATGCGCGCCAGCACCGGCACGGTCCGCTGGGTCAAGGCCGAACACCGCAAGGTGCGTTGATCCACACCTGCAAAGCCCCCGATTGTTGCATTCGACCCGGCAGTGACTAAGGCCTGCGGGGGTCGAATCGCATCCGGGAAGGGCCCCTCATGAAGATCGTCGCAGGCAATTCCAACCTGCCGCTGGCACGCGCCATTGCCGGCTATCTCGAACTGCCGCTGACCGATGCCAGCATCCGCCGTTTCGCGGATGAGGAAGTGTTCGTCGAAATCCATGAAAACGTCCGGGGTGAGGATGTTTTCGTGGTCCAGTCGACCGGCTATCCCAGCAACGACAACCTGATGGAACTGCTGATCTGCATCGATGCGCTGCGCCGCGCCTCGGCCAAGCGGATCACAGCGGTGATGCCCTATTTCGGCTATGCCCGGCAGGACCGCAAACCGGGCCCGCGCACGCCGATTTCGGCCAAGCTGGTCGCCAACCTGATCACCACTGCCGGGGCAGACCGCGTGCTGGCGGTGGACCTGCATGCCGGGCAGATCCAGGGCTTCTTCGATATTCCCACCGACAACCTCTATGGCGCGCCGGTGATGGCGGCGGACATCCTCAGCCAGGGGGACAGCAGCAACGTCATGGTGGTATCGCCCGACGTCGGCGGCGTGGTGCGCGCCCGCGCGCTCGCCAAGCGGCTCAGCAATGCACCGCTGGCGATTGTCGACAAGCGCCGCGACAAGCCGGGCGTGTCCGAAGTGATGAACATCATTGGCGACGTGCGGGGCAAGGACTGCATCCTGATCGATGACATCATCGATTCAGGCGGAACCCTCTGCAACGCGGCCCAGGCGCTGATCGACGGCGGGGCGGCCAGCGTGCGCGCCTATCTGACCCACGGGGTGCTCTCGGGCAAGGCGGTGGAGCGAGTCAACGCCTCGATGCTCAAGGAACTGGTGATCACCGATTCGATCCAGCCGACCGCGGAAACGCTCGCCTCGGACCGCATCCGCATCCTTTCGATCGCCCCGCTGGTAGGCGAAGCGATCCACCGCATTGCCGAGGAAAGCTCGGTTTCGAGCCTGTTCGACTGATGGCACTCGAAGCCGAAGTAGCCCTCGCCCACCGCCTCGCCGATGCGGCGCGGGCGGCGATCGTGCCGCTGTTCCGCACCGGGCTCGGCAGCGAACGCAAGGCCGATCGCAGCCCGGTGACCGAAGCGGACCGCGCGGCCGAGCAGGCGATGCGCGATCTGATCAAGGCCGCGTTCCCGGACGATGCCGTGCACGGCGAGGAGTTCGGCGCGAGTACCGGCAGTTCAGGCCGGACCTGGGTGCTCGATCCGATCGACGGGACCACGTCCTTCATGGCTGGCCGGCCGATCTTCGGCACCCTGATCGCCCTGGTTCAGCAGGGCTGGCCGGTGCTGGGGGTGATTGACCAACCGATCCTCAAGGAGCGCTGGCTTGGGGTGACCGGGCAGCCGACCACTCTCAACGGCCAGCCGGTCCGCACCCGCCCCTGCCGCGACCTCGCCGATGCCGCGCTGGCGACGACCGGGCCGCATTACTTTGATCAGCATGATGGCGACCACTTCATGGCATTGGCGGCGCGGACCGATCACAAGCGGATGGTGATGGGCGGGGATTGCTACAACTACGCCATGTTGGCTTCGGGCCATCTCGACGTCGTGTGCGAGGCCGGGCTCAAGCTGCATGACTATGCGGCGCTGATCCCGGTGGTTGAGGGAGCGGGCGGGGTCATGGCGGACTGGAACGGCGAGCCGCTGCATGCGGCCAGTTCGGGGCATGTCCTGGCGCTGGGGGATCCGGCGCGGCTGGAGGATGTGGTTGAGGCGCTGGCCTGCCATCACTGAGTTGGTTGATGAAGTGCATGCGCGGGAATCATAAGCAATACTGATGGTTTCCATCGAAACTAGTTTCAACTGTGACTTTCTCGTGACAGTCTGACGGCAAAAGTCCCCGCGCCGGGGGGCAGACTCTTGCGCTTTGCATTGAGCGGGGTCAGCAGGCCCGCCAGCACCGGCCGCCAACCAGGCGGCGGGCTTTTCGCACGAGGGAGGAACCATGCGAACCCAACCGACCCACCGCCACGCCTATCGCCGCCACTTGCTGGCCGGCATTGCTGCCCTGATCGTGACCAGCCCGGCGCTGGCCCAGGAAGCCGCCGAAGAGGCCACCGGCAACGAAATCGTCGTCACCGCCACCAAGCGTTCGGAGAGCCTGCAGAAGGTTCCCTTCTCGATCAACGCGCAGACCGCCAAGGACATCCAGCGTTCGGGCGCCGTCACGCTCGAAGACCTGTCGCGCAACGTCGCGGGTCTCAACGTCCAGAACCTCGGGCCCGGCCAGAGCCAGGTCTCGGTGCGCGGCGTTTCGGCCGGGCAGGTCGTGCGCGACCAGCCGGGCGTGAAGGAACAGGTCGGCGTCTATCTCGACGAATCGGTGATCTCGCTCTCGCTGTTCACCCCCGATCTTGACCTGTTCGATCTCAACCGCGTCGAAACCCTGCGCGGCCCGCAGGGCACGCTGTTCGGCTCGGGCTCGGTCGGCGGCACGATCCGCTACATCACCAACCAGCCCAAGCTGGGCCGCACCGAAGGGTCGGTCGAAGCCGGGCTCAACCAGATCGACGGCGGCAGCCTGGGCGGCGAGCTCAAGGGTGCGGTCAACCTGCCGCTGGGCGAAAAGGCAGCCCTGCGCGCGGTCGGTTACTGGACCCATTACGCCGGTTTCATCGATGCGGTCGGCCCGGCAGCGGGCAAGAACGTCAACGATGGCGATCGTTACGGCGGCCGCCTGTCGCTGCTGCTGGAACCGTCGGAAGACCTGCGCATCACCCCGCGCGTGATCTATCAGAAGGTGGTCAGCAACGGCTTCAACCGTTCGGAAGTGTGGAACCTCTACGCCAACCCGCAGACCACCAGCGTTCCGGCCTATACGTTCGGCAAGAACGAACAGTATCTGAAGGTCCGCGAAAAGTTCACCGACGAAACGGTGATCGCCGATCTCAAGCTTGAAGCCGACCTGTCGGACAGCGTCGCGCTGACCACCGTCTCGTCCTATTCGCACCGCGACATCCTGGTCAGCCGCGATGCCAGCGCGCTGACCGGTTCGGTCTCGGTCGACCTGGGCTTCCCGGCGGCCGGCGTGCAGCTCGCCTCGAACCTGCGTGACACTACCAAGCTGGATACCTTCAGCCAGGAACTGCGCCTCGCCTCCACCGGCGACGGCCCGTTCCAGTGGGTCGTTGGCGGGTTCTATTCGAACATCAAGCGCACCTATGATCAGCGCCTGCCCACCCCGGGTTATGACGCGTTCACCGATGCGCGGTTCGGCGCGGGCACTTCCGCGGCTGTGGCCAATGGCTTCCCGCTCAATTCGCCCTACAACGCGCACCTGCCCTACAGCATCAAGCAGTATGCGGTGTTCGGTGAAGCGACCTGGCAGCTGACCGAGCGGTTCAAGGCGACCGCGGGTGCGCGCTATTACGACTTCAAGGAAGAACGCACCTTCAAGTCGGGCGGGCTGTTCTCGAACGGCGACAACCAGAGCGACAAGACCAAGTCGGACGGCGCCTCGCCGCGCCTGATCCTCAGCTATGAAATGGCGGACGGGGTGACGGTCAACGCGCAGGCGGTCAAGGGCTTCCGTCTGGGCGGGGTCAACGATCCGCTCAACGCCGGGCTCTGCACCGCGGCGGACCGCGCGCTGTTCGGCGGCTTCCAGTCCTACAAGGACGAATCGCTGTGGGACTATGAAGTGGGTCTCAAGGCGCGGGGCAAGGGCTTCACCTTCAACGCGGCTGGCTTCTACAACAAGATCAGCAACCTGCAGGTCACGCTCGATGCCGGCAGCTGCTCGTCGCGGATCGTGTTCAACGTGGCGGACGCGCATTCCGCCGGGGCCGAATTCGAACTGGGGCTGGCTCCGGCTGACGGGCTGAACTTCTCGCTGTCGGGCAGCGTGATGGATTCGAAGTTCGACACCACCCTGCCGGGCGCGCTGACCGCCGCCACCGGGATCCGCGATGGCAACCGCCTGCCCAGCGTGCCGAAGTTCCAAATCACGGCTTCGGGCAGCTATGAATTCCCGGTGTCGGATACGGCCAAGGGCTTCGTCAATGCTTCGGTCCAGCACGTTGGCAACCGCTATACCCAGCCGGCTGACCAGGAAAACAACCCGCGCACGTTCGTGCACGGCCTGCCTTTCCTGGGCGCTCCGGCCTCGGCCGCGACCACGCTTAACCTGAACCTGCCCGGCTATGAGCTGGTCAATTTCAGCGCCGGTGTGGAAATGGACGGCGGGCTGACCGTGACCGCCTATGTCAACAACCTGCTGAACGAGAACGCGCTGCTCTCGTTCGATCGCGAACGCGGCGGCCGCGCGCGCCTGGGCTACCAGGTCAGCCAGCCGCGCACTTTCGGGATGAGCGTCCGCAAGACGTTCTGATCGCGGGTTTCGTGATGCGAAAAGGGGCCGGGGCTGCAGATGCAGCTCCGGCCTTTTTCTTTGGGTTTTTGGGGTGGGTCAACACGCCGCAAATTCTCCGTCACCCCGGACTTGATCCGGGGTCCCGCTGCCTTTCGCAACCTCGCACCAGACCGCACCGTCGCAGAAGAAAAGCCTAACCCCGGGTCAAGCCCGGGGCGACGGAGGAGTGTTGGTTTGATCCGGATCGTCTGGCAATCCACGCTGCAGCTTCGGGTCCTTCGGGTGAATCCGTAAGCCGAGCGGACCCCACCACACAAAACCTCGTCACCCCGGACTTGATCCGGGGCCGGGCTACCTTTTCCACCCTCGCGCCAAACCGCATCGCCGCAAACGAAAAGCCTGACCCCGGGTCAAGCCGCAGGCGACGAAGGTGTGTGAGGTAAGGATGGCTGCGCGGAACGCCATCCAGCCCCGCCTACCCCAGCGCCGCCTTGATAAATTCCGCCGCGCGCATGCCGATCATTATCGAGGGGGCATTGGTGTTGCCCGAAACCAGCCGGGGCATGATCGAGGCATCGGCGACCCACAGGCCGTCAACGCTGCGGGCCTTCAGCATGGGGTCAACCACGCTGGCCGCATCGCCGCCCATTCGGCAGGTGCCGACCGGGTGATAGATCGTATCGGCGCTGGCGCGGATTGCCGTATCGAGTTGCGCATCGCTCAGCCCGGCAATCGGGTTGCGCGGCGTGGCTCGATAGGCGGACAGCGCGGGGGCTTCGCAGATCCGTTCCATCAGCCGCGCTGCCTTGCGCAGCAGCGCCATGTCGCGGTCGTCGGCCAGGAAGTTGGGATTGATCGCCGGGGCCTGTGCCGGATCCTTGCTGTGCAGTTTCACCCAGCCGCGGCTTTCCGGGCGCAGCACGCAGGCGTGGACCGAAAAGCCGGGCGCGCGCACCACATCGCGGCCGTGGTTTTGCACGATCCCGGGGATGAAATGGTACTGGATGTCTGGCGCAGGGCTGGCCGGGTCAAGCGTCCAGAACCCGCCCGCTTCAGCAAATGGGGTGGTCATGGTGCCGCTGCGGTGGCGAATATATTCGACCAGCGATTTGGCCATGCGCCACATGCCCGCCACGGTGCCGCCCAGCAGATCGGGCGAATTGGCTTCATAGGCCAGAATATAGTCGCAGTGATCCTGCAGGTCCGCGCCCACGGCGGGGCAATCGGCCACCACCGGAATGCCATGTTCGGCCAGATGCGCACCCGGGCCGATCCCTGACAGCATCAGCACATGCGGGCTGCCAAACGCCCCCGCAGACAGCACCACCCCGCCGCGCGCGCGAACCACTTCGCTGCGCCCGCCGCGCCGGACCTGCACCCCGGTGGCGCGGCCATTTTCGACCACGATCTTTTCCACCAGACAGCCGGTGCGAATGTCCAGATTGGGCCGCCCCCGCGCCGGCTCGACAAAGGCCCGCGCGGCGGACCAGCGCTCACCACCCCGCTGGGTGACCTGATAGAGCCCGAAGCCGTCCTGCTTCGCGCCGTTGAAATCGGGATTGATCGGCAGTTGCAGCTGCCCCGATGCCTCAACAAAGGCGCGGCTCGCGGGGCTGGGCCAGTGCTGGTCGCTGACCGACAGCGGCCCGCCGCGGCCGTGCCAGTCATCCCCGCCGCGCTCGTTATCTTCGCAGGCCTTGAACCACGGCAAGACATCGGCATGGCTCCAGCCGGTGCAACCCAGCGCGGCCCAATTGTCATAGTCCCAGTGGTTGCCCCGGACATAGAGCATGGCGTTGATCGCGCTCGATCCGCCCAACCCCTTGCCGCGGGGCTGATACCCGCGCCGCCCGCCCAGACCGTCCATCGGTTCGGTCTCGAACGCCCAGTTGGCGCGCTTGGGCAGGGCCACCAGCATGCCGGGGGTCTTGATCCGGAAGTCGTCGTTGCGCCCGCCCGCTTCCAGCAGGCAAACGCTGCGCTTCGGGTCTTCGCTCAGCCGTCCGGCCACCGCACTGCCCGCGCTGCCGCCGCCGATCACGACTACGTCGAATTCATCCATGGACCCGCTCTCCGCTTGTAATTGGCGGGCAGGTTAAGCAGGCGCTTAAATTAGGGCAATTGTTATTCCGGCTGTGTTTCCAGCCACTTGGTACGGATCATGTCCGATGTGTCGCGGCTGCCGTCGTGGGTCCAGCCGGGTTCGCGCAGCAGGTAGCCCAGTTTGGCGCTCCACGGCGCGGACCACATGTCCTTGGCGATGCCGATCCATTCGTGGAACACCGAATGCAGCAGATTGAAAGTGCCGAGCTGCTTGACGATCCCGTACCGGATCGCGATCTCGTCGCGCTCCGGCTCAAAGCTGCCGAACAGGCGGTCCCAGACGATGAACACCCCGGCATAGTTGCGATCGAGGTACAGCGGGTTGATCGCGTGGTGGACGCGGTGGTGGCTGGGGGTGTTCATCAGTGCTTCGAACCAGGCCGGGAAACGGCGGATTGCCTCGGTATGGATCCAGAACTGGTAGACCAGATTCACCGCGCCGCAGGTGGCGATCATCACCGGATCGAACCCGATGAAGGCCGGCCAGATCCGGAACACGAAGGACAGCGCAAAGAACCCGGTCCAGGTCTGCCTGAGGGCAGTGGACAGGTTGTAGTGCTGGCTGGAATGGTGGTTGACGTGGCTCGCCCAGAACCAGCGGATCCGGTGGCCGGTGCGGTGCGCCCAGTAATAGTTGAAATCGTCGAGCACAAAACACGCGGCCCAGGCCCACCAGGCCCAGCCGATCGTCGCGATGCGATGCTGGTAGAGCCACAGCGCGGCCGCCACGACCACGCCTGCGGTCAGCGCGCCGACTGCGGTGCTGCCGGTGCCCAGCGCGAGCGAGGTGAGCGTGTCTTTCGGTTCATAGGCGCTGGGGGCGCGGCGGCGCGCCCAGAACATTTCGATCACGATCAGCAGGATGAAGAACGGGATCGCCAGTTCGACCGGGCCCAGCTTGTCCATGGTCTCAGGCCCCTCCCAGGCGGCGCAGGCTGGCGGCCCAGACCTGGGCTTCGCTGCCCAGATCCAGTGTGACCTGGCCAAAGGTTTTCTCGCCGGTGCCGATCGTCAGGAAATTGCGATCGAGCCGGGCGAAGGCGTGGCTATCCAGCACCCGTGCGGCAAATTGCGCGCCGTGGCGGCGCAGCAGCATGACCCGGCCCTGGCCATCGCGCAGCAAGGCGCCGATCCCGGCCCGGTCCAGCGCCACGTCCTGCGCGGTGAAGCCTGCGAGCGCCAGCGCGGCCAGCTCGCGCGCCTCATCCTCGCCGCGCAGGCGCACGTCACCGCCCAGCTCCAGCTTGGCGGCAAGCAGGGCGACCAGCAGGATCGCCACGATCGATCCGGCCAGCTGGATCAGGGCAAAGGGAATGGCGGGCATGTCCGGCGGATTACTTTGGCGGGGCCAGCATGTCCATCAGCGCCCGCACGGGCGAGAGGTCATAACCAGCCTGGCCCGCCTGCCGCGCCAGCGCGTCCGGATCTTCGCCCCGGCTCGCCTCGGCCAGCGCCCAGAGCAGGGTGGAGCGGGTGCCCGAACGGCAATAGGCCAGGATCGGCGCGTCGCTGCTGGCCAGGGCCTGGGCCATGGCACTGACCTGCTGCTGCGAGAAACCCGCGTGGGTCACGGGGATCGCGACATAGGCGATCCCCTTGTCCGCGCAGGCTGCGGCAATCGTGTCGCCCGGGGTCTGGTCATCGCTTTCGCCTTCGGGGCGGTTGTTGATAATCAGGCCGATCCCCTGGGCGGCGGCGGCCTCCACCTCGTCCAGGGTGATCTGCGGGCTGGCGAACAGGCGCGGGGTGAGCTGGCGGAACATGCCGCTCATCCCTGCTGCTGCTGCGCACGCTTGCGCGCACGGCGGTTGCGGGAGACGATATTGAGCGTTTCCACCCCGGCCGAGAAGGCCATCGCGGCATAGATGTAGCCCTTGGGGATATGCACCCCGAACCCGTCGGCGATCAGCACCGCGCCGATCATCACCAGGAAGGCCAGCGCCAGCATCACCAGCGTCGGGTTCTGCTCGATGAACTTGGCGAGCGGATCGGCGGCGATCATCATGATGATCACGGTAATCACCACCGCAGCGATCATGATCGGCACATGGTCGGTCATCCCCACCGCGGTCAGGATCGAATCGACCGAGAACACCACGTCGAGCGCGATGATTTGCGCAATCGCTGCGGAAAAGGCGATCTGGCCGACCCCCTTGTCATGATCGAGCAGTTCGCCGCTGTCGCCTTCGGGATCGATGTTGTGGTGGATCTCCTTGGTCGCCTTCCACAGCAGGAACAGCCCGCCCGCGATCAGGATCAGGTCGCGCCCGGAAAAGGCGGTTTCAAACCCCGGCTCGCCATGCGCGCCGGTCGGGCCGGTAATGCCCAGGTCGAACAGCGGGGTCTGCAGTGTCACGATCCAGCCGATCAGCAGCAACAGCACGATCCGCAGCCCCAGCGCCAGCCCCAGCCCCACGCGCCGCGCGATCTGTTGCTGATGGGCAGGGAGCTTGTTCGACAGGATGGCGATGAACACCAGGTTGTCGATCCCCAGCACCACTTCGAGCACGATCAGGGTAAGCAGGGCGGCCCAGGCGGCCGGATCGGATAGCAGACTGATAATTTCCATGATTGCCTCTGTGCCAAGCCCCGATCCCGCTGGCAAGGTGTGGTCGGCGCGCGGGATTTCAATCCGGAAAATCGGCTTTTTGCCGCGCCATGGTGCTTGCAGAAATGTCACACTTATCCAGATGGCGTGCGAAATCGGGGCTTTTGCGTGAATCCGTTCGCCAATGTGCCGAATTTCGGATAACAGGCACAGTGCAGCGGAGAGGGCCTTGACGATTCTCACCCTGTTGCCTGGCGTGATTCGTCCGCGCACCAGGCAGTTTATTCTGGGGCGAAGCGAAGGTTTGTTCGGGTTTATGAGTTTTGACAGAGGGCGTCGTGGTCGGGGCCGCGACAAGCGGGACGGTTTCGGCGAGGAAGGTTTCGATCCCTTCTACAGCGGCGGCAGCGGCGGTGGTGACCGGTTTGGCGGCGGCGGCGATCGCGGTGGTTACAGCGGCGGCGGCGGTGGTCGCGGCGGCTATGGCGGCGGTGGTGGCGGCGGCTTCGGCGGCGGTGATCGTGGCGGCTTTGGCGGCGGTGGCGGTCGCAGCGGCGGCGGTGGCGGCTTCGGCGGCCCGCGCGGCGGCGGCGGTGGCGGCGGCGGAATGCCGGCCCAGGTCGTTGGCGAAGGCTCCGGCACGGTCAAGTTCTTCAACGCCGGCAAGGGCTTTGGCTTCATCCAGCAGGATAGCGGCGGTGAGGACGTGTTCGTCCACATCAGCGCAGTCGAACGCGCCGGCCTTGATGGCCTGGCCGAAGGGCAGCAGCTCAAGTTCAACCTGGTCGATCGCGGCGGCAAGATTTCCGCCAGCGACCTCGAAGCCGTGGGCGATGTGATCCCGGTGGAAAAGCGCCCCGAAGCGCCGCAGCGTCAGCTGACCGGCGAACGGTCGAGCGGCACGGTCAAGTTCTTCAACGCGATGAAGGGCTTCGGCTTCATCACGCGTGATGACGGCCAGGCCGACGCTTTCGTTCACATCAGCGCGGTTGAGCGTTCGGGCATGTCGGGCCTCAATGAAGGTGACCGGCTCGAATTCGATATCGAAGTCGATCGACGAGGCAAGTATTCGGCGGTCAACCTCCAGCCCAAGCAGGACTAAGTCCCGCAGGCTCGTTGCCCCGGTTCATCCGGGGCAGGTTGACAGCCCAAAATTCGCAAATGGCGGCTCCCGGCGGGCCGCCATTTGTCGTTTTCCAACCCGCCGGAACTGAAGAGGACAACAGCAATGTCGATTACCCCGCTTATGCCAGTCTATCCCCGCTGCGGCTTTCGCCCGGTGCGCGGTGAACACTGCCATCTGATCGGGGAAGACGGCCGCCGATGCCTCGATTTCGCCAGCGGGATCGCAGTCAACCTGCTGGGCCACAGCCATGAAGGGCTGATCGGCGCGATCCAGCGGCAGGCGGCAACGCTGATGCACGTCTCGAACCTCTATGGCAGCCCGCAAGGCGAACACCTCGCCCAGCGGCTGGTCGACCTGACCTTTGCCGATACGGTGTTCTTCACCAATTCGGGGGCCGAAGCGGTCGAATGCGCGATCAAGACCGTGCGCGCCTATCACCAGAGCGCGGGCAACGATCACAAGTACGAGATCATCACCTTCAAGAACGCCTTCCACGGGCGGACCATGGCGACGATCAGCGCGAGCAATCAGGACAAGATGCACAAGGGCTTCCTGCCGCTGCTGCAGGGCTTCAAATACGTCGATTTCGACGATCTGGAAGGCGCCAAGGCCGCGATCGGCCCGAACACCGCGGGCTTCCTGGTTGAACCGATCCAGGGCGAAGGCGGGATCCGCCCCGCCTCGGACGCGTTCATGCAGGGCCTGCGCGCGCTGGCCGACGAGCATGACCTGCTGCTGGCGCTGGACGAAGTGCAGTGCGGCGTGGGCCGTGCGGGCACGCTCTATGCCTATGAACAGTACGGGATCGTCCCCGATGTTCTGGCCACGGCCAAGGGGATTGGCGGCGGCTTTCCGTTTGGGGCCTGTCTGGCCACGGAACAGGCGGCGCGCGGCATGGTGATCGGCACTCACGGATCAACCTATGGCGGCAATCCGCTGGCCATGGCGGCGGGCGAAGCCGTGCTCGACGTGGTCGCGAATGAAGAGTTCATGGCCGAAGTGCGCGCCAAGGGCGATCGCCTGCGCAGCCGGATCGAACAGTTCATCGGCAATTACCCCGACATGTTCGAACTGGTCCGCGGGCGCGGGCTGATGGTGGGGATCAAGATGAAGTTCGAAACCCGAAACTTCGTGGCCCACCTGCGTGACAACCACGATCTGCTGACCGTGGCCGCCGGGGACAATACCCTGCGCGTGGTCCCGCCGCTGGTGATCGACGATAGCCACATCGATGAATTCATGGACAAGCTGTCGGCCGGTGCCGCCAGCTTCCAGCCGCCGGAGGCTGCGTGATGGCAAAACATTTTCTTGAACTGTCCGATGCGGGGAGCAATGGGCTCGCCGCGATCCTGAACGATGCCCAGGCGCGCAAAGCTGCGCGCAGCGGCATGCCCGAAGGGTGGGTCGATGCCGATGCGCCGCTGAAGGACCGCGTGCTGGCGATGATCTTTGAAAAGAACAGCACCCGCACCCGCGTCTCGTTCGACATGGCGATGCGCCAGCTGGGCGGATCGGCGCTGATCATGGATGCCGGAACCACCCAGATCGGGCGCGGAGAATCGATTGCCGATACCGCGCGCGTGCTCAGCCGGATGGTCGATGCGATCATGATCCGCACCGACGATCACGCCAAGATCGATGAACTGGCGCACTATGCCGGTGTGCCGGTGATCAACGGGCTGACCGACCGGTCGCACCCGTGCCAGATCGTGGCTGACCTGCAGACGCTGATCGAGCATGGCAAGGCGCTGCCCGGGCTGGAACTGGCCTGGCTGGGCGATGGCAACAATGTGCTCAATTCGATCGTCGAGGCGGCCGGGCTGCTGGGGTTCCATGTCCGGATCGGCGTGCCGGAAGGCTACGATTCGGATCCGGCCTATATCGCGGCGGCGCGTGAACGCGGAGCGCGGATCACGGTGACCCGATCGGCGCAGGATGCTGTCGCCGGGGCCGATGTGGTGGTGACCGATACCTGGGTCTCAATGGGCCAGGCCGGCGGCGATGCCAAGATCGCGGCGATGATGCCTTATCAGGTCAACGAAGCGCTGATGGCCCGGGCCAAGGGCGATGCACTGTTCCTGCACTGCCTGCCCGCGCACCGCGGCGAGGAAGTGACCGACAGCGTGATCGACGGCCCCCATTCGGTGGTCTGGGATGAGGCGGAGAACCGCATTCACGCCCAGAAAAGCGTGCTGCGCTGGGCCTTCGGCCAGTTGTGAGCGCACCGCAGCACATTGCCGAAGGCGAAACCGGGTATGACCGGGTGCTGGGCTTCACCATTCCGGCGCGCGATGCGCGCGGCCGGGTGGTGCGGCTTGGCCCGGTGCTCGAAACGATCCTTTCGGCGCATGACTATCCGCCGCCGGTCAAGCACCTGCTGGCCGAAGCCCTGGTGCTGACCGCGCTGATCGGATCGCTGCTGAAAGACGATCAGGGCCAGTTGACCATGCAGGCGCAGACCGAGGCGGGGATCATCGATCTGCTGGTTTGCGATTATCGGGGGGGAGAACTGCGTGGCTATGTGCGCCACGATGCCGAGCGGCTGGCCGCGCTGGGGCCGAACCCTTCGCTCTATGCGCTGTTTGGCCAGGGCTATCTCGCCATGACCTTCGATCTCGCCAGCTCGGGCGAGCGGTATCAGGGGATCGTTCCGCTGGAGGGCGATTCGCTGGCTGCGGCCTGCGAAAGCTATTTCGCCCAGTCCGAACAGGTCCCGACCCTGATCCGGATTGCGGTGCGATCGGACCGGCAGGGCTGCGTTGGCAGCGGGCTGCTGGTTCAGCATCTGCCCGATGGCGAGGAAGGGCGCGAGCGGCTGCACGTGCAGCACGATCATCCGCAATGGGAACACGTCAAGGCGCTGGCCGGATCGCTGCGCCACGATGAACTGATCGATCCCGACCTGTCGCTGGAAACGCTGGTCTGGCGGCTGTTTCATGAAGAAAGCGAAGTGCGGGTCCTGCCGGTCCAGCCGCTCAGCCGAGGGTGCCGGTGCAGCGTGGCGCATTACCAGGCGGTGCTGGCGCGCTTCCCCGCAGATCAGCAAGCCGAGATGCGGGACGATGAGGGCAAGATCGTGGTTGATTGCGCGTTCTGTTCGCGGCTGTTCGAAATCGAACTGTAAACACTCTGTTCATCGCTGTTGTTGCACGGTTGGCCGCAGCGCGTCGCCATGTTACAAGCGATTCGCAATTGCTGCGCCATCTTGGCGGACAGCAACAGGTGACCAAAGGGCAACCGAAGTGGGGATGAAGCAATTGCGCACGGCCGGGATTCTGGCAGCAGGCCTGATTGCCTTCGCCGTTCCGCTGTCCGGGCAAGGCCCTCAGCTGGCCATGCTGGACCAGCTTGACGCCGGGCGCTGGGTGATGCGCCCGCGTGAGGTGGGCTCGGCGGCGCAGGCGCTGTGCGTGCCCAATGGCCGCCGCCTGATCCAGCTGCGCCATCAGGATTCAACCTGTGACCGGGTGGTGGTGCAGGACAGCCCGAATGAAGTGACCGTGCAGTACACCTGCCGCGGCAAGGGTTATGGCCGCACCCACATCCGCAAGGAAACCAACCGCCTAGTCCAGATCGACAGCCAGGGCATTGCCGATGGCCTGCCGTTCGATTTCACCGCCGAAGCGCGGCGGGTGGGGGACTGCGCCAGCTGATCCCATTGCCAAGCCGCATGGCGCGGGCTAGCCCCTGCGGATGCAGAACGGGAATGGTCGCGATGCGGTGGTGCTGCTTTCGGGCGGACTGGATTCAATGGTCTCCGCCGCTCTGGCGCGTGAGGCCGGCTATCGCATCAATGCCCTGACCATCGATTACAACCAGCGTCACCGGCGCGAAATTGCCGCCGCGGGAGAGATCGCGCAGCTGCTGGGGGCGGCCCGCCACGTGGTCTTGCCGCTCGATCTGCGCCAGTTTGGCGGATCGGCGCTGACGGCGGACATTGCCGTGCCAAAGGATGGGGTGGGGCCGGATATTCCGGTGACCTATGTGCCCGCGCGCAACCTGGTGTTCCTCTCCTTGACCCTGGCCTGGGCCGAAGCGATCGGCGCGCGCGATCTGTTCATCGGGGTCAATGCGCTGGACTATTCGGGCTATCCCGATTGCCGCCCGGAATTCATCGCTGCCTTCCAGGATCTGGCGCGGCTGGCGACCAAGGCCGGGGCTGAAGGCGGGGATTTCACGGTGCACGCACCGCTGCAAATGCTCAGCAAGGCGCAGATCGCGCAAGAAGCGGACCGGCTCGGGCTCGATCCGGCGCTCAGCTGGTCGTGCTATGATCCCATGCCGGATGGGCGGGCCTGCGGACTGTGCGATTCTTGCCGGTTGCGCAAGGATGGTTTCGCTGCGGCGGGATTGATCGACAACACACATTATGCGGCCTGACCGCGCGGGGAGAAAACAGCATGTCGGACCAGACCACTCCTGCCCCGGACGCGCCTGCGCGGGCCGAACCCTATAGCTGGTACGTGCTGAGTGTATTGGTGCTGGTCTATGTGCTGAATTTCGTTGACCGGCAGATCCTTTCGATCCTGGCCAATGACATCAAGCGCGATCTGGGGCTGAGCGACGCCGACCTCGGGTTTCTCTACGGCACGGCCTTTGCGGTGTTCTATGCGCTGTTCGGGATCCCGCTCGGGAGGCTGGCGGACAGCTGGAAGCGGGTCCGGTTGATGAGCATCGGGCTGGGGCTGTGGTCGCTGATGACCGCACTTTCGGGCTTTGCCCGCAACGGCGCCATGCTGACCGGCGCGCGGATTGGCGTGGGGGTGGGGGAAGCGACCGCCAGTCCGGCCGCCTATTCGCTGATTTCCGACCTGTTCCCGCGGCACATGCGGGCAACCGCGCTGGCGATCTACAGCTCGGGGCTCTATCTCGGTGGGGGGCTTTCGCTGTTGATCGGGGGGCTGATCGTGCAGCGCTGGGACCTGACTTATCCGGGGGGAGGGCCGCTGGGCCTGGTCGGCTGGCAGGCGGCGTTCATGGCGGTGGGGCTGCCGGGGCTGCTGCTGGCGCTGTGGGTTTCAACCCTGCGTGAACCGGTGCGCGGGGCCATCGATGGCCTGCCAACCCCTAGCGATCCCAACCCGTTCCGCGGCTTCTTCGATGAACTGCTGGATGTGATCCCGCCCTTCACCCTGCTCGGCGCGGCCCGGCGGGGGCCCCGGGCGCTGGCGGCCAACCTGCTGGTTGCCGGCGGCATCGCGGGCGGCGTGTGGGTGCTGGTCCTGCTGCTGGGCCGTTCGACCCTGCAGCAGTGGAGTTTTGTCGGCGTCGGGGTCTATGCGGTCTACTGCTGGACAGCCGCACTGCGCCAGCGCGATTACCCAACTTTCCGGCTGATCTGGGGCAGTCCCGCGTTCCTCTGCACCACGCTCGGGTACGGTATGGTCTCGTTCACCAGCTACGCCTCGTCCTATTGGGGCGCGCCCTATGCAGAGCGGGTGTTCCACATCGCCAAGGCCAATCTCGGCTGGGTGATCGGCGCACCCAGCGCGGTTGCCGGGTTCCTGGGGGTGATCGCGGGGGGCTGGCTGGCCGACCGGCTGCAGCAACGTACCGAAAATGGCCGGGTGATCGTTGTCCTGATTGGCCTGCTGACGCCGGTCGTGCCGCTCGTCCTCGCCTACCGGACCGAGAGCTTTACGGCCTTCGCGGTGTTCAGCTTCATCGCTATCGCCTGCTCATCTAGCGCATTGGGTGCGGCGGCAGCGGCCAGTCAGGCGCTGGTCTTGCCACGCATGCGCGGAACCGCCACCGCCACCTTCTTCCTGGCGACCACCCTGGTGGGTCTGGCCCTGGGGCCGTTCATGGCCGGCTATGTCTCGGCAAAGAACGGGGATGACCTGGCGCTGGGTGTACTTTCGACGCTGATCGCGGCGCCGATTGGCACCGTGCTGTTGCTGGCTGCGATGCGGCTGGTGCCCGCGGCCGCCCACAGCGTCGCCGCACGGGCGCAGGCTGCGGGGGAACCGTTGGAGCAGTCTCAGGGCCGCTGAATAGCCCCGCAGGCGACCCGTTTGCCGCTGTTGCCGCTGGGGTCGGTGCGATAGTCATCAGCCGCCGCGTGGATCACGATGGCGCTGCCATCACTGTCAAACAGGGCCTGCTCCACTTCAGCCCGCGTTCCGCGCAGTTCGGCCACAACGGTGCCGGCGCCAAGCTGGTTAAGCACCACATTGGGAAGATCGCCCAGATGGCTGCCCGCCGGATTGTCGGTGCCATGCTGATGCCCGCCGGGATTGAGATGCGGTCCGGCCGAGGTGAAATCAGGCCCGGTGCATTGCCCCACCGCATGCAGGTGGATGCCGCGCGACCCCGCGGATAGGCCAGCCAGGGCAACATTGATGCTAACCCGGTCCTTGCTGACAAGGAACTGCGCCGTACCGACTGGCACTCCGCTGGTCAATTTCAGCGTGGCGGTGCCAAGCCGGGCTGTGGGGACGTCGTTCAAGGTCGAACAGGCGGCCAGCAGGGTCAGTGCAGTCAGCCCGGAAATGCGCCTTATCGTCATGTCTGGTCTCCGATCGAACACACCATGCCACCGGTTGGACCCAAAAGAAAAGGGGGCCGGATCGCTCCGGCCCCCCAATCTTTTCGGCGCCTTGCGGCTGCTTACATGCCCGAACCCGGACCGTAGGTGATTTCCACCCGGCGGTTCTGCAGTTCACGCACGCCGTCAGCGGTCGGGACGCGGTTGTTGTTTTCACCGAAGCCCTGGCTGCTGATCGCGCCATCGGTAACACCGTGCGAGGTCAGGTAACCACGAACCGAGGTGTTGCGACGTTCCGACAGACCCTGGTTGTAGGTGGGCTTGCCCGAACGGTCGGCATAACCGGCCAGCATGATCGGAACGTTGTTGCAGCTGCCATAGGCCGTGATCGCGCTGTCGAGGATCGACGCCGCTTCAGGCGTGATGTCCGACTTATCCCAGTCGAAGAACACGATGTACGGACCCTTGTTGC
>CAZKAX010000062.1:0-20066 GCA_964550775.1 uncultured Novosphingobium sp. | reverse complement strand
CCCATCTGGCCCGCGCCGATAACCGCCACTGTCCGCATTTCAACATTCCTTCGCACGTGCAGCAAACCCGGGCTGACTAGCGAGGGAATCGGGACTTGGCTAGCGATTCTGGCCCGGCACCCACAGGACTTCGCTGTTCTCTGCCGCGTTGATCGCACGGCACAGGACAAACAGGTAGTCCGACAGCCGGTTGATATAGGCCAGAGCGGCAGGATTGACTGGTTCCTGCGCGCCAAGCGCGGTCATGGTCCGTTCGGCGCGGCGGGTGGTGGCGCGGGCAATATGCGCGCGTGCGGCGGATTCGCCGCCGCCCGGCAGGATGAAGCTGGTCAGCGGCGGGAGCGGAGCATTGACCCGGTCGATTTCGGCTTCGAGCCATGCGACCTGCCCGGGCACAATCCGCAACACCATCTCGCCTGGCGTAAAGTCCTCTCCCGGGGTGGCCAGATCGGCGCCCAAATCGAACAGGTCGTTCTGGATCCGGACCAGCGCCGAACGGTGCAGATCGTCGTCTAATGCGCAGACCAGGCTGCCAACGGTGCAGTTTGCTTCGTCCACCGCGCCGATCGCTTCCATCCGTGCGGCATGCTTGGGACAGCGGCTGCCATCGACCAACCCGGTCGTGCCATCGTCACCCGTGCGGGTGTAAATCTTGTTCAGCTTGACCATGATCTTACCGGCTGGCGAACAGCAGCAGCGCAACCACCATCACGGCGGCACCTTGCCACAGGATGCGCTGCATCATCATCTTGTTTTGTTTGAGCTGCATCTCGCTTGGCCCGGCGCTGTCCGGTCGCTCCAGATCGGCGCGGGTGCTTTGCATGAAAGCGGCAATGCCGCGCCCCAGGCTGACGACGACCATGATCATGGCAATGATCAGAACGGGGATCAAGAGCGTGCTCATGGCGCTATCCTAGTCCTTTGCCGAGCGAAAGGCCAGCGGGGAGCGTGCCGGCCCGCAGTGCCTCGGCCAGCGCCCACCCGTCTTCGCCCGCGCGGCGCAGATCGGCCAACGCAGGGGATCCGCGCCGCTTGGCCAGCTTGCGGCCATCCGCTTCCAGCAGCAGGTCATGGTGGTGCCAGACCGGCACCGGCAGGCCCAGCAGCGCCTGCAGCAGACGGTGGACATGGCTGGCGGCAAACAGGTCATGTCCGCGCGTTACCAGCGTGATACCGTCGGCGGCATCGTCAAGCATTGCGGCAAGATGATAGCTTGCCGGGGCATCGCGGCGCAGGAGCACCACATCGCCGAACTGTTCCGGCCAGCAGCGCTGCGGTCCGGCCAGTTCATCCTCCCAGCCGAGCGGCCCGGCCAGATCGACCGCGCGGGCCATGTCGAGCCGCCAAGCCACATCGGCGTCCGGCGCGGCGGTGCGGCCACGGCAAGTGCCGGGATAGATCGGCCCGTCCGGCCCGCGATCAATGGCGGCCTCGGCCACTTCGCGGCGGGTGCAGGTGCAAGGATAAAGCAGCCCGAGATCGATCAGTCGTTGCCCCGCCTGCGCATAGCTGGCGATCCGGGCAGACTGGAACACCACCGGCCCGTCCCAGCCGAGCCCCAGCCATTCCAGATCAGCCAGAATCTCGGGCACCAGCTCGGCGCGGCTGCGGGTGCCGTCAATATCCTCGATCCGCAGCACGAATTCGCCGCCTCGTTCGCGTGCCAGATCGTGCGCCACGATCGCCGCATAGGCATGGCCCAGATGCAACAGGCCATTGGGGCTGGGGGCAAAGCGGGTGCGGATCATCGAGCGGCCTTATCGCCAAGGTGCTTGCCGCATCCAAGTGGGAATTGGTGGGGGTGGAATTCTTGGTTCACACGAAGCCACGGAGCCACGAAGATGCCCTGCTGCGCCGCAGGCCTTGTGTATCCCTGTTCCTTCGCGCCAGAAGCCACGGGGGGCAATGTCCAAAGGGGCTTCGCCCCATCCGCTCCATCTTCGTGGCTTCGTGCCTTCGTGTGAACCCAGTTGACCCAGCCCGGAAACCAGCGCTCTCATCACCGCTGTGGATTCAGCCGCCCCCACCGGCTTGACGGCAAGCGCGGCAGACTGTTCACTACACCCATGGACAGTCGCCAAACCGTCATATCGGTCTGTAACAAGAGGCCATGCTCAAGGCGGAGCTGATCGAGCGCGCGGCCCGGTTCCGCAGCGCAGAGGAGGATCCCCTCCGCCACCTGTCCGATTGTCCTGCTCTGGTGCTCAACGCGGACTATACGCCGCTCAGCTACTATCCGCTCAGCCTGTGGCCGTGGCAGACCGCGATCAAGGCGGTGTTCCTCGAACGGGTCGATATTGTCGCTTCGTACCAGCGCGAGGTGCATTCACCGACCTGGCAGATGCAGATCCCTTCGGTGATCGCGCTGCGCCAGTATGTGAAGCCCAGCGAGTTTCCGGCCTTCACCCGTTTCAACCTGTTCCTGCGCGATCGCTTTGCCTGCCAGTACTGCGGCAGTCCGCACCAGCTGACCTTCGATCACGTGGTTCCGCGCCGGCTGGGCGGGCAGACCAGCTGGGAAAACGTCGCGACCGCCTGCGCCCCGTGCAACCTCAAGAAGGGCGGACGCACTCCCAAGCAGGCCGGGATGCCGCTGCTGGTCCAGCCGATCCGCCCGACCAACTGGCAGCTCCACGAACGCGGCAAGGCCTTTCCGCCTGGCCACCTGCACGAAACCTGGCGCGACTGGCTGTACTGGGACGTCGAACTGGAAGCCTGAGCGGCCAAACGGGGGGTAGGAATGATGAGCACCACCAGACTGTGGCGTTTTGCTGGCGTGATCTTTGTTTTCGTGCTGGGCATCGCGATCGGATTTTCGCGGATCGCCGGGATCGCCGCTTGCCCCAATGCCGCCGATCCGATTCTGGCCTTTGAACTGGCCAAGACTCCGGCCGAGCTGTCCGCCTTGTTCCCCGAGCAGTGCCGCGCGGCGGCGCTGGCAGCGCAGCGGACCGGCCTGTGGCTCGACATTCTCGCCTTCATCCCGGCCTATGGCACTGCAATGATCTACGTGCTGCGCGCCGCCAGCAACGGCGATGCGCAATTGCGGGCATTGGTGCGCTGGATGATCGTGCTGGTGGTCACAGCCATGCTGTTTGACCAATGGGAAAACAGCCGGATGTTGCACCTGATTGGCACCTTCCCGGGCGATCAGGTGACGTTCGACCAGCTGGTCGCGGCGCCGCGGATAAAATTTGCATTGCTGGCGGTGGTTGAAGTGGTGGCCGGATGGCTGTGCTGGCGCGGGGCTGGCTGGACGCGCTGGCTGGGGCTGCTGGCGATGGCCGGCGGCGTGCTGACCGCGCCCGGTCTGCTGCTTGATCCGCACCTGCTGGGGCTGGGCGGGCTGGTGGCGTTCCTGTCGCTCGCCGTGATCAGTTGGGTCCGTGCACTGCGGTCACAAGCGGACTGATCTCCCCCTCCCGCAACTGAGAGGGGGAGTAGCAGATCAAAGCACCAGCGGCCCGTGCTGCAGCTTGGGCATCACATAACGCGCGAACATGTCGCACTCGTTGACGTGGGGGTAGCCCGACAGGATGAAGGCCTCCATCCCGGCGTCCTGATAGGCCTTGAGCTTGGCAACCACCTGATCCGGATTGCCGACGATCGCCGCCCCGCAGCCCGAACGGGCGCGGCCGATGCCGGTCCACAGGTTCTCCTCGACAAAGCCGTCGCCATCGGCCGCGCCGCGCAGTTCCTGCTGGCGCTGCACGCCATAGTTCTTGGCGTCGAGCGACTTTTCGCGGATCGCCTTGCCTGCGGCCTCGTCCAGCTTGGACAGCAGCTTGTCGGCATAGAGCCGCGCCTCGTCCTCGGTCTCGCGCACGATCACGTGGGCGCGGTAGCCGAACTTCAGCGTACGGCCCTTGGCCGCGGCGCGGGCCTTCATGTCGGCCACGGTTTCGCGGACCTTGTCCATCGTATCGGGCCACATCAGGTAGACATCGGCGGCTTCAGCGGCGCATTCGCGGGCTTCGTGGCTCAGGCCGCCGAAGTAGAAGGCCGGGCACTTGCCCGAAATCGTGGTGATCCGCGCCGGGTCAAGCTTGAGATTGAAGAACTCGCCCTTGAAGTCGAGGTGTTCGCCGTTCAGCAGGGTGCGGACGATCTTCATGATCTCGGTCGCGCGGGCATAGCGCGGGGCGCTCTCGATCTTTTCGCCCGGCATGTCGGACGAGATGATGTTGACGTTAAGCCGCCCGCCGGTCCCCGCTGCA
The DNA here is from genome assembly GCA_964550775.1 of uncultured Novosphingobium sp. Taxonomy (GTDB): domain Bacteria; phylum Pseudomonadota; class Alphaproteobacteria; order Sphingomonadales; family Sphingomonadaceae; genus Novosphingobium. The sequence goes on along the minus strand of CAZKAX010000062.1, from coordinate 15,849 downwards.
TTGGGGCCCAGGATCCGGTCGAGCGTGGCGATCCGCCGTGCCAGTTGCGGCGGCCAGTCCTCGCCCATGCGGGTTGCCCACAGCAGCTTGATCCGCCGCACCTGCGTGGCAACGGCGGCGGCAAACGCGGTGGTATCCAGCCCCAGCTCATAACCCGAGGGCAGCAGGATATTGTCGAACCCGCCCTCTTCGGCGCGCAGCACGATATTGCGGCAGTGTTCCCAGCTGCTCTTCAGATAGGGATCGGGCACGCCCAGGAATTCGTAGTCGTCGTCGCACAAGGCGGAGAACCAGGCTACTTCACACTGTTGTTCGGACATAATCTTGCTTCCTCACCTATACGCCGGACGCAGTTTCCCATCGGCAGAACCGCTGACGGCCGCCGTCCGGCGCTTGCTCCATTCCTTGCGCGCCGCCGGGGGCGACGCGCGGTTCATTGCGGTCTGCCGGTCAGGGCAGCCGCTCTCCCCGCGCCGCAACGAGCACGGCGTACCAGTCCTGCCGTGACCAGCGGACCTTCAAGCTTTGCGTTCCTTCGACAATCCGTTCGGCCTGCTGCGAACCGATGATCGGCACGATCCCGGCGGGATGCGCCATCAGCCACGAATAGGCCGCGACCGTGCGCGACACGCCCTGCGCTTGCGCCACTCGGTCCAGCTCTGCAGCGACCGCCTTGTCGCGGGCGCTCGCCGGATTGGCCAGCCGTCCGCCGCCCAGCGGCGACCAGGCCAGCGGGGTCAGCCCCAGCATCATCGCCTGATCGAGCTCACCGTTTTCAAAGCAGGTGATGCGCAGCGGGCTGATTTCCGGCTGGGACGCGACCAGCTTGTGGCCCAGGAAATGGTTCAGCGCGGCGATCTGGTGGACCGTGAAGTTCGACACGCCGATGCTGCGGATCTTGCCCGCGGTCAGGGCATCGTCCAGCACCTTGGCCACTTCTTGCGGGTGGGCCAGAATGTCCGGGCGGTGGATCTGGTACAGATCGATGCAATCGGTCTGCAGCCGACGCAGCGAGGCGTCGAGCGCCGCGTTCAGATAGTCGGCGCTCTGGTCATAGGGCAGCGGCGGCATGATCCCGCCCTTGCTGGCCAGCACCATGCGGCTGCGCAGCGCCGGCTCTGCGGCCAGCACTTCGCCCAGCAACGCTTCGGCATCGCCGAACCCGCCCTTGCCGTCGAAGCCATAGATATCGGCCGTATCGAGCAAAGTGATTCCGGCATCGAGCGCGGCGTGGACCAGCTTCGCGGCCTCGGCAGCGCTGCGGCCGTCTTCGGCCAGGCGCCACATGCCCCAGGCAATCGGGGAGATCGCAATCCCGGTTGAACCGAGTTGGCGGCTGGCAGGGGGCAGGGGCAGTTCGCTCATCAAATCTTCCTGGTTGGCGGCGCGACGGAGGCGCGCTCGATCAAGGTATGGGGCAGGCGGCGATGGGTAAGATCGCCCCCGGCGATAAGGATTTCGGTGGCAGTGCGGGCCAGCTCCGCCATCGGCTGGTGGATCGTGGTCAGCGGCGGCCAGACGGTGCGGGCCAGGGTGGTGTCGTCGAACCCGGTGACCGACAGTTCGCCCGGGACATTGATCCCCCGGTCATGCGCCACGGCCAGCACCCCGGCGGCCATGTCGTCATTGGATGCGAACACGGCAGTCGGCCGGTCGGGCAGGTCGAGCAGATAGTTGCCGCCGCGCACGCCCGAATCGAAATCGAACTCGCCATCGCAGATCAGGCTGGGCTCGAACGGCAGGCCCGCCCGGTCGAGCGCGCGGCGATAGCCGAACAGGCGGTCGTCCGAGGCCATGTGGTTGGGGTGGCCCTTGATGAACCCGATTCGGCGATGGCCGTGGTTGATCAGGTGCGTGGTCATGTCATCCGCCGCCTGGGCATCGTCCATGAACACCGAACTGGTCAGCGCGTGGTTGGTGCCCGGCGAAATCCGCACGAAGGGAATGTCCAGCGCCTCCAGCGCGCGCAACACCGGATCGCAATCGGTCACCGGGCTCGACAGGATGATCCCGTCGACATGGGTTTCGGTGACCAGTCCGCGCACCTGTTCGCCGACTTGCGGGTCGGCCACGTCGACCGGCTGGGCCAGCAGGCGGATATGGTTGGCGCGGCAATAGTCCCAGCAGCCGGTCTGGATCTGGAACATGTAATAGGGGCTGTGGTTGTCATAGATCAGCGCGATCTGGTTACTCTTCGCGCCAGAAAGGATCCGCGCCGCAACGCTGGGCCGGAAATCGAGCGCGCGCATCGCCTCGTCGACCCGCGCCTTGGTTTCGGCGCTGACATAGGGGTGGCCGTTGAGCACGCGGCTGACGGTTTTCACCGCCACCCCGGCGCGGGCCGCAACGTCGCGGATGTTGGCGCGTTCGCTCATAGTTGCCCCAGCTCCCTGAAAAGCGCAGCATAGGGGCTGCCGGGGGCAAAGAACACTGGCGGCGTGCCGATCGGCGCGGCAATGGTGTGCACGCCGGGCTCGAAATGCTCGCCGGTGAAGGCGTGGATCCACGGCTGATCGCCGGGCAGCACCGCAGAGCGGCTGGTGGCGCCCTGTTCGATCACCGGGGCGACCAGCAGATCGGCGCCATAGAGGTACTGATCCTGCACCGCATAAAGCGAGGCGTCGTCCGGATAGTGCAGGAACAGCGGACGCTGCGCGGGCAGGCCAAGGCCCTGCGCCTCGTCGCACAGATGGCGGACATAGGGGGCCAGGTGCGCGTGGATCCGGCTCCACCGCGCGAAGCAGGAGAGCAGCTCCGCGCTGCTGTCATACTGCAGGTTGTCGTCCGGCCGGTTGCCTTCGTGGCTGCGCATCACCGGGGCGAAGGCCGCCAGCTCGCACCAGCGCTGCATCAGTTCCAGGCTGCGGACATTGCCGTGGAGCGAGGTATAGCCGCCGCAGTCCGAATGGCTGTAGGCATTGCCGACCAGGCCTGCCGACAGCGCGGCCGTGATCACCGTGCCGATCCCGTCGTGCCGCGTGAAATCGACCGATTGGTCCCCCGCCCACAGCAGCGGGCAATGCGCCTGCACTCCTGAAAAGCCTGCGCGCATGAAGAACACCGCATCGCCGGTCTTGCCCCGGCTGGCCACGGCATGGGCGTTGACCTCAGCCCACAGCACCGGCCAGCGGTTGTGCGCTTCCATCGGATCGCTGCCATCGGCCAGCCGCACGTCTGTGGGCAGGTATTCGCCGAAATCGGCCATCCAGCCGGAAATGCCGATGTCCAGCATTTCGCGCCCCAGCACGTGCTCGGCAAACCAGTCGCGCGTTTCGGCGCGGGTGAAATCGAGCACGCCGCAGTCGAACTCGCCGAAATCGACCAGATAGACCTCGTCGCTGTCCTGTTTCAGGCAGAAATGCCCGGCCTCGCGCGCCTGCTCAAACAGGATGCCATCCACCGCCAGATAGGGGTTGGCATAGGCGAGGAAGCGAATCCCGCGCGCCTGCAGGGCGGCGATCCGTTCGGGCAGGTCGGGAAAGCGCTGGCGGTCGCGCCGCCAGTCCCAGAACAGGCGGCGGCCAAAGCTGGTTTCGCGGATCCCGGCCCAATCCTCGCACCACAGGCCGGAGACGGCGGCCCCGGCCTTGATGAAGCTGTCGAGCCGTTCGAAACTGCGCGCGCCGTCCTTCAGGCCAACGATCGCCCCGCCAATCGCCCAGTCGGGCAGCGGCGGCTGTCTGCCGAAGCGGGTGGAGAGCTGGCCGACCAGATCCTGCGGGCCATCGGCGGCATAGAGTTCAAACGTACTCGCACCTGACCACACCTCGAAGCGGTGGAACGCCGGATCGCTGCAATCGATCACGCTATAGGCTTCGGCCGTGCAGTGCACCGCCAGCCAGCGCGAGGTGAGAAACGTCGGCTGGGGGTAATTGGTGTTCCAGTAATCGCCCCCGGCCATGCCCTGCCGGTCCATGATCTGCGTCAGTTCAGTGGTCTTGTCGCGCCCCACGCCGGGTTCGCTGGTCCACATCGGAAACTTGCGGCCATTCAGCGCCAGATAGCTCATCTGCTCGCCCCCGCCCCACACCACTTCGTCCGGCGCGGCGTGGAAATGCAGGTGCAGCCGGTCGTAACCGGGGCGCAGCAGCTTCACCGACAGCACATTGTCGGTCAGCTCCAGCCGCGCCCCAGGTACGCCGCCGTCGGACAGGATCACCGTGTCCGCTTCGATCGCCCATTCGGTGGGGCGCAGCTCGCTGTGCGGCGCATCCTCGATCCGGAAATTGCCATGAACCATTGTGACCGCAGCATCGCCACGGGCCATGGCCACCGCAGGACAGGTTTGCCGATGTGACAGCACGACTCGGCCCGCACAGAGCAGGTCGAAACCGTCTTTACACTCGCTAAACCCGGCTATCACGCGGTTTTTCTCTCCCCTGGGGCATCAAGAACACAGTCGAAGCGCAATTGCTTGTCCGGCATATGACACCGCTTGACATATCGAGCCAATCGAAGCATTTCAAGCACACAAGTGGCAGGGTCCGATCGGCCCGAGCTGCGGTATTCAGCCGCCGGGACCGGAGTGTCCGGCCCGGCAGATAGTGGGAGGAACTCCATGAAATCCATGCTTTACGCATCTGTCGCGGCTTTTGCGCTGACAGCAATGCCCGCCATGGCCCAAGCGGCCGCCGAAGATGATTCGGCCAACCCCGGCGAAATCGTCGTCACCGCGCAAAAGCGTTCGGAAAGCCTGCAATCGGTTCCGGTCGCGGTTTCGGTCATCTCGGGCGAAGACCTGGCTGACAATGCCCGTCCCGGCATCGAAAGCGCCGCCCAGCTGGTGCCGTCGCTCAACTTCCTGAAGTCGGGCACCACCCTTAACCAGACGATCTTCCTGCGCGGCGTCGGAACCGCCACCTTCTCGATCGCGGGCGAACCTTCGGTTTCGACCGTGGTGGACGGCGTGGTCTATTCGCGTTCGGGCGAAGCTTTCTCGGACATGGTCGATGTGGCCCAGATCGAAGTGCTGCGCGGGCCGCAGGGCACGTTGTTCGGCAAGAACGCTTCGGCAGGCGTGATCAACATCACCACCCAGATGCCCAAGCACGAGCTGGGCGGATCGGTGGAAGCCAGCTTCTTCGGCCGCAACGAATTCCGCGCCAAGGGTTCGATCAACCTGCCGCTGGGCGCGGATACCGCAGCGCGGATCACCGGGTTCTATGGCGATTATGATGGCAACATCCGCAACACCGCCACCAACCAGTGGGTCAACGGCTACAAGCACCGCGGCGTGCGCGGCCAGTTCCTCTATGAACCCAGCAACACGCTGCGGGTCTATATCGCCGCCGATTACTACAAGAACGATGACGATTGCTGCGCTGACATCATCGCCACCGGTCCGTTGACCGGGGCTGGCGTGGCCACCACCAGCCTCGCGTTCGGCGTGCTGCCAACCCCGTTGGGCGCCAACACCCGTCAGGTCGCGCAGAACCTTGTCACCGCAACCAAGGAAAAGGGCTGGGGCGTTTCGGGCCAGTTCGATCTGGGCCTGGGCGCACACACGCTGACCTCGATCACGGCCTATCGCGGCTGGGACAACACCGAAATCCGCGATGGTGACTGGCTTGACCGGGCCTATGTCGGCTTTGCCCAGCTGCATGACAACGGGCCGCAAAGCTCGACTACGTTCAGCCAGGAACTGCGCCTGACTTCGCCTGCGGACCAGACGCTGTCCTATGTGATCGGTGCTTATTATTCGCGCGCCGAAAGCGAGCGGACCTTTACCCGCAACGTCACCCAGTGCACCGCCACGGCCACCGCGCCGGCCGGCGTACTGATCCCTTGCGGCAGCACCAATGCCAATGCGGCGACCACCCCCAACGGCAGCGCCACTTTCGGTTCGGTGTTCAACAACTTCGCCGCCTTCACCCAGGCGACCCTGAAGCTGGGCGAACAGGCCCGGCTGATCGGCGGGCTGCGTTACACCAATGACAAGCTGTCGGTGTTCCACAGCCGCGTTTCGCCGCTGACCGGCCCGGGGATCCAGGCCAACTTCGATCAGGGCGTCTATGATCGCTATCTGGCGCTGATTGCTGCGGGCTCTACCGCTTCGGCGGCGGCGACGGCGGCGGTCGCTTCGTCGAACGGCATTCCGTTCCGCACCAAGACCAGCAACGACAACCTGTCGGGCAAGGTCGCGCTGCAGTTCGACATGAGCGACGATGTGATGGCCTATGCCAGCTATGCCCGCGGTTACAAGGGCCCGGCTTACAACGTGTTCTTCAACCTGACCGCGACCGGCACCAACGTGATCGAACCCGAAACTTCGGATTCGTTCGAAGTGGGCCTCAAGAACACGCTGCTTGATGGGCGGATGACGCTGAACATCGCGGGCTTCTATGCCAAGTACAAGAATTTCCAGGCCAACAACCCGGATCTTGTGGCTGGCGTGGTGGTGACCCGTTTCACCAACGCGGGTGAAATTTCGACCCGCGGGATCGAAGCCGATCTCAACTGGCGTCCGGGCAAGAACACCACGATTGCCGGCGGCGTGGCGCTGACCGATGCGCATGTCGATAACTTCAAGGCGGCACCGGGTGCAGCGGCGACGGCGATCATTCCGGCCGGGACCAAGCTGGGCTATGCTCCGACATGGAAGGGTTCGCTGTCGATCGATCACCGCGTCGAAACCGGCTGGTTCGCGGATGTGGCGCTGGGTGGTTCGATGAACTTCCAGTCGAAGCAGCTCTCGCTGTTCGCGCCTGATGCGGTGCAGCGTCAGCTGGGCACGATCCCGGGCTATTCGTTGGTCAACCTCTCGCTCGCGCTGGTCGATCCGGCGGACAAGTGGAAGATCACCGCGCAGGTCCGCAACCTGTTTGACAAGGGCTATGCCGCCGCGATCATCAACGGCGGGGTCAGCGGTTCCTATCGCTACCAGATCCCGCGCGATGCCGATCGCTACTTCGGCGTTTCGGCCCGGGTCAGCTTCTAAGCAATCCACCTGCCTGAGGGGCCTTGCGGACCAGTGGTTCGCAAGGCCCTATTTTTGTGTGCCGGGTCAGTGCGCTTCGTTGCTGACCGCGTCCAGGTTGGGCAGGATCAGGTGGATCCAGGCCAACGCTGCCAGATAGGCCGCGCCGCAGATCGCGAACATCGGGGCATAGCCGTGGCCGTTGCCCAGCGACCATCCGGCCAGTTCGATGATCCCCATTCCCGCCAGATTGCCCGCCACCGCGCCCAGCGCGATCACCGTGGCGATGCGGCTGGCGGGGACGACATCGGCGGTCATGCCGAAGATGTTGGTCGAAAAGCCCTGATGCGCGAACAGCCCCAGCCCGATCAGCACGGCGGCAGCCCAGGGGCTGTGCACCAGCAGCGCCAGCGGCATGGCCAGCACCACCAGCGCGAACAGCAGCATCGAACTCTTGCGCGCCCGGTTGCCGGTCCAGCCGCGCGCCTGCAGCAGCGGGTAGAGCCCGCCAGAGGTAATAGCCCCCAGCGCCGCCAGCGAAAAGATGATCGCGATCGGCCAGCCAAGCTGCGCCTGCTTGAGACCATAGATCCGCGAGAAATAGTCCGGCATCCAGAACAGCACGAACCACCAGACGCAGTCGGTCAGGAACTTGGCCCCGATCACCGCCCAGGTCCGGCGATCGGCCATCATCACGCCCCAGTTGACCGGAGCGCGCTCTGGCGCGGTGCCGACCGGCTTGAGGCTGCCGGTGCCGAACCACCAGGCGATCAACCAGATAAAGCCCAGTCCACCGGTCACGACAAAGGCAGCCTTCCAGCCAAACGCCACGGCCAGCGGCGGGATCAGCAGCGGGGTGATGATCGCGCCGATGTTGCTGGCAGTATTGACCACCCCGATTGCCAGATTGCGCTGGCTTGCGGGCAGATAGATCGCCGCCGCCTTGAGCCCGGCTGGTGTGCTGACTGTTTCGCCCACCGCCAGCACCACCCGCGCGGCTACGAATTGCTGCACCGTCGCCGCCAGGGCATGGGCCGCCCCGGCGAGGCTCCACACCGTCACCGCAATCGCATAGGCCAGCCGCACCCCCAGCCGGTCGACAAACCAGCCCACCGCCAGCAAGGCCCCGGCCGCGGCGAACTGGAACGAGGAGCCAAGGTGCGCATAGTCCTGATCCGACCAGCCGAATTCAGCCTCCAGCGTGGGTTTGAGCAGCGCCAGAACCTGCCGGTCGACATAGTTAAGCGCATTGCCGAAAAACAGCAGCGCAATCAGCCCGATCACCGCTGCCCGCCCGATCTGCGATCCTTCCGCTCCGCGTTCCGGCTGCATGCTCATCTCCCTCTCACCCAGTCCTTTGCGCCCGAGCCTAGCGATTCATCGGCGGAAGGGAAGTCGAATATGACACCGTGAGACAGAAGAGGAGATGACGCTCCCGGGATTGCGATTGACGACCCTGCGAATTGGTCGCAAAACTGCCGGGAAAGGGGGCTTTGCCTTGCGGGACACCCGTTGGCGGACATCACCGGGAATGGCGCTGCGTTGCTGGCTGGGCCTTGTCCTGACAGCGCTGTGCCTCACCTCGTCCCTGGCCGCCGCTGCCCCGCCGCAATCCGTTTCCGGTGCGAAGGTGCTTCCCCGGATCATCCTGCAACAGATGTCGAGCAGCCGCGGCGTAGCCGCCTGGAGCCACGACGACCGCTTTGCGGTGACTCTGGAGGCGAGCCTGATTGACGCGGTCCAGGTCTGGGAGGTGCAATCGGGCGATCTGGTCAACGTGATCCGCCTGCCGCGCCGCGATGACGGGGTGGGCCAGCAGATCGCGGCTGCGGCTGTTGACGATGCCGACCGCCTGACGCTGACCGGGGTGCGGCGTGAAAGCGATGCCGCGCTGTGCGCCGACGGGCGGCTGTGCCTGTGCCGCCCGCTCACCCTGACAATCCCTTTGCGCCAAGCGGGCGAATGGCACGTGGTCCTGGGCGATCAGCGCAGCCCCTGCGACGATACGGATAAGGCCCATAGCCAGATCCCTTCGCATTCCGGCCAGTTCACGCTTGATGCCAGCGATTACCCCGTGATCATCAGGGATCGGCAGGGTCAGCTGGTCCGGCGGCTGGAAAAGCCGGAACCGGTGGTGTCTTTCGCGGCCAATCTGTCGCCCGATGGCAAGCGGCTCGCTCTGGTGAATGATGTCAGCACGGGCGAAGGTCCCCGGATTTCGCTGCTGACAATCTTCGATCTCAACATGTCGAAAGTGACAGTGCAGAAGCGCTACGAAGCCTTTTACGAGTCCGTGCGCTGGCTCGACGATCAGCGCATTCTGCTGCCAGTCCGCAGCACCAGCGATGGTCGAAAGTACGCGTCGGACGGCCGCGATGACCCGATCCGGATCGTCAGTGCTTCCGCCGAGCAAGGCCGGGACATCACGCTCCCGATGCGGTGCGGCACGGTTGCGCTGCCCGGTGGCGCGCTGATCGCTAGCGGGATCGGCAATTGCCGCGCGCCGGGCACTCCGGGCCAGGGGCTTGAGCGGTTCGATCCGGTGCATGGTTGGCAACCCTTCGGGGCGAGCAGCCCTGCCGCTGCCTATATCGATAGCCTGAGCGTCACGCCCGACGGCACCACCCTGATCGCCGTCAGCTCCATCGCGGCTGGCGATCAAGGCCCGGTATGGACTGTCCGTGCGATCGACGCCGGTTCCGGACGCACGCGGGCTGCGATCGAGCTGCCAGCCGGATCGGGCGAACCCGGCGTGTCCCACAACCCGGACAGCACCGCGATCGGGCTGCGCTTTGCCGGGGTCAATCACCGCTGGAACCTGACCAGCGCGGCCCCGGAGCCGCTGGGGCCAAACACTGCGCCGATCGCGCTGTTGGCGCAGCAGACCGTCAGCCGCGATGGCCAGTCCTGGTACGAAAACGTCGATCGCTATGCCACCGCGCCGATAGCGGCGATTTCCGTGGCGGACGGCCAGCGCCGCGAGCGGATCCTGTTCAATGAGGTGATGGGCGAAGGGCAGGTCCCCGGCAGCACGCTGCGCTGGGTGGTGACCGGCAATGACGGGATCGTGCTGTGGGAGCCGAGCCGCGACGATCCCCTGGCCGATCCTGCAGTGGTGCGGATCAATCTGCTGGAAGGGAACCACTTCGTCGCGCTGGACCGCGATGGGCGTTTTGACACCGATTTGGGGCCGGAAACCAGATTGTTCCGCTGGTTGATGTCGGACGCGCCGCTGCAATCACTGGCACCGCAAATCTTCATGCGCGATTTCTTCGAACCCCGGCTGATCGGGCGGCTGATGGCCTGCACGGCAACCCGGTCTTGCGCCAAGGCGTTCCGGCCAATCCCCGCGCTTGCCGACCTGAACCGCGTGCAACCGCAAGTGCGGATTGCAGCTGTCCGTAAGGGCCGCCGACCGGATGAGGCGCTGATCGATGTCGAACTGCGCCGGGGCAGCAGCCCCGATGTGCCCAACGGCAAGACCCGCAGCGATGGTTATGATCTGCGCTTGTTCCGGAATCGCAGTCTGGTGGCGCAGTGGCCGGGTGAACCGGATGACAGCAAGCCGTTCGAACTGGCGCAGTGGCGGCGCGACAACCGCATTGAGCCGGGTCCCGACGGGATCGCCCGCAAGCAGTTTACCGTCCGGCTGCCGTCCGGCTCCGCGCCGGTCGAATTTACCGCCTATGCCTTCAACGAGGACAGGGTGAAGAGCGAGACCGCGCGGCTAAGCTACGCCGCCCGTCCCAAGGCAACGGCGAAAGGCCGGGTCTTCGTGGTCGCGCTGGGGGTGGACAATTATGTCGAAGCGCGCCTGCGGCTGAACTTTGCGGCGGGGGATGCGCAACTGCTCGGTAGCCGCCTTGCCGCAATTCCTGGTGCGCGCGACGTAAGATTGCTGGTGGTGGCCGATAGCGCCCGCCCGGGCAGCCCCCGGCTGACCAAGCGTGCGACGGGTGACATCTTTGGCCTGCTCGGCGGCGCCCCGCGTGCACCAGCGCTGGCGCGGCTCAAGGCGCTGGGGATCGATGCTGCGATGCTCGATCGCGCGGGACCGGACGATACGGTCATCATCTCGTTTTCGGGCCACGGCTGGGCCGATCCACAGGGTGCCTTCTATCTTCTGCCCGCCGATGCCAGCTGGCCGGACGAAACGAAACAGCCGGAACTGGCCAGCCTGGTTTCCTCGGCCGACATGTCGCGCGAATTGCGGCGGATCGATGCCGGGGAAATGGCGCTGATCATCGATGCCTGCCATTCCGCCGCCAGCGTCGATGCCAGGGATTTTCGCGCCGGGCCGATGGGCGATGCCGGGCTGGGGCAGCTCGCCTATGACAAGCAGATGCGAATTCTCGCCGCGACGCAAAGCGATGATGTTGCGCTTGAATCGGCAAAGCTGGGGCAAGGGCTGCTGACTTTTGCCCTCGCGGGTGAGGGCATAACGGCGGACGGCGGTCTGGCTGACGAGAACGGTGACCGCGCGATCACGCTGGATGAATGGCTGCGCTATGCCATGCGGCGTCTGCCCGTGCTGAGCCGGGATCCAGCGCTCGCCCGGCTCGCGAGCCAGCCCACCGGGGCGCGCGGCGTGGTGTTCCTGTCGGGCGCGGATGCTGCCCGGCGGGTGCAGGAACCGGCGCTGTTCGATTTCACCGGCGGGCCGAGCCGACTGGTGCTGCGCAGGTTGGCGCCATGATCCGCGCTCTGCTCGCACTGGCCCTGTTGCTGGCCGCTGTCCCTGCGGGGGCCGAGCCGGTGATCAGGGGACTGTTCGTTGGCATCGACAAGTACCTCTATTCGAAAAAGAGCCCGTCCGATCCCGGCTTTTCCGACCTGAAAGGCGCGGTGGCCGACGCTGCGGTGATGAAGCAGGCGCTTGAACTGGCGCTCAAGGTCCGGTTCGACCGGCCGGGCCGTGATTGCCGCAGCGCCAACACGGTTTCAGTGACCCTGACCGACAGATGCGCCACCCGCGCGGCGATCCTGCAGGAATTGACCGACCAGATTCGCGCCGCGCGGCCTGGCGATACGGTGCTGTTCTATTTCGCCGGACACGGATCAACCCTGGAAGATGAACTGGGCGATCAGGCGGGCCGCTATAGCAGCACGCTGCTGCCCACCGATGCGCGTCCCCCTTCGGGTCAGTCGAACGATATCCTTGATCGTGAAATCGGCCGGGCCGTGGCCGCCGCCAATCTGCGGGGGGTCCATGTTATCACGCTGTTCGATTCGTGCTTTTCCGGCACCGGGGCCCGCGGCGAGGTGGGCGAAGGCGTGGGCCGCGGGGTCAAGCCGGTCAAGGTCAGGGACCGCGAAGACTGGTTCCCGCCGATCCCCCTGACGGGCCCGGGCGGCGGTTATCGCGTTCACTTCGGTGCCTCGCGCGATACCGAAGAAGCGCGTGAGGTAACCCGGGACGGGGCGGCCAACGGGGTGTTTACCCTGGCTTTCACCCAGGCCCTGCTGGCCCGTCCACAGGCAACCTTTGGCGATCTGGCAACCGCAGTACGGCTGCGGATGGAGCAGGATGGCCACCGCAGCCAGCACCCCCAGGCCGAAGGCCAGCTGAACGCAGCAATCGGCGGCGCGGCGACCGGCGCGGTGCTGTATGATGCCGAACCGGATGGTGCGGAGGTGGTACTGGGGGCCGGGCGGGTGCTGGGGATCAGCACGGGTTCCACCTTTGCCCTGTTCGATAGCCAGAGCTCCGCGCAGGACCCGGCGGGCAGTCCGTTGGCCCAGGCGACTGTCGCGGCGGTGGAAGATGGGCGCGCAAAGCTGAAACTGGATGGCACGCCGCAGCTGCCGCTGCCTGCGCGGCTTATCGCGCGCGAACTGGTCCATGCTTATGGCCAGGAAAGGATCCGGATCGCCCTGCGTGAAGGGGTTCCGGCGGCGGAGAGCCGTTTGTTCAAGATCTTGTCGGCCCTGCCATTTGTTGAAGCGGTCGATCGCAGCAGCCCGGCTGACCTTTACCTCTTGCGGCGGAGCCCGGACGAGGAAGGCCCGGTTAATCTGTTCGCCCGCGATGGATCCGGGCTGGCGGGGCTGGGCGAAGTCAGCCATCCCGCGTTTGCCGAACGGCTGCGCATGGCGCTGCTGCCGATCTACAAGGCGCGGCGCCTGCTGGCATTGCCGGCGCGCAGCAGCAGCGATGCACAAGTCAAACTCTGCCTCTCAGCCGAACTTGATCACCCGCTGCAGTCCTGCCCCGAACCGGCGGACAAACCGCGCGCCGTCCCGGTCGATACCCCGCTGGTGCTGACGGTGACCAACGATGCCGATGCCGCACGCCATATCAACGTGCTGGTGGTGGATGACCGCTATGGGATTACCCAGCTGGTTCCCACCGGACGCGGCAATGACGCCGCGCTGCGCAGTGGCGGCAGGTATCGGCCTCCGCCGTTCAAATTCGATACGACCGGGCTGTACCGCTTCATCATTTTCACCGCCGACACGCCGATCAATACTGCCGTGCTGGAACAGAGCGCGCTGCGGGCAAGTTATCAGGAGCCATGCGATCCTGCTGTGGAGCAGTGCAGCGATAGTGCGGTGGGCGCGCGTGACGGATCAATTCCCGTGTTGGGCCAATGGACCGTGACGATTGAAGATGCGCTGATCGAACGCAAGGGGAAGTGATGATGAGATCATTTGTGGCGGCACTGGCGGCGCTTTTGCTGTTTCCGGCCAGTGCGCTGGCCCAGACGGCCGATGCCGCTCCCCCGGTTGAAGAACCAGCCTTTGTCCCACTGGCAGCGTCTGCCAGCGGGGCCGAAGCGGGCGAGGCCGAAGCGGGCGAGGCCGAACCGGGCGATGGCCGGATCGTCGGCGGGGACGATGCACGGAACGGGACAGCGCCCTGGCAGGTGCAGATTTACAGCACCTATGCCTATTCCGCCGCCGATATTGCGGCAGATTGCCAGCCGGGCGGCAAATGCCTGCATCTGAATCTGATGGCGGACTGGGAAAAGAGCCATCGCTGCGGCGGGGTCTATATTGGCAACAATCTGGTGATCACGGCGGCGCATTGCGTGGATGGCACGAAGAATTTCGGCTCTGCCCGGCGGGTCAGACTGGGGACCCAGAACCTGGAGCAGGGCGGGGCAACCTTTCGGATTGCCGATTGGCGGGTGCACAAGGATTTCGTCAACAGCGAACCCTATCCCAACGACATCGCCTTGCTGCGGATCGCTGCGGACAATCCGCAGGCCCGCAAATTCAACCTGCGCCAGGCCGAAATTCGCATGCTGGGGACGCGCCCCGGCGACGCTCCGGTTGGCCGGGGCGATCAGCTGCGCGTAACCGGCTGGGGCCGCACTCTGGCCCGCGTGGCGGGGGCCGGGGCCTTTGCCGGGGGCACTTTCAACCACATGTCGCCCCGGTTGCTGCAGATTACCCAGGCCCCCGATGACAAGGCCTGCGCGCAACAACCGGACTATCGCAACCGCGACGCCGCAAAGACGATCTGCGCCATTTCGGACATCCCCGGGGTGGATAGCTGCAACGGCGACAGCGGCGGCCCGATGACCCGCATGCAGGGGCGCGAGCGGGTTCTGGTTGGCCTGGTGTCCTGGGGCAAGGGCTGCGCTCAGGCTGGCAAGCCTGCGGTCTATACCAGCGTTCCGGGGCAGCTGGACTGGATCGACAAGGCCAAAGCAGCGCTTTCCACCTCGGCAGCGCGGCGCTAACAAGCAGGCTGGGGAGACAGCAGCGTGGACAGCGCAAGCATGGGCGAGCATCCGGATCCGGCCAGGCCCTCCAGCCTGTTCATCAGCTATGCCCGCGCCGATCGGGAGCGTGTGCGCCCGCTGGCCGATGCGCTGACGGCGGCCGGGCACTTGGTCTGGTGGGACGCGCTGATCGATGGCGGCGCGGCTTTTGCGAAAGTGATCGAAGGCAAGCTGGACAGCGCCGATGCCGTGGTGGTGGTGTGGTCGGCCACGTCGATCGGTTCGGACTGGGTGCGCGATGAAGCCGCCCATGCGCGCGATCACAAGCGCCTCGTCTCGGTCTCGCTTGACCGGGCCGAGCCGCCACTGGGATTTCGCCAGTACCACGCGATCGACTTTGACGGCTGGAACGCGCGGCGGGACAGTGCGGCTTTCGCCAGTCTTGAGCGCAGCATTGCCGGTCTGCTGGATCGTCCGGGCGCGGCGGCACCAGTGCCGGTGGCCCCCGCGCAGCGCAGCGGCCTGTCCCGCCGCGGCCTGCTGATCGCGGGGGGCGGCGCGGTGGCGGTGACGGCGGGCGCGGGCGCGTGGTGGCTGCGCCAGTCGCGCAGCTCCGCCGCCCGCAATGCCGTGGCGGTCCTGCCCTTTGCCAATCTCAGCAGCGAGGGCGGCCAGGACTATTTCGCGCAAGGACTGTGCGAAGAAGTCCGCGCCGCGCTGGTCCGCAACCCCGGCCTGCGAGTGGCGGCTCCGGCCTCGTCGAACGAGTTCAAGGACCACAAGGAAGACGCCCGGACCATCGGCAAGCAGCTCAAGGTCGATTTCCTGCTCGACGGCAGCGTGCGCAGATCGGGCGCGCTGGTGCGGATCGACGCCACGCTGACCGATGCCGCGTCCGGCTTTGCCAGCTGGTCCCAAAGCTTTGACCGCACGCTCGACGATATCTTCGCGGTCCAGCGCGAGATTGCGGATACGGTGACCAGGGCCCTGCTGGCGCAAGTGACCGGCAGCGGCAAAGTGCCCGGCGGGACCGATGTGGTGGCGGCATACGATGCCTACTTGCGCGGGCGGGCGCTGTTCAATTCCGATTCCGGCGAAGCCAGCGACCGCGAGGCGCTGGTCCGGTTCGAGGAAGCGATCGCGCTCGATCCGAAATTTGCCGCCGCCCATGCCGCGCGGTCCCGTTCGCTGACCGGGATTGCCAGCCTTTACAGCAAGGCTGCGCAAATCGAGCCGACCTATCGGGCGGCGGTCCAGGCCGCG